>NZ_JBOBQH010000006.1:0-242171 GCF_050585765.1 Bacillus sp. ATD | reverse complement strand
GTGTGCTTCTCTCGAAGCGACTACTTAATAGTAACATTTTTAGTTAACTAGGTCAACACTTTTTTGAAAAAGTTTTTAGTAGTCATGATTGTTACGTTTGCGTCTTTTAAAAGACAACAAAAATGATTATACCATAATTTTTAAGACTGTAAAGAGGAATAAAACAAAAAAGCGCAGCTATTTTAGCTGCGCTTTTTCTCACACTTCTTCTTGTTCTTCTTCATTCTCATCTTCTTCGTTTTTCTCTACTAAAGCCACTGTAGCAACATGTTCTTCTTCTGCCATTCTGATGAGACGCACACCTTGAGTGACACGTCCGGTGATTGAGATATCACTGATGTCCATTCTAATGAGTACGCCGCTGGCTGTAATAATCATTAGATCCTCTTCACCTTTAGTAGCTTTCACTGCTACTAGTTGACCGTTATTCTCGGTGATTTTTGCTGTTTTGAGTCCTTTTCCGCCCCGGCTTTGGGTTCTGTACTCTTCAGCCGGAGTCCGTTTTCCGTATCCTTTTTCAGTTACGATAAGGACGTGTGACTCTTCCTCTAATATCTCCATGCCGACAACAACGTCGTCATCTGTCAGGGTGATGCCTTTTACGCCTGCCGCAGTTCTTCCCATCTCCCGGACATCTGTTTCAGGGAAACGGATCAGTAAACCGTTTTTCGTTCCGATGATGATTTGTTTTGTACCATCAGTCAGACGTACACCCATCAGTTCATCATCCTCACGAAGACTCAAAGCGATTAGGCCATTGTTGCGGATATTAGCGAATTGAGACAGCGAAGTTCGTTTTGAAACCCCGTGCTTTGTTGTGAAGAAAAGGTAAAGCTCCGCATTGAATTCCGTGACAGGAATAATCGCGTTGATCCATTCACCCTTTTCTACTTCCAGCAGGTTAATAATCGGGATTCCTTTTGCTGTTCTGCCGTATTCAGGGATTTCATACCCTTTTGCACGATACACTTTTCCCTTGTTTGAGAAGAAGAGAATCGTGTCATGAGTTGACGTAGAGATCAAATGCTCAACGAAATCATCTTCGTTTGTTCCCATTCCTTGTACACCTTTACCGCCTCGTTTTTGACTGCGATAAGTTGATGCAGGAAGACGTTTGATGTACCCGTTGTGTGTCAGAGTGACGACGATATTTTCTCTCTCAATGAGATCTTCATCTTCAATTGTCTCTAGTCCAGAAGTGACGATCTCAGTACGTCTTTCATCGTTAAAACGCTCTTTGATTTCCGTGAGTTCTTCACGAATAATCTCAAGCACTTTATATTCATTTGCCAAGATGTCTTTTAGCTCTGCAATTAATTTAACAAGAGATTGGTATTCTTCTTCGATCTTTTCACGTTCCAGTCCTGTTAAACGCTGGAGCCTCATATCAAGGATCGCTTGTGCTTGCTTCTCTGTCAGTGAGAATTGTTCAATTAAACCTGTTCTCGCAATTTCAGCCGTTTGAGAATTACGGATAAGGGAAATAACTGCATCGAGATGATCCAGAGCAACTCTCAAGCCTTCAAGGATGTGAGCTCTCGCTTCCGCTTTACGCAATTCATAGGCAGTACGGCGTCTAATTACGACTTTTTGGTGGTCAAGGTAATGCTCCAGGCATTGCTTAAGAGTTAAAACTTTCGGCTGACCATCAACAAGTGCAAGCAAGTTGATACCAAAAGATGTCTGTAGAGCAGTTTGTTTGTACAGATTGTTTAGAATGACATTTGCATTAGCATCACGTCTAATTTCAATGACAATTCTCATACCTGTACGATCTGACTCATCACGCAGATCTGTAATGCCCTCTATCTTTTTATCCCTAACGAGATCAGCAATTTTCTCGATTAGTTTCGCCTTATTTACTTGGTAAGGCAACTCTGTAACAATAATTCTTTCTTTACCTGAAGATGTTTGTTCGATCTCAGCTTTTGCCCGAATTGTAATAGAGCCTCGGCCAGATTCGTATGCTTTCCGTATACCGCTTCGGCCCAAGATTTGACCCGCAGTCGGGAAATCAGGACCTGGAATGACTTCCATAAGCTCTGGAATTGTAATGTCCGGATTCTCACTGACAGCAAGTACACCGTCAATGATTTCTCCCAGCTGGTGCGGAGGAATGTTTGTTGCCATACCTACCGCAATGCCGGCAGCACCGTTCACGAGCAGATTTGGGAACCTCGAAGGCATAACGACAGGTTCTCTTTCTGAACCGTCATAGTTATCCTGATAATCGATTGTGTCTTTTGTGATGTCTCGAAGAATTTCCATCGAGATTTTAGACATTCTTGCTTCTGTATAACGCATGGCAGCCGCTGAGTCTCCGTCAACAGAACCGAAGTTTCCGTGACCGTCAACGAGCATATAACGGTAGTTGAAATCCTGAGCCATTCTGACCATGGATTCATATACCGCTGAATCACCGTGCGGGTGGTATTTCCCGATAACTTCTCCAACGATACGCGCGGATTTTTTATAAGGCTTGTCACTTGTCATGCCCAAATCATTCATTGCATATAAAATCCGTCTATGAACCGGCTTTAAACCGTCACGAACATCCGGAAGAGCACGGGATACGATAACGCTCATTGCATAATCCAAGAAGGACGTACGCATTTCCTGACTGATATTTATTTCACGAACTTGTGGTGTGTTTTGTTCACTCATTAAAAAACCTCCCTGAAGTATCACATGAAATATGTGGGAGTAGATTGTCCATTATGACCTTCAATACGATTTCACTATTCTCCATTATATCAATAAACTTATGATTATACACATTAAATTGCTAGAATATATAGGTATTGCAAGCATTGCTGCATCTGATCTTGTTTAGAAAAAAGCCTTATTTCTTATTGGAAATAAGGCTTTTTATGATTAGATGTCAAGATTTTTAACGTATCTCGCATTTGCTTCTATGAAGTTTCGGCGCGGTTCTACTTTGTCGCCCATAAGCATTTCAAAAGTCTCATCCGCATCCATTGCATCTTCAAGAGTTACCTGTAGCAGCGTTCTAGAGCTAGGATCCATGGTTGTCTCCCATAGCTGGGTGGCATTCATTTCACCAAGACCTTTGTAACGCTGCAATCCAGGCTTAGGTGTTTGAGGAAGCGTTTTTAACAAGTCTTCAAGCTCCTTGTCATTGTACGCATATTCAACACGTTTCCCCTGTTGAACCTTGTAGAGCGGCGGCTGTGCAATGTACACATAGCCATTTTCGATAATTTGGCGCATATATCTGTAAAAGAACGTTAACAGCAGGGTTCTGATGTGCGCACCGTCAACATCGGCATCTGTCATAATGACAACTTTATGGTATCGGGCTTTCTCCAGGTTGAAATCTTCCCCAATACCTGTGCCAAGTGCTGTAATCATAGAGCGAACTTCGTTGTTAGAAAGGATCTTGTCCAGTCTTGCTTTTTCAACGTTCAAGATCTTACCTCTAAGCGGCAAAATAGCTTGGAAATGTCTGTCCCGTCCTTGTTTAGCAGATCCACCGGCAGAGTCACCCTCTACGATATATAACTCGGAAATGCTCGGATCTTTTGAAGAGCAGTCCGCTAGCTTACCGGGAAGGTTTGAAATTTCCAAAGCGCTCTTGCGGCGTGTAAGTTCACGCGCTTTTTTCGCAGCCATTCTAGCTCTTGCCGCCATTAAACCTTTATCGACAATTTTTTTGGCCGCATCTGGATTTTCCAGCATAAATGTTTCCATTGCCGCAGAAAATAACGTATCAGTGATGGTCCGAGCTTCTGAGTTGCCTAGCTTTGTTTTCGTTTGGCCCTCAAACTGCGGATCAGGGTGTTTGATTGAAATAATCGCGGTCAGCCCTTCTCTTACATCATCTCCGCTTAGGTTGGGGTCATTTTCTTTAATAAGACCTTTTTTTCTGGCATAGTCGTTGATAACACGAGTCAGGCCCGTTTTGAAGCCAGCTTCATGGGTACCGCCTTCGTACGTGTTAATGTTGTTTGTAAACGAGTAAATGTTGCTTGTGTAGCTGTCATTGTATTGTAAAGCCACTTCAACCGTAATGCCGTCCTTTTCGCCTTCAATGTAAATCGGCTCTTCATGGACAACTTCTTTAGAACGGTTTAAATATTCTACATAACTTTTAATTCCGCCTTCGTAATGGTACTCGTTTTTACGCTCTTGCCCTTCACGTTTATCTTCGATCGTGATGTTTACGCCCTTTGTCAAAAAGGCTAATTCACGCACGCGGTTGGCAAGCAGATCATAATCATACTCAGTTGTTTCTGTGAAAATTTCAGGATCCGGGACAAAATGTGTCGTCGTTCCTGTATGATCCGTTTCGCCAATGATTTCAAGGTCTGAAACCGGAACTCCGCGTTTATAGGTTTGGCGATGAATTTTACCGTCACGGTGAACCGTCACATCAAGCTCTGTTGATAGTGCGTTCACGACCGACGCACCTACACCGTGTAATCCACCGGATACTTTATAGCCGCTTCCGTCAAATTTTCCTCCGGCATGAAGCACCGTCATAATGACTTCTACCGCAGGACGGCCCATTTTTTCATGAATACCGACTGGAATACCGCGGCCATTATCTACAACCGTGATACTGTTGTCTTTTTCGATTTGAATATTGATATCTTTACAATAACCGGCGAGGGCTTCGTCAATACTATTGTCGACAATTTCCCATACCAGGTGGTGAAGGCCTTTGCTGTTTGTCGAGCCGATATACATCCCCGGTCTTTTACGAACAGCTTCCAATCCTTCTAGTACCTGTATCTGATTTTCATCATAACTGTTTTGCTGCTGTTCCATAGCCACGTCATTCACCTACACTTTTCTAAACGATATATTCGTGATAAAAATTTCTAAGAATCTATTTCAAACATAAATTGCGCACGTTTTTTTAATGTGCTGGAAGATAAGGGAGAGTAATATATATTCTGAACCGTGACTACGATAGATTTGGGCGTGCCGTTTACGGAAGGCACCACCTTGTGTTTCTGTTTTTTCAGAAATTCTTCAACAATAGGCGACATGTTGGCTTTAAAGTCAAAAATGCCGACAATATCTCGTGTTGAAACCACAAAGTCATCACCTAAATGAATATACAATTGCTCACCTCATTTCTTCACTTCACTAACGCACCATTTTGCACACGGAACATTCCTGCTTGACGTAAGGTTTCGTGATCAATGCCATCAACGCTTGTCGTTGTGACAAACGTTTGTACACGGCCTTGGATCGTATGAAGCAAGTGTGACTGGCGATAATCATCCAGTTCACTCAGTACATCATCCAATAGTAAAATGGGATATTCTCCGATTTCTTCATGGATCAGGTCAATCTCCGCCAGCTTAAGGGACAACGCCGTCGTTCGCTGCTGTCCTTGAGAACCATACGTCTGCACATCGCGTCCGTTCACATAGAAAAGGACATCGTCACGATGAGGCCCTGACAAAGTAACACCGCGCTCGATTTCTTTTTCTCTTAATTTAGAAAACGCTTCTTGATAGCTATCTCCTATTTTCGACAAGTCTACGGGATCTGATACATCAAGAGCTGTATGGTACTTCAAGGTCAGTTCTTCAAGCCCTCTTGAGATGCCTGCATGGACGGGCTGCGCCCATTTTTCGAGCTGTGCTGTAAACTGCAGGCGTTTTACGACGACTTTTGCTGCAACTTCCACAAGCTGATCGGTCAAAACATCGAGCATCGTCCGGTCTGTTTGTTTTCTTGTTTGCAGCTGTTTTAAAAAATGATTCCGCTGGGAAAGGATTTTCTGGTAAAGAGAAAGGTCATGAAGGTAGACGGGAGAAACCTGTCCGATTTCCATGTCAAGAAACCGCCTTCTCACTTGAGGGCTTCCCTTTACAAGATTTAAATCTTCCGGCGCAAACATAATGGTGTTGAGGGCCCCGACATACTGGCTGAGCTTTTGCTGTTCAATATGATTGACCTTGCCCTTTTTACCTTTTTTGGAGATGACGAGCTGCATCGGGATCGCCCCGTTTTGCTTCATCACTCTTCCCTCTATTTTAGCATAGTCTTTGTCCCACCGTATAAGTTCTTTGTCATTTGATGTCCTGTGCGATTTCGCCATAGACAAGACATAGATCGCCTCCATGAGGTTTGTCTTCCCCTGGGCGTTTTCACCGATGATCACATTTACTTTATTTTCAAATTGAAGTTCAGCATGGTCGTAGTTGCGGTAAGATGTCAGTTCTAAGTTCTGGATATACAATCAGTGTCACCCGCTTTAATTGACGACTTGAAATGAACCAAATCCTTCAATCTCTACCACATCTCCAACATACAGCTTTCTGCCTCGGCGGTTGTCCGGCTCGTTGTTCACAAGCACTTCATGCTCGCTTAAAAACCACTTCGCCATACCGCCAGACTGAATCACATCGGCTAATTTCAAGAATTGTCCGAGTGTAATCATCTCTGTATCAATTGAAATCGGATTTGCCATTATATCGACCTCTTTCAAATATCACTAATATCTAATTGTACTAAAAAAAAACGAATTAGGGAAAGGGAAAACTTGTCGGAGCAGTTGCCGAATAGAAAAGCTGCCGACGGGTCGGCAGCAGTGTATCGGATTAATAGGTTCTGACAGGAAGGATAAGCTGTACAATCGTTTCATCATTCGGCGTGCGAATTAAGAAAGGTCTCATTGCACCTGTAAAGCTTACGCGTATTTCTGCTCCTTCAAGCACCTTTAGTGCATCCATCATATATTTTGGACTAAAAGAGATATTTAATTCCTCACCCTCAATTTGATCCGCAACAATTGCTTCCACAACTTTACCGATTTCAGGGGAGTTAGAAGAAATTTCAATGGATTCAGCTGGTTTTGCGGACAGCTTCACCACGTTGTTGCGTCCCTCTCTGGCTAAAAGAGATGCACGATCAATGGCCTGAAGGAATTCTTTTGTGTTCACAATGATTTCTGTTTTGCTGTCTTGCGGAATCAGACTGGTTGTGTCTGGATAATTTCCGTCCAGAAGCCGTGAGAAAAATAAAACGTTTTTCGCTTTAAACAGAACTTGAGTTTCTGTGATCACGATATCTACGAGTTCCTGATTGTCATCCAAAATCTTGCTGAGTTCAGTTAAACTTTTTCCTGGAATCACGACGTTATAAGATCTGTCTTCTGGAATATCAAGTTTCGCCTTTCTTAAAGCAAGACGGTGACTATCCGTTGCAGTGCATAATAATTCACTTTGTTCCACTTTCCAGTTTACACCTGTCAAGATAGGACGTGTTTCTGAGGTGGACACTGCGAATACTGTTTGTCTGATTAAATTTTTTAATAAATCAGTTGGAATCTGAATCGCATGATGTTCTTCAATCTGCGGCAAGTGAGGATACTCATCAGCATCCAGTCCGTTTAGATTAAATTCGGCTTTACCAGAACGAATAATCGTTAAATACTGATTTTGCACTTCGATTTCTACAGTTGCCATCGGCAGTTTTTTTACAATTTCGCTAAAGAAGCGAGCTTGCAAAACGATGCTTCCGGGCTGTTCGATAGTGACGATTTCTTTATCTCCTTCTTCTTTTGGAATGAAGGATTCAATAGATATATCTGAATCACTTCCTGTAAAGGATACACCATCATCTGATGCAACAATTTTAATACCAGTCAGAATGGGAATCGTAGTTCTGGATGAAACTGCTTTTAATACATCTTGGACACTTTCAACAAGACGATCTTTTTGAATCGTGAATTTCATTTTTATCCTCCTAACGGATAATGTATATATATTTTTAAAAAATAGTAGAAGTAATAGTAGGGCCTGTGGATTTGTGGATAAGTTGTGAAAAAGACAGGAAACACAGCCTATCCACATGTGGACAGACTGTGTATGACTTCCGAAAAGTTATTCACACTTTCCCCGATTAATCCCCGGTCCTGCTATTTAAGCTGTTCTTTAATTTCTTTTACATGCTGCTGAAGCTGTTCGTCATCTGCCAGCAGTTTTGAAATTTTTTCATGCGCATGAATAACGGTTGTATGATCCCGTCCTCCAAACTCTTCGCCGATTTTAGGAAGAGAGGAATCAGTCATTTCCCTTGATAAGTACATGGCGATTTGACGCGGAAAAGCTACTGACTTTGTCCGTTTTTTTGCTTTGAAATCCTCAAGTTTAATATTAAATTGCTGGCCTACTACCCTCTGAATTTCTTTTATCGTAATGACTTTCGGTTTTGATGAAGGAATAATATCTTTCAGCGCCTCAGCGGCCAGATCAGCATTAATATCTTTATTAATTAAAGATGAGTAAGCAACAACTCTGATTAATGCGCCTTCCAGCTCCCGAATATTGCTGTCGATTTGATTCGCGATGTAAAGCATAACCTCGTTTGGAATATCGAGGCCCTCTGCTTTGGCTTTTTTTCTTAAAATCGCAATTCTCGTTTCCAGATCAGGCGGCGTGATATCTGTAATCAGACCCCATTCAAAACGTGAGCGCAATCTGTCCTCAAGTGTCGGAATTTCCTTTGGCGGCCGGTCACTTGAAATGACGATTTGTTTGCTTTCTTCGTGCAATGTGTTAAATGTATGGAAAAATTCTTCCTGGGTTTGTTCTTTCCCCGCTAAAAATTGAATATCATCTATCAAAAGCACATCAACATTTCGATAGCGATTGCGGAAGTCGACGGCTTTATTATCTCGGATAGAGTTGATGAATTCGTTTGTAAATTTCTCAGAAGACAGATAAACCACTTTGGCAGAAGGATTATGATCTATTACATAATGGCCGATCGCATGCATTAAGTGTGTTTTCCCTAAGCCGACGCCCCCATAGATAAATAAAGGGTTGTAAGCTTTCGCGGGTGCTTCCGCTACTGCAAGGGAAGCTGCGTGTGCAAATCGGTTTCCAGATCCGATGACAAAAGTATCAAAAGTATATTTTGGATTGAGCATATTTTGAGGAAAATCAGATGTATCTTCTTTGACCGCCTTTTTGACTTGCGGTTTCGGCATAAAGTCCTCAACATCTTGATTCTGAGGAATGACAAACTTAATGCTCAATTCTTCCCCGGTTAATTCATATATAGTATCTGCAATCAGATGCAAGTATCTGGACTCCAGCCAGTCTCTGGCAAATTCATTGGGAGCCGTGATCGTTAAGGTATCTCCTTGCAGTGAGTGGGCTTTGGTTGACTTCATCCAAGTCTCAAAACTCGGTTTGCTCAACTTTTTTTCGATTTGAGCAAGGGCTTGGTTCCACAGGTCTAATATATTTTCCATCTTCCGGCACGTCCCTCCTTTTCATAGAAAATGGCGTCTTTCTCTGTTATAGAACACAAAAAAAGAGCAAATGGCGCTTACCATTCGTACACATTAAATGTTGAAAACATATAATATAGTAGATAAATAGCTTTTCGACAAATTTCACAACTTGTGGACAACCTTCTACACAAGCTGTGTGAAATCAATCCACAACTTATCCACACTGTGTGGATAAAGAGGAAAGGTAAGATTAGTAATCAAGAGTTAAAACACAAATATAATACCAAAATAAACGAGAGCTTGCAATGGTTGTCACAATCTTATCCACAAAGCGGACAACCTGTTGAAAAATTATTGTCCACAGGGGTTGGTAATGTGAAAATGTTGTCGATAACCTTTGTGGATATTAAAAAAAGTCGAAAAAGATATCCACACGCGTGTTTTTAGGGGCAAATTGTTTGGATCTGTCTTTTTTTCGTTAAATTAAGGAATCTAAAAAATAAGGTTTCGAAAGTTGAAAAGGTATGGTATCCTATTATGGTTGCAAGAAATAAAAGCACTAGTAAAGTTGACAATGAATAGGTAACGCAAATATAATAAGTAAGACTGTCTTTAACAGCTATTCCTCGAGGGAGGTGTCATAAATGAAAAGAACATTCCAACCGAATAACCGTAAACGCAGCAAAGTTCATGGCTTCAGAAGCCGTATGAGTTCAAAAAACGGTCGTCTAGTTTTAGCACGCCGTCGCCGCAAAGGCAGAAAAGTATTATCAGCTTAGGCCACTGAATAATGTCAGTGGTCTTTTTTCACGTTATGGGAAAAGATAGATGTGATGCGTAATGAACCGGGGCATGCTCCCTGGTTCAAATGCATCTCATTTTCATAATAAAATTTAAAAGTTTCTGCCAGCCAGTATCGGAGTGAGTCATTTGAAGAAGCGAAATCGTTTAAAGAAAAATGAAGATTTTCAAAAAGTGTTTAAACATGGGACATCAGTTGCAAACCGCCAGTTTGTCTTATATACGCTTGATCAGCCTGAAAATGATGAGCTGCGTGTCGGGCTTTCCGTCAGCAAAAAAATTGGCAATGCTGTGATGCGAAATCGGATCAAACGATTGATTCGGCAGGCCTTTCTTGAAGAGAAAGAGAGACTGAAGGAAAAGGACTATATCATTATTGCCAGAAAACCGGCGAGCCAGCTGACATATGAGGAAACGAAAAAAAGTCTGCAGCATCTATTCAGAAAGTCTTCATTATATAAGAAATCTTCGTCAAAGTAGGCATCACCACTGCTTTCTTACAACTTTTAAAAGCGCTTCCTTTCCGGTTGATCAGAAAAAGACACCATTTAAAACTGAAAGATGCTAAAATACATACAAGTATGCTTTGCAATAAAAGAGTGTAAAGATTAATTATAGGAGGAAATGTTGTTGAAAAGGAGAATAGGGTTGCTATTAAGTATGGTTGGCGTATTCATGCTTTTGGCTGGATGCTCGAGTGTGAAAGAGCCGATCACTGCAGATAGTCCGCATTTCTGGGACAAGTACGTAGTATATCCATTGTCTGAGCTCATTACGTATGTAGCGAAATTGACGGGAGATAACTACGGACTTTCAATTATTCTTGTTACCATTTTAATTCGTTTATTAATTTTACCGCTGATGATTAAGCAGCTGAGAAGTTCGAAAGCGATGCAGGCTTTACAGCCGGAAATGCAAAAGCTGAAAGAAAAATACAGCTCAAAGGATCAAAAAACACAGCAAAAGCTTCAGCAGGAAACAATGGCTTTATTCCAAAAGCATGGTGTTAATCCATTGGCGGGATGTTTCCCGATTTTGATCCAGATGCCGATTTTAATTGGATTCTATCATGCGATCATGAGAACACAGGCGATTTCAGAGCATAGCTTCTTATGGTTTGACTTAGGAGAAAAGGATCCTTTCTATATTCTTCCTATCGTTGCCGGTGTCGCCACATTTGTTCAGCAAAAACTGATGATGGCGGGCAATGCGCAGCAAAATCCGCAAATGGCGATGATGCTTTGGATTATGCCAATTATGATTATCGTATTTGCGATCAACTTCCCGGCGGCTCTTTCTCTTTATTGGGTAGTCGGTAACTTGTTTATGATTGCGCAAACTTTCCTCATTAAAGGGCCTGATATTAAAAAAAATCCTGAGCCGCAAAAAGCCGGAGGAAAGAAAAAGTGAGGAATGTGACTGCTGCAGGGCGAAATGTCGATGAAGCAGTACAGTCCGGATTGCAAGAGCTGGGATTAACGAGGAATAAAGTAGAAATTACTGTTATTGAAGAGGGACACAAAGGGTTTCTCGGTATTTTCGGTAAAAAGCCGGCGATCGTCAAGCTAGTTGAAAAGATTGATCCGATTCAGCAAGCGAAGTCTTATCTTCAAACGATCGCCGAAGCCATTGCCGGAAAGTCTGATGTGACTGTTCAAGAAAGCAAAAAGACAGTGAGATTCCATATAACAGGTGAAAAAACGGCATTGTTGATTGGGAAAAGAGGACAAACCTTAAATGCTCTTGAAACATTGACACAGCTAGTTCTTAACCGTTATCCAGGCCAATATAAAAATGTGACGGTGGATGCAGAAAACTATCGTTTGAAAAGAAAAGAAACACTGAGCCAGCTGGCCATCAGGCTTGCTGACCAGGTCTTGAAAACGAAAAAAGCAATCCAGCTTGAGCCTATGCCATCCAGTGAAAGAAAAGTTATTCACGATACTCTTTCTGGATATGCAAACCACCAGATCAAAACATATTCAATGGGTGAAGGCGAAAATCGCCATCTCGTTATTTCCCATAAAAAATAGCATAAAACCGAAGTCCGGTAAAAATCGGATTTCGGTTTTTTTGTATGCGAAAAATCTACTTTTCCTAGTAATATCAAGGTTTTGCCGTTTAAGTTTTTTCTTTTTAGGTGTATCCTGTTGATAAAAAGGAAGTTCAGGAAATAAAATTAATTGTTATTCACATGTGGATAAGTTAAAGTAATAAGGGATGAATTTCTATTTCTGTGGATAACACATCTTCCACTTCGAACCAAACTATGTTATCTTTTAGTTTTGGCATAATAAAAATTTTTTTATATAGATGAAACATAAGTAAAGAGAGGTGAACAGCATGGATACAATTGCGGCAATTTCCACACCGATGGGAGAAGGCGCGATTGCGATTGTACGGTTGAGCGGACCAGAAGCCATTCAAATCGCAGATAAAATTTATAAAGGACCGAAGGGGAAAACACTCGGCTCGGTTGAATCACATACGATTCATTATGGTCATATCGTAGACAGACCTTCAGATCGTGTCGTTGAGGAAGTAATGGTATCAGTGTTAAAAGCGCCGAGAACTTTTACACGAGAAGATGTTATCGAGATTAACTGTCACGGGGGAATTGTGACTGTGAACCAAGTGCTTCAGCTTGCATTGAGAGAGGGAGCGAGACTGGCAGAGCCTGGCGAATTTACGAAACGTGCGTTTTTAAACGGGCGTATCGATCTTTCACAGGCGGAAGCGGTTATGGACTTAATCAGAGCGAAAACGGACCGGGCAATGAACGTTGCTATGAATCAAATGGAAGGGCGTCTTTCTGCTTTGGTGCGCCGTTTGCGCAGTGAGATTTTAGAAACCCTGGCTCATGTTGAGGTGAATATCGATTATCCGGAGTATGATGATGTAGAGGAAATGACGCATCAGATTTTAGTTGAAAAGGCAACCGCCGTGAAAAAGGAAATTGAGGCGCTGTTGAGGACTTCTGAGCAAGGAAAAATCTTGCGTGAAGGTCTTTCTACCGTCATTATCGGCCGGCCGAACGTAGGAAAATCATCTCTTCTGAACAGTCTCGTTCATGAGGCAAAAGCCATTGTAACCGATATTCCCGGAACGACACGGGATGTAATTGAGGAATACGTGAATGTAAGAGGCGTCCCGCTTCGTCTGGTTGATACAGCAGGTATTCGCGAAACAGAAGACATTGTTGAGCGAATCGGTGTTGAACGTTCTCGCCAGGTTCTGAAGGAAGCGGACCTGATTTTACTTGTTCTTAATAATAGTGAAGAGCTTTCTGAAGAAGATGTAAAGCTTTTTGAAGCCGTTGAGGGCATGGACGTTATCGTGATTTTGAATAAGACTGACCTTGAGGCGAAGATTGACACTGAGCGTGTCCGTGAACTTGCCAATGGACGTCCAGTTGTTACGACATCCCTTTTAAAAGAGGAAGGCATCAATGATCTGGAAGAAGCGATTCAATCGCTGTTCTACACGGGTGCCATTGAAAGCGGGGATCTGACTTATGTCAGCAACACACGTCACATCTCTATTTTACAGCAAGCAAAACGGGCCATTGAAGATGCGCTTAGCGGCATCGAACAGGATGTCCCGATCGACATGGTGCAAATCGACCTTACAAGATGCTGGGAGCTTTTGGGCGAAATCATCGGAGATTCTGTCCACGAAAGCTTAATTGATCAGCTCTTTTCACAATTCTGTTTAGGAAAATAATAAAAGGAGGAACTAGAATCATGGGGTATGAAGCAGGCCAATACGATGTGATTGTGATTGGCGCCGGGCATGCCGGTGTTGAGGCTGCCCTCGCATCTGCACGCCAAGGCGCCAAAACGCTTGTCTTGACCATCAACCTAGATATGGTTGCATTTATGCCATGTAATCCGTCTGTCGGCGGCCCCGCAAAAGGGATTGTCGTTCGTGAGATTGACGCGCTTGGCGGAGAAATGGGAAGAAACATCGATAAAACGCATATTCAAATGAGAATGCTGAATACAGGAAAAGGTCCTGCGGTTCGTGCATTGCGTGCACAAGCAGACAAATTCCAATATCAGCACGAAATGAAAAATACACTTGAAAAAGAACCAAACTTAACATTGCTGCAAGGAATTGTGGAGCGGCTGATCGTTGAAGACGGCGAATGCCGAGGTGTGGTTACACAAACCGGCGCACATTATCGTGCGAAAGCAGTTGTCATGACGACAGGGACCTATCTAAGAGGACGAATCATTCTTGGCGATCTGTCTTACTCAAGCGGCCCGAACAACCAGCAGCCTTCTATTAAGCTTTCTGAGCATTTGGAGGAACTGGGTTTTGACCTTGTTCGTTTTAAAACAGGTACGCCGCCTCGCGTTAAAAGCGACACAATTGATTACAGCAAAACGGAAATTCAGCCTGGTGACGAAGTGCCTCGCGCTTTTTCATATGAAACAGTGGAATATATCACAGATCAGCTCCCTTGCTGGCTGACATATACAAGCCCTGAGACACATGAGATTATTGACAGCAACCTGCACCGTTCACCGATGTATTCCGGTATGATCAAAGGTACTGGCCCAAGATATTGCCCGTCCATTGAAGATAAAGTTGTACGATTTAATGATAAACCGCGTCACCAGATCTTCCTTGAGCCGGAAGGCAGAAATACACAGGAAGTCTATGTCCAAGGTTTATCTACAAGTCTTCCAGAAGACGTACAGCAAAGAATGCTTGCAACGATTCCTGGACTTGAAAACGTGCAAATGATGAGAGCCGGCTATGCGATCGAGTATGATGCGATCGTACCGACACAGCTCTGGCCGACACTTGAAACGAAAAAAATCACCAACCTTTACACTGCAGGCCAAATTAACGGAACATCCGGTTATGAAGAAGCCGCGGGACAAGGAATTATGGCGGGAATCAATGCAGGACGAAAAGCGCTTGGAAAAGAAGAAGTGATTCTAAGCCGTTCTGACGCCTACATTGGTGTTCTGATTGATGACCTTGTAACAAAAGGGACTAATGAGCCTTATCGTCTTTTGACCTCACGTGCTGAATACAGATTGCTTCTTCGCCATGATAATGCTGATTTGCGCCTGACAGAAATCGGGCACCGCATTGGATTGATTTCTGATGAGCGGTATGCAGCTTTTGAGAAGAAAAAAGCGGCGATCGAAGCGGAGAAAAAACGTCTGTATTCTGTAATTATCAAGCCGTCTCCAGAAAACCAAGAATATATCCGTTCTCTTGGCGGAAGCGAATTGAAAGATGGAGTTCGCGGCACAGACTTGATGAAACGTCCTGAAATGAACTATGAAACAGTCACAAAACTGGCACCGCCAGAAGTGCCGGTTCCTCAAGACGTGGCAGAACAAGTGGAAATCCAAGTGAAATATGAAGGATATATTGAAAAATCTCTTCAGCAAGTGGAAAAACTGAAGAAGATGGAAAATAAAAAAATTCCGGATCGAATTGATTATGATGCAATCAAAGGGATCGCGACTGAGGCGCGTCAAAAGCTGAAAAATGTGCGCCCTCTGTCTGTTGCCCAAGCTTCCCGCATTTCCGGTGTAAACCCGGCGGACATTTCAATTCTATTGGTGTATTTAGAGCAGGGACGCATTGCGAAGATAGCCGAGTAGAAAGGATGACGGCATGAATATTGAAGAATTCACTTCCGGTTTGGCGGAAAAAGGGATCTCCCTTTCTCCCCGTCAGCTGGAGCAATTTGAGCTGTATTACGACATGCTGGTTGAATGGAACGAAAAAATCAATCTGACTTCAATTACAGAGAAAAAAGAAGTGTATCTGAAGCATTTTTATGACTCCATTACAGCTGCTTTCTATGTCGACTTCAATCAAGTGAACACGATTTGTGATGTCGGAGCGGGAGCGGGTTTTCCAAGTCTGCCGATAAAAATATGTTTTCCGCACCTCAATGTCACAATCGTGGATTCATTGAACAAACGGATTACGTTTTTAGAAAAGTTATCTGAAGCTTTGCAATTGGAGAATACAACATTCTGCCATGACAGAGCTGAAACGTTCGGACAACGGAAAGACGTGCGGGAAAGCTATGATATTGTGACGGCGCGAGCAGTTGCAAGATTATCTGTTTTGAGTGAGCTTTGCTTGCCTCTGGTGAAGAAAAACGGTTTATTTGTTGCTTTAAAAGCGGCATCAGCTGAGGAAGAACTGAATGCAGGCAAAAAAGCAATCACGACGCTTGGAGGAGAACTTGAGAATGTCCATTCCTTTAAGCTGCCTATTGAAGAAAGCGATCGTAATATTATGGTGATACGCAAGATAAAAAATACACCTAAGAAGTATCCAAGAAAACCGGGAACTCCTAATAAATCGCCAATTGAAGGGTAATTTAGACAGCCTGATATGACAATACCATCATATTTTCATCAAAATTGATGGATGTATAGCAGGAAAAACCATGAGAAAATAGAATTATAAAAATGGCAGTTTTTAAAGGTGGTGTAGGTACATGAAGCATTCATTCTCTCGTTTCTTCGGGCTTGGTGAGAAGGAACAGGAGCCGGAGATTGCTGAACATGATACAAACAAAGAAGAGATTCTGGAAATACCGGTAAATGCTATCGTTCCCAACCGTTTTCAGCCACGCACCATTTTCTCAGATGAAAAAATCAAAGAGTTAGCAATGACCATTCATACACACGGCATTATTCAGCCGATTGTTGTTAGGCATACAGAAGAAGAAGGCCAATACGAACTCATTGCAGGTGAAAGACGCTGGAGAGCGGTGCAATCGCTTGAGTGGGAAAAGATTCCGGCGATTATTAAGGATTTTTCCGACACGGAAACCGCTTCTGTGGCGTTAATTGAAAACTTGCAGCGGGAAGAATTGTCTTCTATTGAGGAAGCCCATGCTTATGCTAGGCTGCTTGAGCTGCATGATTTAACACAGGAGGCACTCGCACAGCGTTTAGGAAAAGGACAGTCTACAATTGCAAATAAGCTCCGGTTATTAAAGCTGCCTCAGCCAGTCCAAGACGCGATTATGGAGAAGAAAATCACCGAGCGTCATGCCAGAGCGCTGATTCCGCTGAAACAGCCTGAGCTCCAAGTCACACTGCTCACAGAGATTATTGAGAAAAGTTTAAATGTAAAGCAGACGGAAGACCGCGTGGTGAAAATGCTGGAGCAAGGCCAGAGAAAGCCAAAGCCGAGACGCAAAGCGTTCAGCAGAGATACAAGAATTGCGATGAACACGATTCGCCAGTCACTATCAATGGTGGAGGACAGTGGTGTAAAATTGAATACGGAAGAAGAAGAATTTGAAGAATATATTCAATTAACGATTCGCATACCAAAATAAAAGCTCTCCTGAAAAGCAGGAGAGCTTTTTACACTTGTCGAAAAGGCAATTAATTACTTTTAGTGAAAATCATTATATTAGAATTCTTTTCTTTGAGCTTGTGGATAAATTCTTCAGTATTTTGCGGTGAAATCACCGCATGTCCCCATCCTCCCTGATAGTAGACCGTGATGGCATGACGAGAGCCGATTAAACGGAAACCTGACCACAGATTCTTTTTTTGGATCACTTTATCGATTGTTTCGTAAGGAATTTGATGTTTGATCAGTCCGGCTTTAATGATCAGATGGTGCTCCTTCAATACATATTTCAGATCAATAAAGCTCCATATGATGAGTCCATTTAAAAGGGTCAGCAGAATAAAAATGACCCAGCCCGAAACTCTCATATTTCCCAGCACAAAAGGAACAATGGCATCTGCTTGTATCAGTAATATGAGAAACACAATCATCAGCGTAACGGGTACATCTCTCTTTGTTTGATAAACCATTCTCTCACCGTCCTGTTTCCGCGTTCTGTTACTGTGACTTCTTCTTTTTTTCTTTAAGAAATTCCTTTTTTAAGTCAAAAAAACATAGAAATTGTAGAATTTATAAGAGAAAGCATAAAGCGTGCTTGAATTTTCAATTATTTCCCTTCTGATTCGGAACAAAATAATGAAAAAAATGAAACGCTTTAATCTTTTTTTGATAGAATAGAAGCAAGATAGTACATGTTCATGTGAAAGTAGGTGACATCGTGGGAAAAATCATAGCAATTACGAACCAAAAAGGCGGGGTCGGCAAAACAACGACGTCTGTCAACCTTGGGGCATGTTTGGCTTACATAGGGAAAAGGGTTCTGCTGGTAGATATTGATCCGCAGGGAAATGCGACAAGCGGATTAGGGATTGAAAAAGCCGATGTAGAGCAGTGTGTGTACGATATTTTAGTAGATGATGCAGATGTTATAGATATTATTAAAGCAACGACAGTCGAGAACTTGGACGTGATCCCTGCGACGATTCAGCTTGCCGGGGCTGAGATCGAGCTGGTTCCTACAATTTCAAGAGAAGTGAGATTGAAGAGAGCACTTGAAGCAGTAAAGCAAAATTATGATTACATTATCATTGATTGTCCGCCGTCACTAGGGCTGCTGACGATTAATGCCCTTACTGCCTCGGATTCCGTTGTGATTCCTGTACAGTGCGAATATTATGCCTTGGAGGGGCTCAGCCAGTTATTAAATACAGTACGTCTTGTGCAAAAGCATTTGAATACGGATTTAATGATTGAAGGTGTATTGCTGACAATGCTTGATGCTCGGACAAACCTCGGCATTCAAGTGATTGAAGAGGTTAAAAAGTATTTTAGAGATAAAGTATATAAGACAGTTATTCCGCGTAATGTCCGTCTGAGTGAGGCACCGAGTCACGGAAAACCCATCATTTTATACGATCCGCGGTCAAGAGGTGCGGAAGTATATTTAGATTTAGCAAAGGAAGTGGCTGCGAATGGCTAAAGGCCTTGGAAAAGGGATTAATGCGTTATTTAATCAGGTCGATTTGTCTGAAGAGACAGTTGAAGAAATTAAAATTGCCGATTTACGCCCTAATCCTTATCAGCCAAGAAAACACTTTGATGACGAGGCATTAGCTGAACTTAAAGAATCAGTGCTGCAGCATGGCATTCTTCAGCCGCTTATCGTCAGAAAATCTTTAAAAGGCTATGATATTGTTGCGGGGGAACGGCGTTTTCGGGCAGCGAAGCTGGCGGGGTTAGAGACAGTTCCCGCGATTGTCCGTGAATTATCAGAGGCGTTAATGAGGGAAATTGCTTTATTAGAAAACCTTCAGCGCGAAGATTTATCTCCGCTTGAAGAGGCACAGGCATATGACTCTTTGCTGAAACACTTAGATCTCACGCAAGAACAGCTTGCCAAACGTCTTGGAAAAAGCAGACCGCATATTGCGAATCATTTAAGACTGCTGACACTGCCAGAAAATATTCAGCAGCTTATTGCTGAAGGTACGCTTTCTATGGGACATGGACGCACGCTTCTTGGCTTGAAAAACAAAAATAAGCTTGAACCGCTTGTTCAAAAAGTGATTGCGGAGCAGCTTAATGTCCGCCAGCTTGAGCAGCTGATTCAGCAGTTAAATCAGAATGTTCCACGTGAAACAAAGAAAAAAGAACCTGTGAAAGACGCGGTTCTAAAAGAACGGGAATCCTATCTCCAAAATTATTTTGGAACAACAGTTCATATTAAAAGACAGAAGAAAAAAGGCAAAATCGAAATTGAATTTTTCTCTAATGAAGACCTTGACCGGATTTTAGAGCTTTTATCTGAACGAGAATCATAAATGAAAAAACCATCTTTCAAACGAAGATGGTTTTTGTTTTATATGCGCCCAGTGAGCCTTTGCAGCGGGTTCAGGCGTTCTTGCCTCCACTCTGTCCGATCTGTTAAACTCAATCCTTCCGCGAGAACATTGGCCATATTCATGACCAGGTTGAGTCTTGTGTTTTGCAATACAAAATACTCCATGAAACCGCTCACATTCACGATTCCGTTAATATGAAGATCTCCCACTTCAGGAAGGTCTTTTTGCACACCGGCTCCAGGCTTTAATGGCCCGTCTCCGATTTGAAATGAACCCACACTCTTAACGCGGCCTAAGCATGCATCGACCGCTATAATAAATGGGTTTTTATGTAATTTATGAATGTCACTGATTTTGTCCTTCATGTTCACAGCATGGACGGGGTCAGATAAGGTTCCGTAGACATGGAATCTAGTGAGCTGCATCTGTTTGAGTTTCATTCCTACGAGCGGGCCCAACGAATCACCGGTTGAACGGTCTGTTCCGATACAAACCACGACAATTGGTTTGCCGGCAGCTTTACGTAAGGATGAAGAAAGAATGGTTTGGATTTGCTTTGCTGCAGCTGCATCTGTATGTGAAACGTATTGTTTTACTCGTTCCTGAGAGGAAAAAAGCCCGCCTTTTCGATTCATAGGTTTCACTTCCTTGTTATAGTAGGTAACAGAATTGCTATGGTGTGTGTTTCGTAATGTAAGGTTGTTTACAGTATATCCAGCAGTACGGTTTTTTATGCTTTGTGTATGACACCGGAGATTTTTAAAAAGTAGAGGTTATGATATGAATGGTTAGTGGTGAATTACAAGTATTGTCCCCCATTGCCTCGATCATGTTCAAGCTATGGTCTGCTTACAAAACACTTTATAGATAGGCATGGTTAATGAGGTTCATTCCTACATTCCGCGGACAAATTGATATTTTTTTAGACTGCCTGCATCAGCAGTCTTTTATTATGAGTATTTCGGATGGTAATTTCAGCTTGTGTTCAAATGTCTATGAAAATATGGCATTTTTACCTTCTTTTATTTATATAGTAACAATAACGGAAACAAGCTGATCTTTGTCTATGAGGTGATGATGTTGTGGAGAGCCGGAATGAAGTGGATGCTGCTCATATTAGGGAGCCTGATCGGGGCCGGATATGCGAGCGGTCAGGAGATTTGGCAGTTTTTTGGGGCGGAAAGCGGACTTGCTATTTTGCTGTTTACAATCATGTTCATTTTCTCGTCTTATATTGTGATGAAAATCAGTTTTAAGGTTCAATCCACTCATTTTCTGCCGGTTCTGGAGCATTTAATGGGGCCGTGGCTGGCGAAAATTTATGATGTTCTCATCATTTTTTATTTATTTTCGACGACTATGGTGATGATTGCCGGAGGCGGTGTGACCCTGCAGATGTACAAGCTTCCTTTCTGGTGGGGAATCGCACTGATTTGCACCGTGACAGTGTGTTTGTTTTTGTGGGATGTGAAAGGAATATTATCTATAAATAGTATTTTGATTCCTGTGTTAGTAGCGGGGCTTTTATATGCGCTGATCTCTTTTCAGAGCACACATCACCATACGTGGACGATTGATTTGTCTCAGCAGTATAACTGGCCTGCGAGCATAACGTTTACTTCTTTAAACATCCTTTCAGTTGTTGCGATTTTATCCTCTGTTGGGAAAGAGATGAAAGGACTCGGAGAAGCGAAAATCGCAAGTGTGGCAAGCGGTCTCATTTTTGGCGTGATCTCATTTGTTTATAATGAAACGTTAGTGGAGCTGGCGGGCTCCCTTTCTCAGTTTGAAATACCGCTGTTTGCCGTTTTGGAGGGTGCGCCTTATGTCCTTTTTTTATGTATGACGGGGGTGCTGTGTCTGGCCATTTACACGACGACGGTAGCGGGATTGCTGGGGCTGTCCAGCCGGCTGATGGGGTTTGTTCATATGCCGAGATGGTTGATTGTGTTGATTTTGTTAGTGTTAATGGTACCTTTTACTTCTTTCGGATTTTCTGATTTGATCGCGTTTTTGTATCCGATATACGGGATGTTAAATTTGTATTTGTTAGTTTGTCTTCTCTTATATCCTATTTTAAGTAAATGGAAATAAGAGGAAGTATTTCTTTTCAAGTATCTTGATTGCTCTTATGATCAGTTTTTTTGTACAATAGATACAGCAGTTTATGAAAAGAGGTGAAGGGTCTTGGCGGATAAAGACTTTGGCCTGAATGATATCGTAGAAATGAAAAAACCGCATCCATGCGGAGCGAACAGCTGGAAAATTATACGCATGGGAATGGATATTCGAATTAAGTGTGAGGGATGCTCTCACAGTGTTATGATTCCGAGAAGAGAATTTGAAAGAAAACTAAAAAAAGTACTAGTCAAGCATGAGGAGCCTACTTCATAAATAGGCCGACACTCATGCTTTTTCATATAGAAGGTAAGGAGAAGACGGCGATGAGCAAAGTGCATCAGTCGGCATGTCCGCTGAATTGTTGGGACAGCTGCGGCTTTTTGGTGACTGTTGATGATGGAAAGGTAACAAAAGTGGACGGAGATCCAAACCATCCGATTACGGAAGGTAAAATCTGCGGCCGCGGCAGAATGCTTGAGACAAAAACAAATTCTCCTGATCGGCTTCGCTATCCAATGAAAAAACAAAATGGCGAGTTTGTGCGGATTTCTTGGGAGCAGGCACTTGATGAAATTGCCGATAAACTTCGGGAAATCAAGGAAACGTCGGAGACGACTGCTGTTTTGCACAGCCATGATTATGCGAATAACGGTCTGTTAAAAGCGCTTGATCAGCGTTTTTTTAATGGATATGGAGGCGTGACTGAAATCGTCGGAAGCATATGCTGGGGCTCCGGCATCGAGGCGCAAAGCTGGGATTTTGGCCGTTCGTACGGTCACGGCCCGCTTGATATTTACAACAGCAAGCATGTTGTTGTGTGGGGAAGAAATGTATCCAGAACAAATATGCACTTATACCATCACTTGCAGCAGGTGAAAAAGAAGGGCGCCACGATTACGGTGATTGATCCGATCTTCAATCCGACTGCTAAGCTTGCCGACCGCTATATCTCTGTTAAGCCGGGAATGGATGGCTGGCTTGCGGCAGCCGTTTTGAAGGTTCTGATTGAGACGGGGAGAATGGATGAAACGTTTATTTCTGAGCACTCTGTCGGTTTTGATGATGTGAAAGAGCTATTGAAAACTGTTTCTCTGGAAGAGTTTATTGTGAAAACAGAAACTTCTATGGAGGAGCTGGAGTATTTGGCCGGTTTGTATGCAGATGGTCCGGTGTCTACTTTTATGGGGCTAGGCATGCAGCGATATAAAAACGGCGGCGGAACGATTCGCTGGATTGATGCACTTGTTGCGGCAAGCGGAAATGTCGGAATTAAGGGCGGCGGCGCGAATTTCGGAAATGTCCAGATTGGCGAGAGCTTTGCTAAAACAAAGCTGACGCTGCCGGAATTAAAAACAGCATCACGTTCATTCTCAATGATGACGCAGGCTGAAGAAGTGTTGACCGCTGCTGATCCTGCGATTGAGATGATGATTGTGACGTGCGGAAATCCGCTGACTCAGGTGCCGAATACAAACAAAGTCAGACAAGCTTTTGAAAAGGTTCCGATGACAGTCGCGATTGATTCCATTATGACGGATACCGCAAAGCTGTGTGATTATGTTTTGCCGACTGCCACTGTTTTTGAAGAAGAGGATATCTACTATTCCAGTATGTATCACCACTATGTTCAGTACGGAAAAAAACTTGTGGAGCCCCAGGGTGAAGCGAAGTCGGACAGCTGGATCTGGTCAGAGCTTGCAAAACGCCTTGGGTTTGGCGAGCTTTTTGAGCACAGTACTGAAGAATTTCTAGAGATGGGGCTTTCTTCATTGGAAGCAGAAGGTGTGACACTCGAGCGTTTAAAAGAAAAAGGCCACCTCCCTCTTCCGGTCAAGCAGGTTCCGTGGGATGACTATGAGTTTTTGACGCCGAGCGGAAAATTTGAATTTACTTCGTCGTTAGCTGAAGAAAAAGGATTTAGCGGCTTGCTTCAATTAAACGTGCCCGAAGAGTCTGTTTTCCATAATGAGGCGTTAGCTGGGAAGTATCCTTATACGCTGTTGTCCATTCATCCGCAGCGTTCCAACCATTCACAGCATGTGCCGTTTATTGAAAAGCTTCAGCACGTTCAGGTCGATATTTCTCCAGATATAGCGGCTGAGCAGGATCTTCAGGATGGAGACGAGGTTGTCATCTTTAATGACCGCGGACGCTTGAAGGGAACGGTGAAAGTGATGAAGCAGGCTCATGCGAAGACGATTAATATAGATGAAGGCATGTGGGCGGCTTTTGGAGGTTCAGTCAATGCACTGACAAATGATACAAATTCTGATAATGGAATGGGAAGTACGCTTTTTGACTGTTTAGTAGGCTTGAAAAAAGCATAATCAAAGGGATTGGCAGGCTGAAAATGCTTTTTTGTCAGCTTGTCTTTTCCAGTGAACCTCCTTATAATTGCTCTAGGTTCAAAATACGTTCATACAATGACGGTTTTATATAGAGGAGATGAAAGAATGGCTTTAACAGCTGGAATTGTTGGTTTGCCGAACGTCGGGAAATCAACACTATTTAACGCAATTACACAGGCCGGTGCCGAATCAGCGAACTACCCGTTCTGTACGATTGATCCGAACGTGGGGATTGTAGAAGTACCTGATGATCGTCTGCAAAAGCTGACTGAGCTGGTCAACCCGAAGAAGACTGTGCCGACTGCATTTGAATTTACTGATATTGCAGGGATTGTAAAAGGCGCATCTAAAGGAGAAGGACTCGGTAACAAATTCCTATCCCATATTCGCCAAGTTGACGCGATTTGCCACGTTGTCCGTGCTTTTTCCGATGACAACATTACACACGTTTCCGGAAAAGTTGATCCGATTGATGACATTGAAACGATCAACCTTGAGCTGATCCTCGCCGATATGGAAACGGTTGAAAAGCGGATTACACGCGTCAGCAAACTTGCGAAACAAAAAGATAAAGACGCTGTATATGAGTTTGAGATTTTATCTAAACTGAAAGAAGCGTTTGAGAGTGAAAAGCCTGCTCGCTCTGTAGAATTCACTGAAGAGCAGCAAAAGCTTGTGAAGCAGCTCCATTTACTGACTTCGAAGCCTATTTTGTATGTGGCCAATGTAAGTGAAGATGAAGTGGCTGATCCATCTGGCAATGAAAATGTAGTGAAGATTCGCGAGTACGCTGCCGGCGAAAACGCAGAAGTAATCGTTGTGTGTGCGAAAATCGAATCCGAGATTGCTGAGCTTGAAGGCGAAGAAAAGCAAATGTTCTTGGAAGAGCTGGGCATTCAAGAATCAGGTCTTGATCAGCTGATCAAAGCGTCTTACTCTCTTCTTGGCCTTGCAACATACTTCACGGCGGGAGAACAGGAAGTCAGAGCTTGGACATTCAAAAAAGGCATGAAAGCCCCTGAGTGTGCAGGAATTATTCATAGTGACTTTGAGCGAGGCTTCATTCGTGCTGAGACAGTAGCCTATGAGGATCTTCTTGCGGGCGGCGGTATGGCAGGAGCCAAAGAAGCAGGAAAAGTCCGTCTCGAAGGGAAAGAATATGTTGTCCAAGACGGAGATGTTATTCATTTCCGATTTAATGTTTAGGATGCAGTTGTAAAGGGACAAGAGCTTTGGTATAATATAAAATTGTGAGTAATAGAATTATTGCTCCTTGCCCATTATGGGCCGCTTAGTCCAAAAGGAGGTGCAAACAGATGAGAAAGTACGAAGTTATGTACATTATCCGCCCAAACATTGACGATGAGTCTAAAAAAGCAGTTATCGAGCGTTTCAACAACGTTCTGACTTCTAACGGTGCGGAGATCACTGGAACAAAGGATTGGGGTAAACGTCGTCTTGCTTACGAAATCAACGATTTCCGCGACGGTTTCTACCAAATCTTAAACGTTCAAGCTGATGCTGCGGCAGTTCAAGAATTTGACCGTCTAGCTAAGATCAGTGACGATATCATTCGCCACATTGTTGTTAAAGAAGAAGAATAAGCAATTTTGAAATATATAATGGTAAAAGGTGGTCTTTCTTATGCTTAACCGAGTTGTATTAGTCGGAAGACTGACAAAAGACCCAGAGCTTCGTTATACGCCAAACGGTGCGGCTGTTGCTACGTTTACTCTTGCTGTGAATCGTACATTTACGAACCAGTCCGGAGAACGTGAGGCCGATTTCATTAATTGTGTCACTTGGAGAAGACAAGCCGAAAACGTTGCAAATTTCTTGAAAAAAGGAAGCCTTGCAGGCGTAGATGGCCGTTTACAAACAAGAAACTATGAAAACCAGCAAGGACAGCGTGTCTTCGTGACAGAGGTCCAAGCTGAAAGTGTTCAATTTCTTGAGCCGAAAAACGGCGGCGGTTCTGGTTCAGGTGGATACAACGAAGGAAACAGCGGCGGAGGCCAGTACTTTGGCGGAGGCCAAAATGATAATCCATTCGGGGGAAATCAAAACAACCAGAGACGCAATCAGGGGAACAGCTTTAATGATGACCCATTTGCCAACGATGGCAAACCGATTGACATCTCGGATGATGATCTTCCATTCTAATGTGATTATCGCCTAAAATGAAAAAGAAAGGAGGGAAATGACAATGGCAGGAGGACGCAGAGGCGGTCGTGCGAAACGCCGTAAAGTGTGTTATTTCACTTCTAACGGCATCACGCACATCGACTACAAAGATGTAGATCTTCTTAAAAAGTTTGTTTCTGAGCGCGGTAAAATTTTACCACGTCGTGTAACTGGAACAAACGCTAAATACCAACGTAAATTGACTGCAGCGATCAAACGCGCACGTCAAATGGCTTTACTTCCATACGTAAGCGGTGAGTAAGCTGATACGTAAAGAGCAAGGACCTTTGGGTTCTTGCTCTTTTTTATAGGGGGATGAAACATGAAGCTGATTTCATGGAATGTAAACGGCCTGCGGGCTGTGATGAGAAAAATGGATTTCCTCTCTTATCTGAAAGAAGAGGATGCAGATATCATATGTCTTCAGGAAACAAAGATACAGGACGGACAGGTTGATCTCCAGCCTGAGGGCTATCATGTGTATTGGAATTATGCAGTGAAAAAAGGATATTCCGGCACAGCTGTTTTTTCTAAGCAAGAGCCGCTGCGTGTCATGTACGGTATCGGAATAGAAGAGCATGACCAAGAAGGCAGAGTGATTACGCTGGAATTTGAAAACGTGTTTGTGATGACCGTTTACACGCCCAATTCCAGAAGGGGATTAGAGCGAATCGATTACCGCATGCAATGGGAAGAGGCTCTGTTGTCTTATATTCTTGAATTAGATGAGAAAAAACCAGTCATTTTATGCGGTGATTTGAATGTAGCCCATCAGGAGATTGATTTGAAAAATGCAAAGGCGAACCGGAAGAACGCTGGTTTTTCAGATCAAGAAAGAGGGGCATTCACTCGTTTATTAGAGGCTGGCTTTGTTGACTCCTTCCGTCATGTTTATCCTGATCTTGAAGGCGCTTATTCCTGGTGGTCGTATCGTGCAGGCGCCCGGGATAGAAATATCGGCTGGCGCATTGATTATTTTGTTGTTTCTGAAAGCCTTAAGGAACAGATTGAAGATGCCGGCATATCAAAGGATGTCATGGGTTCCGACCATTGTCCTGTTGAACTTATCATCAATATATGATGAGATAGCAGTAAGGATTTTACACTTACTGCTTTTTTTATATGAAAAAGGAGAAAGAGGATGGCAAATATAAAAGAGATTGCAAGACTGGCAAATGTATCTGTTTCAACTGTTTCGCGTGTATTGAATCATCATCCGTATGTGTCTGTAGAAAAGAGAAAGCTTGTCCATCAAGTCATGAAGGAATTGAATTATACACCAAATCGAACCGCAATCGATCTCATTCGCGGGAAAACCCATACGGTTGGTGTGATTCTGCCTTATAGCGATCATCCCTGCTTTGATAAAATCGTGAACGGAATCACCAAGGCTGCTTTTCAGCATGAGTATGCAACGACGCTCCTCCCCACCAATTATAACCCCGCTATTGAAATCAAATATTTAGAGCTGTTAAAAACAAAGAAAATTGACGGCCTCATTATTACTTCCCGCGCCAATCATTGGGACAAGATTTTAGCTTATCAGGAATATGGGCCAATCATCGCTTGTGAGGAAACCGGTGACATTGATGTCCGATGTGCGTATAACGACAGAAAAGCTGCTTATGCAGAAAGCTTTCGCTATCTAAAAAGCCGCGGACATGAGAATATCGCTTTTACATGCGTCAGAGAAGCCGACAGGAGCCCAAGCACGGCTGATAAAGCTGCGGCCTATCAATCTGTTTGCGGGAGGCTGGAAGACCGCCATATGCTGTCTGGATGTAATGATATGAATGACGGTGAGCGGGCAGCTGAGCACTTTTATACGAGCGAACGGGTTCCTACTGCTATTTATGCAAACAGTGATGAAGTGGCAGCTGGAATTCATCTATTTGCCCGGAAGAATAATTGGGATGTTGAAATCATAGGTGAGGGAAATACTTCTATCAGCCGTGTTCTTGGATTTCCATCGCTCGATTTGAATCTTGAGCAGCTTGGCATCGCCGCATTTTCTCTTTTTTTGCAGGATGAACCCGTTGATATCAAAATTCAGCATAACTTTGAGAAAAAAGCTTGAACTGAAATGCATTTCATACGTTATAACTTCATTGAAGGTAAAGGAGGAGAAGACATGCGGATTGAACATACAGCGGTCTGGGTCAATGATTTAGAGCGAATGAAGTCTTTTTATGAAACGTATTTTAATGGCAAAGCGAATGATTTGTATCATAATGAGAAAAAGGATTTTAAATCTTATTTTATTACGTTTGATTCCGGAGCAAGGCTGGAGATTATGAAAAAAGGGAATGTGACCGATCCGCCTTCACAAACAATGACAGGCTGGGCACACATTGCCTTTTCCGTAGGAAGCCGGGAGAAGGTTGATGAACTGACTGTTCGATTGAAGAAGGACGGTTTCGCAGTAGTAAACGGCCCAAGGACAACGGGAGACGGCTACTATGAAAGTGTGATTGAAGATGATGAAGGAAATTTAATTGAAATTACAATTTAACATCTGGAGTGACTTGAATGCTGAGGACAGAAAAAGAAAAAATGGCAGCCGGCGAATTATACAATCCGGAAGATCAACAACTATTACTAGAACGCAAGCATGCGAGACAGCTGATTAGACAATATAATGAAACACCAGAGGATGATGCAGTGCGGACAGAGATTTTGAAGGAGCTGCTCGGTTCGGTTGGTGAACAAGTCACGATTCTGCCGACATTTCGCTGTGATTATGGCTATCATATTCATATCGGAGATCACACATTTGTTAATTTTGACTGTGTCATTTTAGATGTGTGTGAGGTGCGTATCGGCCGTCATTGTTTGATTGCGCCAGGTGTACATATCTACACGGCCGGCCATCCTCTCGATCCGATTGAAAGAAAGTCCGGGAAGGAGTTCGGTAAGCCTGTGACAATTGGAGATCAAGTTTGGATCGGAGGCCGGGCAGTGATTAACCCAGGAGTGACAATTGGTGATAATGCGGTGATTGCTTCAGGATCTGTTGTGACTAAGGATGTGTCCGCTAACACTGTTGTAGGCGGAAACCCTGCGAGGATATTGAAGGAATTGTAAAGAGATCAGTGCGGCAGCTCCGCACTGACTTTTTTAAATTTGTTTCGCATTGGTATTAGGGCCGAAGCAGATTAACAGCAAGGAGCATGCGAGCCAGCAGCCGCCTATAAACAAGAAGACGCTGACATAGCCGAGCTGAACGGCAATAAATCCGACAAGCAATGAGCCGAAAATGTTTGAAAAACGGCCCAGACCGTAGGCTAATCCGCTGCCGGACGAGCGGTATTCAGTCGGATAAGGTTCAGATGTATAGGCGTATAAGTTTGAGGTGAAAACCCGTTCTGTGATATTCACGATAAAACCAAACACAATAATCATGATGGGAATAAAAGTCATGCCATATAAGAGCCCGGCGATGGCCGTCAGAAACGCGCTGGCAGCTAAAATCCATTTTCTTTGAAATCTCTCAGAAATCATGGAGCCGAGCAGTGCGCCCAGCGGAGCGCCGACAGAATGCAATACGTTATACCACAATGTATTTTCCATGGTGACGCCATTGCTTTTTAGCAGGCTTGGAACCCATGAGGCAAATCCGTAAAACCCAAATGTTTCAAAAATCCATACAGCAGATAAAATAATGGTGATTTTGAGGTTTCTGCCTTTCAATAATCCTGCGTAACCGGCATGCTGTTGAACAGAACTGTTTTCTTTAGGCTGAGCCGGTGCCGGAAGCGGGCCTTTCTCATGTTCAACCTGCGTCTCAATTCGATTGAGGATCGCATCAGCCTTCGCATATTCACCACGATTTTCATGCCAGCGAGGTGACTCTTCCAGACGGCGGATGAAGAAAAAATAAATAAGGCCGACGGCACCCCATACAAATACAAGCCTCCATCCCCATGAACCGAGGGGAATGACAAAGGCAGACACAATATTGGTGATCGGGACGCCGATCAATCCAATCATGGCACAAAAAGAAATATATTTTCCACGTACACTTGAAGGGAAAAACTCCGCCAAATAGCTATTCGTAATGACCATGGCTGCTGCGACGCCAAATCCGGTGAGAAAACGAAATGTCAATAAAGATGGAATGTCCCATGCCGCGGCATTGCACAGCGATGCGATTGAGAAAACAAAGACAAATAGATTTAAGGCTTTTTTGCGGCCGATTCGATCGGACAGCCGTCCGCCCAGCGAAGCGCCTAAAAACATGCCTAAAAATGAAGCCGCCGTCACGTTGGCAATGGTTGAAAGCGGAATGCCCCAATGCTCGATCAGTGCCGGTGCTACATTGCTGAGGGTAAATAAATCTGCGAGATCAAAGAAATAAACAATGCCGAGAGCGGTTAACACTTGGAAATGAACGCGTGAAATCGGAAGGCGGTCTAAACGATTCGCTGCGTTTGAGAAAGGATGTGCATTCTTCTGATTGAAGATCGTATTCATAAAAAACCCCCTTTTAAAGTAGTAAGAAAAGACTGATAATTCCCCTCTTGGGAATATTATAAGTATCTTGGTTCATTGGCGACAGAGTTCAAATCACTAGATGGGAGAACTAAATTCGCACTTTTTCCGTGCATTTTGCTTAAAAGATTTCCAAAACAGTAGATTCATAGACCAATTTATGCAAATATATAGTGATATTCTCATTGAAAGGAAGAGACATAGAAGGAATGAATTCATTTATCCGTCCTATAGAAGGAAACAATACGCTGTGGAGATACTTTTTCGCTTTTTTGGTGATGGTAGGGTTATATGTATTTGGGAATATAGCTTACCTTTTCGCTATATTGTTCACGGTTATTGTGAATCCCGATATCACGTTTGATTTGGATGAAGCTGTGCTGAGTGATCCTCTCGTTGATCTTTATTTGTCCCATGTGATTTATTTATTCGCCATTCCTGGAGTTTGGCTGGCTGTGCGCTTTATTTTGAAGCGGCCATTCCGAACGGTGATTACACCGAATTCAAAGATGAATTGGCGGAGAATTTCCTTTGGTTTTATGGCTTATTTCTTGCTGATGATCGCCGTACAATTGATTGATTTTGCGATTCATCCAGAGAATTATTCAATGCAAGCCTTTGATGCCACACGGTTTATCTGGCTGCTAGCAGCGGCCCTCATTTTGGTTCCGTTTCAGACATCAGCCGAGGAATTGTTTTTCAGGGGATTTTTGCTTCAAGCCTTCGGGAGATTGACGAAAAATCATCTTATCTTGACATTGATTGTCGGGGGATTGTTTGGCGTATTACATTTTGCGAATCCAGAAATGAACAACGGTGCTGTTTGGGCAGGAATTGAGTACTTAACATTTGGTTTTGTGTGGACCTATTACACGATTAAAACTGGCAGTATTGAAATCTCACTTGGCGCCCACGCTGCGAATAATATGTTTTTGTGTATGTTTATCACAGAAAAAAACAGTGTGTATGGAGGAATTCCTTCTCTATTTACGGTTACGCGGGGGAACCCAATGTGGGAGGCTTTCTTGACGATTGCGGTCAACCTTGTGTTTGCGGGGATCGCTTTATGGTACCATAAGAAATCAAAAAGTAAGCAGCAAGGGTCTTAATCCTTGCTGCTTATTAACGTTTGGATGGCTTCTTCGATATTCGTTGTCGGCTGCTGGCAGGCAAAGTTTTCACAAATATACACGGTTGTTTTGCCGTCTATGATGCGGTAGTCTGCTGCAAATGGCGCAATGTCTTTGCATTGCTCGGGCTGCTCTGCCACCAGAATGGAGTCGTTGGGCTTAAAGGCTTTTTGGAGCTTCGTTATGATTTGTTTTCTGGCTGGATCGTCTGCACTGCCAAAAATCACGATTTCTTTTTTAGGCATCAGATGCCTTAACACACTTTGCATAAAGAAAGCATGGCCGCTCGGATACGCGTCGATGTCCGGCTTGAACACGGAAAACATCGTTTCTGCTTTTTCAATCAGGGATAAGTCGCCTGTGACTTGTCCAAGACGAAGCAGCTGAACGGCTGCCACACTGTTTCCGGAAGGCACGGCGCCGTCGTACACTTCTTTTTCCCGTACGATTAAGGCTTCTGCATCATGCCCGGAAAAATAGAATCCGCCATGCTCCTCATCCCAAAATAAGCCGATCATATCATCTGTCAGTTTCTTCGCTTTTTGTAAATAAGAAAGATCAAACGAAGCTTCATAGAGATCGAGATAGGCCCATAGGAGAAAAGCGTAATCGTCGATAAAGCCTTTGTTTTTCACTTCGCCGTCTCGATACCGGACCATCACACGGCCGTCGATGATTAAATGGTTTTCAATAAATGTAATGGCGTCTTGCGCTAAGCTGAGATATTTCGGTTCCTCGTATACCTTTGCCGCTTTGGCGAGACCCGCGATCATCAGCGCGTTCCATGAGGTCAGCACTTTATCATCGACATGCGGATAGGTTCTTTCTTCGCGTGTCTTCAAGAGCCGCTGTCTTGCGTCCTCAAGCTTGAGGCGGAGCTCTTCTTCAGTTAACCCGGCATCCGCTTGGATTTGTTCTCGCTTTGTGTGAATGAGGTTCGGAATATTTTTGCCTTCAAAGTTTCCTTCTTCAGTGATGTCATACACTTGGCAATACAAAGTTCCGAGTTCGTCTCCAAGCGTTTTTAGAATTTCTTCTCTTGACCATACGTAGTACTTTCCTTCTTCACCTTCTGTGTCCGCATCTAAAGCGGAGAAAAAGCTTCCGTCTTTATGGGTCATTTCCCGCTGAACGAACGTAATGATCTGCTCACAAATCTCTTTATAGCGGCTATTTTGCGTGACCTGATAGGCTTCGGTATAAGCGGTCAGCAGTAGCGCATTGTCGTAGAGCATTTTTTCAAAGTGGGGAACGAGCCACTCGTCATCGGTTGAATAGCGGGCGAACCCATAGCCGATATGATCGTAAATGCCGCCATTCGCCATGCTGTCCAGCGTTTTCGTCACGTTGTATAGAGCGTTCTCCTGCCCTGTATTGTGATAATAACGCAGCAAATACATCAGCATATGAGGCATCGGAAATTTCGGTGCTTGCCCGAAACCGCCGTAGATCGTGTCAAACCCGCTGGCAAGCTGCTGGAATGTCCGGTGAATTGCTGACTCGCTAAGGCCCTCACCAGTTTTTGCAGCTGTTTTGGTCTGTAAATGTTTAGCGGCGTTCTCCGCAATATCCTCGACATGCTCGCGGTCGTTCGCAAACGTCTCAGACAGATGCTCAAGTACATCAACAAAACCAGGACGATTGAATTTACTCGTCTTTGGAAAATATGTACCCGCGTAAAACGGCTTTTGATCAGGCGTAATAAATACATTCAACGGCCAGCCGCCTTGCCCGGTCATCAGCTGGCAGATTCGCATATAAACAGAATCCACATCAGGCCGTTCTTCCCTGTCGACCTTAATCGCCACAAACCGTTCATTGAGAAGACGCGCGATTTCTTCATCTTCAAAGCTTTCGTGGGCCATGACATGGCACCAATGGCAAGTTGAATAACCGATGCTGACAAGAACCGGCTTGTTTTCGCGTTTTGCTTTTTCGAAGGCTTCTTCTCCCCAAGGGAACCAATTCACAGGGTTATGAGCATGTTGAAGTAAATAAGGAGACTTCTCAGCGATTAATCTATTGGGTTTACTTTTGTTTGGCATGGGATCACCTGCTTTCTGTAATTAGTTTATATTTAACTTAACACATTTTCTCAAAAATAATCCCTGCTTCTTTATACAGCTGACTGTTCTCTAGTATTGTGCTTAGGAAAACGTATTACCCCTGAAGCAGTTAAAACGCCTAATATAACTAACACGGCCCCAATAACTTGAAATACCTTTATCGGTGTGCCAACGGCAAATGAAATAATCATCGTTACAACGGGAACAAGGTTGAAAAATAAAGATGTTTTACCTGCCCCAATCTCCTTAATCCCCTGATTCCACCATAGGTAACCCAAAACGCTTGTAAAGAAAGCCATAAAGGCAATTGCCCCCCAAACTCCAATCGGGATGTTCGATAAAGAAACAGGTTTAGATGTAAATAATGAAACGACTATTAAACTAACAGCACCGATAACCATCGTATAAGTGGTTGTAGATAGCGGAGTGCCATCTTTTACAAACCGCCGTCCAAGTACACCATAAAGTGCCCAACAAACGTTACCTGTAAAGATTATTAAATCTCCGCCTGAAATTGATAAGGTTTTAATGGTTTCGATAGAACCTTGTGTAATGACTAGCAATACACCGATGAATGCAAAGAATATGCCGAGCACTTGTTTTTTTGTCATGTTGTCCTTTAAGATAATTCGAGCGAGAATTGCTGTTAATAAAGGATTCAGCCCCATTATTAATGCTCCGTTAACGGGGGATGTATATTTTAAACCAACAAAAAACAAGGCATTAAATCCAAAGATTCCTATAATTCCAAGAACAATGTATGAAACGGCGTTTTTCCGTAATTGACTCTTCTTTATACCTTCAGTAAAAATCAAAATGAGGAGCATCACCGCAGCCGCTAAACCGAAACGCCATGCCGCAGAGGACGATGGAGAAAAATATCCAACCGTATATTTTGCAAGATTAAAAGTAGCTCCTGTAAAAATAGAGAAGCCAATTAACATCAGATATATATTTAAATGTTTCATTTGTTTTCCACTTCCTCTTTCAAAATTAAATAATATGTATCCAGTTTTCCTTTTGTAGTAGAAATTACTTCTTCCAGCTCCCTTTTTTTAATCTCCATTTTCTCTAAGTGCTTGGTTAAAATCTCAATACGTTTATTTATAGATGGGGAGAGTTGTGCTGATTTAACATCTGAATTGATTTTTTCCAAAATGCAGCCGTCTTTGACAAACTCATTAATATCCTCCAAAGACATACCTGTTTCCTTTAAACTTTTCAGGAATGTCATGAACTGAATATCAGTCTCTGTATAAAAACGCCTTCCACTGTTTTTTCGTTTTGGTGGGGGAAGTAACCCAATCTTTTCGTAATATCTTAATGTATACGAGCTAATACTAGTCTTCTCAGCAGCTTTACTAATGGAATACAACAAACATCATCCCTCTCTTTTGATTAGAGTTAGTTTACAACTTAGAGTTAACTCTAAGTCAAGCAAATAAAAAAACCTGCTACCGCATGGTTACGGATTACAGGTTTTAGATAATGAATGACATAAAAGATAAACTGTATTATTAGAACACATGGTATTATCGTTTAAAATGGCTTCTGTTAATGGGTTCCGCACGAGTTGATTATCCCAGGCCACGAATGGCAAGTCGAATAATCGATGCTGACGAACCGGTTTGTTTTCGCGTTTTGCTTTTTCGAAAGCTTCTTCTCCCCACGGGAACCAGTCAACGGGGTTGTGGGCATGTTAAAGTAAATATGGAGACTTCTCAGCGATTAATCTATTGGGTTTACTTTTATTTGGCATGGGATCACCTTTTAAGTTGGTTATGTTCAGGTTACCACAGTTATCCTAAACAAATACAATAACTGACTGCTTATCGATAATTGTAATGTGAAAATCTAATGTTTCATTTTGCCACTTGAGATAAATGCGAATAACGTATTTCCTTGTTTCGCAATCTGGTCAAATTTTCATAAAAAAAGTAAAAGTTTAAACCTTAGTCTATATATAATAAGATCATATCAATCAAATGTAGGGGGAGTTATTATGAAGTGCACTAAAATGAACAGGGTACAATTAAAAGAGGGGAGCGTATCAGTGGCCCTATAAACTGCGTCTGCCCTCATTAATGGAGGGGAAATTGTGAATACGTCTTATTCACAGTCAACGTTACGGCACAATCAAGTTTTGATTTGGCTTTGTGTTCTATCATTTTTCAGCGTATTAAATGAAATGGTTCTGAACGTCTCATTACCTGATATCTCCAACGATTTTAATAAACTGCCAGCGAGTGCAAACTGGGTGAATACTGCCTTTATGTTAACCTTCTCCATTGGAACAGCTCTATATGGAAAGCTCTCAGACCAGATGGGCATCAAAAATCTGCTTCTATTTGGGATTATGGTAAATGGCTTAGGGTCGATCATTGGATTTGTTGGACACTCGTTCTTTCCTATTCTCATTCTAGCCCGATTTATTCAAGGAATTGGTGCAGCCGCATTCCCAGCTCTCGTAATGGTTGTAGTTGCGCGCTATATTCCAAAAGAGAACAGGGGGAAAGCATTTGGCTTGATCGGGTCCTTAGTAGCAATGGGAGAAGGTGTTGGACCAGCTATTGGGGGAATGGTTGCTCATTATATCCATTGGTCGTATTTGCTGCTTATTCCAACTGCAACAACTATCACTGTTCCATTCCTTATAAAACTGTTGAAAAAGGAAGAGAGAATCAGAGGACACTTTGATATGGCAGGGATTATATTGATGTCTGCGGGCATCGTGTTTTTTATGCTGTTTACAACATCTTACAGACTTTCTTTTCTGATCATCAGTATTCTTGCTTTCTTCGTATTTGTAAAACATATTAGGAAAGCTCAAGACCCTTTTGTTGACCCTGATCTAGGGAAAAATATATTTTTCGTGATTGGAGTCCTTTGCGGAGGACTAATATTTGGTACAGCAGCAGGATTTGTCTCTATGGTTCCTTATATGATGAAAGATGTTCACCATTTAAGTACTGCAGCAATTGGAAGCGGCATTATTTTCCCTGGAACAATGAGTGTCATCATCTTCGGTTACATTGGAGGATTGCTTGTTGATCGGAAAGGTTCCTTGTATGTACTAACGATTGGAAGTGCATTGCTTTCTTTCGGCTTTTTAATCGGTGCCTTTTTTATAGATGCAGCACCATGGATCATGACAATTATAGTAGTTTTTGTTTTTGGGGGGCTATCGTTCACAAAAACAGTTATATCTACTATTGTGTCTAGCAGTTTGAAAGAAAAGGAAGCCGGCGCTGGAATGAGTTTGCTTAATTTCACGAGCTTTTTATCAGAGGGAACGGGTATTGCGATTGTAGGCGGTTTATTATCTATCGGGTTCCTAGATCATAGGCTGCTGCCTATTGACGTTGATCACTCCACCTATTTGTATAGTAATATGCTCATACTTTTTGCAGGAATCATTGTTATTTGTTGGCTGGTAATCTTGAATGTATATAAACGTTCGCGGAGACATGGCTAAATGAGTTAAAGGATCAATCTTGTTAAAGTAATTCAAGGTTGATCCTTTTTTTGTAAAATGAATAAACCTGTCTCCAATGGCATGTTGAATAACCAGTGCTGACCACAACCGGGTTGTTTTCGCGTTTCGCTTTTTCGAAGGCTTCTTCTCCCCATGGAACCAGTCAACAGGATTGTGAGCATGTGAAGTAAAATAAGTAGACTTCTCAGCGATTAATCTATTGGGCTTATTGTTAGTGGGCATGGGATCATCTTCTTTCGTTTTTTTATAAATACAAAACTTATTACTTAAAAGAGGGAGAATAAAATATACTATAATGTTTAATTATGTTAATTTGTCCTTTTCAGTCTTCTTTTCTTTTATTACAGGAAAAGATATTTTGGGCTCTGTTAAAATTCGATGTTGATAATTCCATAGTATTAAGGGGAACCCATTATTTAGGATTCCTCTTTAGTTCAATAAGAAAAATAACTGTCGAGTGTTACCTTACTATGTATATTTTGGAGGGAAAGATTTTTTTTAGCCATTCCAATGATAAACGATTTGCACAACGCCAGAGGAAAATGTTCTTGTATTCACCATTTTTAAATTTATCCTCTGTTTTACATCAATAAACAACGGTTTTCCTTCTCCCAAAACAACAGGGTGAATAGATAATCTAAATTCATCAACAAGCCCCAAATTTATAAAAGTTGTAATGAGACTCGCTCCACCATATAGCCAGATGTCTTTACCAGGATTTTCCTTCAATTTATTTACTTCTTCAAGGATATTATCATTTATAAATATGGCTTGATTATCAATCTCATTTTGTGTTCTGGAAAAAACATATTTCTTTTTACTATGAACCAATTTCCAAAGTTCCTTTTCTGTATCAGGGTCTTCATTTTTTGGAATATATTGTCCCCATAAATCGTAGCTTTTTCTACCATATAAAATAGTATCAATTTGATTTAAGAAATCAGTAAACCCCATATCAGGTTCCATAATGCACCAATCAACTTCTCCATTTTTCCCTTCAATAAAACCATCTAAAGTAACTGCTAAATCTAAAATGATTCTTCTCTGTTTTAAGTTATTTGTCATAACTATTCATCCTTTTCCATAAGAAGTTGGTAGAAATTCTTCTCCCACTCTCGCACCAGATAGACTAAGTTGCGTTTATGGACAGAGTGAAGAACAATATCCTAAAATGAAAGTGCCCACTACTCTTCGCAGCTTGATTAGCAGGAACACTCTTTATCTTTACTTGGTTAAATGAAAGCTCTGCTCGATTAAGTTATAAATTTCTCCTTCTAGATCTATACGTTCCAAAACAAGTGAAATCCAATGTTCCTTATCCATATGATATCCGGGTAAGATATTTTCCCCATTTCTTAAGCTATCGCTTATTTCAGGGGGACATTTTAGATTCAGAATATCTATTTCGTCATGTCCTTCCAAGCCTAATTTTTCCGGGTGAACATTCATGATAAGACCGTACCATTTTTTGTTTGATTCATGTCTCAAAGAAGCATAGTTTGGGTATTTCTCCCACGGATAATCAGGCGATGTACCGTATTTTTCTTTGACGTGTTTAAAGATATCTTCTCTTGTTAAGATACTCAATCACTCCTTTATTCACTCTACTTTCTTCTTGGAAAAATCAAAGAGCGATCCTTGGTTGCCTTTGGATGCTTCAATAGAGATGTCCCCAATGGCAGAAGCTGTTTCTCATCCTTACTAATATAAGTTTTTTTGCTTTGGCGAAGCTTCCTATTTCCATGGGTACTAGTCAACAGGGGTGTGGGCGAGTTTTATTATTAGTGGGCATGGGATCATCTTCTTTTTTCTTGTTTCTGTTCCTTTTTACTGTACCACAAGCCTCTCTGGTGAAATACCTCATTATGATAGTGAAATAGAAAAATCGCTATATAAAAGGTAATGTTAAAGAGTGCACTTTTGGAAGCTGTTATTGAATAGTGTCGAAACGATTTTTCTAAATATTTCTCGATTGGCGGAGATTGATATGATCATGAAAATGACTCATTTGAATATGAAAGATTTTAATAAACCAAACGAACCTTTCGTTGTTTTTGGGAGAATGATACCTGCTTTTGAAAACGGTGTTTGGACATATACTGAGGAACGATTTTCTAAACCTTATTTTAAACAATTTGAAGATGATGACATGGATGTTAGTTATGTTGAAGAAGAGGGGAAAGCCGCTTTTTTATATTATCTTGAAAACAACTGCATTGGCCGGATTAAGATCCGTTCTAACTGGAATGGGTATGCACTAATAGAGGACATTGCCGTGGCAAAAGACTATAGAAAAAAAGGTGTTGGAACAGCATTATTACATAAAGCGATTGAGTGGGCAAAGGAGAATCATTTTTGTGGTCTTATGCTTGAAACCCAAGATATTAATATTTCAGCTTGTCATTTTTATGCCAAACATCACTTTATAATAGGTGCGGTTGATACGATGCTTTATTCCAACTTTCCAACAGCAAATGAAATTGCGATTTTTTGGTACTATAAATTTTAATTGATTATAAAATCTCAACAGTACCAGAGATAAAGAATTGACGAACGAAACGGGGCTTGTTTTGCGTTTCGATTTTTGGATCGAGAAGAGGTTTCTTAATAACCTCTTCTATTCTTTGATAAGAAATGTCTTTCCACAATAGGCATAAAAACGTGAAGGAGCATTCCTCCCAAACAGACGGTTAATAGGGTTCCGATGCCGATAGGGCCTTTAAAGATGATGGCTAATACTAAGAAAAGAGCGTATACCAATGTTCTTGAAAACAAGATTGTTCTTTTGGTGAGATCTCGGATAATAAGTGTCAAATGATCGATGGGCGTTGATGCAAACTTCGTCTGAAGATAGATGGCTGTTCCAAGACCGATGAGCACCAAACCAATTCCAAAACAATTCAATTTGCTTAACAACGCGTTTAGATAGATGGTGTTTTTTACAACAAACAACCATAGGTCAATGCCTATTCCAGTAATGAATGCTGTAATCAAGCCCAGCAAAATAGGTTTTTTTCTCGTTAATATAGCGTTGCAGATTAAGAGAATCATAGAAATAAGGACCTCCCAGCTTCCTACGGTAAGACCGATTTCTTTTGACAGACCAACCAAAAGGGCATCGAAGGGTGATGTGCCCAGTCCTGATTGTATGGTTAAGGAAATGCCCAAACTTAATATGAGTATGCCTATTCCGTAATACATATATTTCATGTTATATTCCGCGATATTTCTTTTGTCATCAAGACGTGAGGGATGCCGTCCTCCATAAATTCCTGTGAAGAAATCTGGTAGCCCAGTTTTTGATAAAAGCCTGCCGCTTGTGTTTGACCATGCAGCTTATATGAAGTCAGTCCTTTTTCTTTCATGATTTCCTCTAACCCGCTTAAGATGATCTTCCCCAATCCGTACTTACGGTAAGGTTTTAGGATGCAGATTCTTTCCAGCTTTGCTGTATGGCCAACGATGCGCGCGCGTCCGGTGCCGACAGGCTGATTCTCATGATATACCAAGATATGCTGGCATTGTTCCTGAAGCGTATCAAATTCATCGAACTCATCGGCTTCAGACACATGTTGCTCCTCAATGAAAACGCCTCTTCTAATCTTTAAAGCTTCATGTAAATCCGCTTCAGTTGTTATTCTTTTTATACTCATCTAAATCAATCCTTTTCTGATATTAGTCTGGACTGTCCAGCATGCATGTGGTCTTATAATAGTAAGGTTAAAACAGTTTTGTTGTAATTACAACAAAAATACGCGAGGGGTTTTAGAATGAATGATATTTTGCGTGAAATCGGCATGATAGCAAGAGCGTTGGATTCCATAAGCAATATCGAATTTAAAGATTTGGACTTAACAAGAGGGCAGTATCTCTATCTCGTACGCATATACGAAAATCCGGGAATTATTCAAGAAAAATTGGCGGAAATGATAAAAGTGGACCGGACAACGGCCGCGCGGGCCATTAAGAAGCTGGAAATGCAGGGATTTATTCAAAAACTGCCAGATGAGCAAAATAAAAAAATAAAAAAATTGTTTCCGACTGAGAAAGGGAAAAAGGTGTATCCCTTGTTAAGAAGAGAAGGAGAACATTCTACGGAAGTCGCTTTGTCCGGTTTTACACATGAGGAAAAGGAAACCATTTCTGCACTCCTTCATAGAGTGAGGAAAAATGTAGAACGTGATTGGGAGTATGTGAAGAAGGGGAACAAAAGGGATTATTAATGTACAAAATGTACCTTATCGACAGAACCAAATATGAGTCCGGGAAGGGCCAATTTCCTGTTTCGATCATTTCACAATGCAAGTTACAAAAATGTGCGTAGTTACATATTGAATTGATTTGTATTACAGTAATGATAGCAAGAAATTTCCAAAGGGAGTGGTTTTGATGAACTTGAGACAACTATCAGAACATGTCTTTCAATGTGAATTTGAGCTTGATGTTCCCCTTCGTGTCCCGGTTCATACTTGGTTTATTAAAGATGGCGATGATGTTTATATTGTTGATACGGGGATAGAACGTTTTGCTGATGCTCAAATTAGGGCAGCGTTAGCGATCGGCAATCCAAAAGCCATTTTGCTTACCCATGGCCACAGTGATCATATCGGAGGTGCATCAAAATGGTTAGAGAGATTTGATCTTCCGATTTATGCCCACCAGAAAGAACTTATATATATCAATGGAGAAGCGCCTTATCCGAACAAAAATGAAGCAGAGAACACAGGGGTAGCCCATATTGTTCAGCCGCTGACAGAGCAAACGCTTGCTCACTTGCCTCTGCAATATGATTTAACACCCGGACATTCCCCGGGGCATGTCGTGTATTATCATAAAATCGATCGTACTCTATTAACGGGCGACCTTTTTATCACGAGTAAGGAGGATTTACACCCACCTATAAGAAGATTCAGTGTTGATATAAATGAGAACATCGATAGCGGCTCAATCATAGATCAAATCAAACCAACGCTCATTTGCTCTTCACATGGCGCAGAAATTCTTTATAACGAAGAATTGTATAAAAACTATGTGGTAAGGTATAGGGATTAATGGAAGTGAAAAACTTAAGCTGAAAATTCTTCAGCATGGTGAAGCCCTCGATCCGATTTACTCACACCTGTTACTCAAAAAGAAAAAATGGCAGCTGCCTGCCGCAGAGGCTTTTGCGGAGCTTGTTTTACATTTGATTCGTTAGAAAAAGGAGTGAGCGTCAGGCTCACCCCTTTTCTAGTTAAACTGCAGCTGTGAGCTTTGGTTTTACAAATTTCATGAAAATCCCTCTGACTAATGGGCCCATAATCAGTAATTGCAATGGATAGGCCAGGATGAAATTTTTTAACACAATCATAAGATAGGTGCTGAAGAGGCTGTCTCCGTTCAGCCCATTTGCCAGAACCGCTGTCACTAAACCTAACACAGACATACAAAGCACCATGCCGATCACCATACAAGTTGACATGGCAAGGATGACATATATTTTTTTAGTCTTGTCGAACGGCATGCTGAATGCAATCTTCTTGGCGAGGGGGCCCACTAACAGTAAATCTAACAGGAGGGCGACCATAAAACCGATGGCCATTTCAAAAACGGTCATCATTGAAAAATCCTGAATGGCTCCGTTGATGATGGCGTTGTAAATCGACATGACGCAGACCATTCCAAAGCACATCATCACGCCAAATATAAGGCCTTCTTTTTTATTTGCTGGCATACAATCATTCCTTCTCTCTATAATCGGTGATTAGTATACCAATGAACCGTTCATGCTCATAAGTGACAAATTTGTGAATAATCTATAGCGCAGAATCGTCCTGTTTTGTCATCAGCACATGCGGAATGCCATCCAGCATAAATTCTTCTGATGCAGTCTGATAGCCTAGCTTTTCATAAAAGCCTGCCGCCTGTGTCTGGCCGTGCAGTTTGAAGGCAGATATGCTTTGTTCTTTCACGATACGTTCTAATGCACCGACGATTACTTTTCCCAGACCGAATTTGCGGTAAGGCTTCAGAATGCAGATTCGTTCCAGTTTTCCCGCGTGGTCAACGATACGGACGCGTGCAGTGCCAACGGGTACATTCTGATGATAAGCCAGAATGTGCCGGCAGTCACCGTGGAGTGTATCGAACTCATCGAATTCATCCGAAATGGGACAGCCTTGCTCCTCTACAAATACTGCCTTTCTGATTTCAAACGCTTTATGTAAATCTTGTTCTGACGTGATGTTTTTGACCTTCATGCTTGAATCCTCCCTTACTCCGAAAAATGGCTGATGACATATTGTTTAAAGGTCTCAGCAACCGGTGATAAAAATCTGCCTTTTATCCAGGCAATCCCTATGACACGCTGACATTCCGGCCAGCTGACGCGGATTTTGGCGATTTTGCTTTGGTCTAAGCCTTTCAGGTCTGGCAGAATAGATATGCCCAGTCCGGCTGCCACAAAACCTGCGGCAGTGGCGGCTTCTTCTCCTTCAAACATAATGTTCGGCTGTATATCAGCCTTCTCAAACAGCTCATCGACCGTCATTCGAAGCGCGTAGCCTTTTTTCAATAAAATGAACCGTTCCCCGGCAATCTCGGTCAGGGTAATGCTCTCACGATTGGCTAATGGGTGATCAATTGGCACAAATAAAAAGAGCTCTTCACTCCATAGCTTGATCCATTGGATCGGATTTTCAGGCTTAATCGAAGCGAGCAGACAGAGGTCGAGATCACCGGATTTTAATCGTTCAAGCAGCCAATAAGAGTGGTTTTGCTTCAGCTGGAAGGCAATGTTGGGGTATTCCTGCTGAAAGGAGCCGATGAGATCGGGCACGAGCGTAGTGCCTAATGTATGCAAAAAACCGAGAGAGACTACGCCTTGGTCTGGCTTTAATAAAGCTTGGATTTCTTCTTTTCCTTCGGTGTACTCCTTCATCATCGCCTGCACCCGCCGCAAAAAAATGTGTCCGTATTGATTTAAGGTAATGGATCGTCCTTGCCTGTCAAAAAGCGGGACGCCTAAATGATTCTCCAGCCTGGCGATAGAGCGTGAAAGTGCAGGCTGTGTGATGGAGAGGCTTTTTGCGGCTTTCGTCACGTGCTGCATCCGGGCCAGGGTTTGAAAATATTCAAGTTGTTCCCATTCCAATCATTATTCCTCCCTTATTACATATAAGCATCAAAAGGATATTTTATATGCATTATACATCATATATCGACGGTGCTAAGATAAAAGTATAAACAGACTCGAGGATGTTTGAAATCGGAAGAATAAAGGATGGTTTTATATGAATTGCAGTGCTCAACAACATGCGGAGGGGCAGATAAAACCCCAATGACATACATTCAAAAAGGCACACCGGTTTTTCGTAAAATTACGTTTGCTTTCTTCGCCGCAGGCTTCAATACATTTGCGATTCTTTATTGCGTACAGCCGCTCATGGAGGAATTCACGCGGGAATTTCATGTGACGCCTACTGCGGCGAGTCTCTCTTTATCCGTTACCACAATGCTGTTAGCAGTGAGCATGCTTGTCTTTGGCTCATTATCAGAGGTGTGGGGGCGCAAGCCGATTATGGGTATTTCCATGCTGGCCGCATCGGTTCTCTGTCTGGCATCGGCCTTCAGTCCGAACTTTCATACGCTCCTCGTATTGCGAACCATTCAAGGCGTTGCGCTCGCAGGCCTTCCGTCAATTGCGATGGCTTATCTCGGAGAAGAAATTGAACCTGGAAGTCTCGGATCAGCGATGGGACTGTATATCAGCGGAAATGCAATCGGCGCCGTTTTTGGAAGGATCGTTTCCGGGCTTCTGAGCGAGTACGTGAATTGGCATATGGCGATGGGATCAATTGGTGTCATTAGTTTGATTGCTAGTGTTATATTTTTTATAAATTTGCCTCCATCCAGGCATTTTACGCCAAGAAAATTGAAGCTCGGGAAGTTGGGAATGTCTCTGATCGGCCACTTGAGAGACCGCAAACTATTCAGCTTGTTTCTCATTGGTTTTTTGCTGCTCGGAAGCAATGTTGCATTGTTTAATTACATTGTGTATGTGCTGCTGGGCCCGCCGTACTCGCTTAATAAAGCATTTGCCAGCTGGATCTTTATTGTGATGATTATAGGTATTTTCAGCTCATCTTTCATTGGAAGAATGGTTGATCGGTATGGCTATCCAAAAATACTAGTGATGAATATTTTCATTGTCATTGCAGGTGCTTTATTCACGATAAACAGTATGCTGGCAGTGAAAATACTGGGGATTGCCCTCTTTACATTCGGTTTTTTCGGAGGGCATTCAGTTGCCAGCAGCTGGGTGGGCAGGAGAGCTCTTTACAACAAAGCACAGGCTTCATCGCTGTATTTGTTTTTCTATTACGCCGGTTCAAGCGTTTGCGGAACAGTCGGAGGGCTATTCTGGTCTGCTTATCACTGGCTGGGCGTCGTCGGTATGATCACCTTCATGCTGCTGGCTGCGTTATGGCTGTCGGGATACTTGGCAAAAAGTATGAAAATGCCGGATAAAAGGAACGAAAAAGGATTGAATTGATGACAGTAAAAAAAGGACCGTAAGCGGGTCCTTTTTTATTTCCAATGGGCAGGGATTCGTAAAGACGGCGGCAGCTTTGTGTTCGAATCACCGTTGGCGGCGTTCACCTGTGCCTGTGTCAGAAAGATGCATCCGGTCAGGTCGGCGCCGCTGAGATCAGCGTCTCTCATATCTGCACCGATAAAGTCTGTCATTCTCAAATCGGCATTTCTCAGATCTGCGGCTATGAGCAGCGCCCCTCTTAGATTTGCTCCTCGCAAATCAAGCTCTTTTAGTTTTGCGCCGATCAGGACACTTCCCCGGCTGACTTTTTTCGGGAGTTTTGGATTGCGGGCTTGGGCACGCACCAGCTCACTCGTTTTTAACAGCCATTTATTGACCTCAGCTCGATGCTCGTCCACCTGCAGTGTCAGCAAGCGTTCTTTGCTGAGTCTGGTGAGGCTTTCTATTTTTTCAAAACTGGTTCTCAGTTCAGGGTGAATCGGCTTTGCTATATCTATAGAAAGAGCTTCATGTAAATACCAGAGCATTTCATGCAGCTGCTGCATGATAGGAAAAACGCCAAACATCTCGTTGGCCGTTCCCGGGCTGTTTCGCCAATCCTTTCCCTCATAAGTGATTTGGGATACCTTTTGGCCGGCGCCAAAGCATTCATATGCAGAGCAGCCTCGAAATCCTTTTTCTCTGAGATTTTTATGGATCGAACATTGATAGTTTGATTGTAAGTTGCGGCAAGGCGTGCCTCCGTCTTTGTCAAAAGCAAAATCTGCCGACTTCGCATAAGGCAAGGCGACACAGCACAAGCCAAAACAATGCTGGCAATCCGCGCTTAAATCATGATGTATATGGTCATGTAATGTTACTTCCGCAGACAAAATTGTCCACCCCTTCACTTGGGTACTTTGTTAAATATATCTATTTGATTATATAGGAAATAGGGATCCTTTTCATTTTGTTTTTACGGTTTCAGCGTGTCAAACATTGTATAATATATCCAATCATGATGATTGGGGGAATTCATTTGGAACAGCAATTGAAAGACATCATCTCTGCATGTGATGTGGCAATCCAAAATGAAGATTTTGATACACTGATGAATTACTACTCGGAAGATGCCATTTTAGTTGTGAAGCCTGGCATGATCGCGCGAGGCAAAGAAGAAATCAAAAAAGCGTTTATCACGATCGCGAACTATTTTAATCATCATATTGTGCCGACACAAGGAGAAATGATCATGCTGGAAGCAGGTGACACTGTCCTCGTTCTTTCTCAGACACTGCTTGATTCGGATAAAAAGGACTCCGAGTATGCGATGGAAAGAAGGGCGACCTATGTCTTTAAGAAGAATGCGCAAGGCGAGTGGCTTTGCGTAATCGATAATTCATATGGTACGGATTTAATTGGTCTTTAGCTTACGGACGTGTTTAAGTCAGCTACTGCTTGAAAAAGAACCCGAACCAATAATCGATGTAAAACATATTGTAAAGTAATGGACTGAAAAGACATATCAAGGACTGAATAAGATTGAATCATCGACAAGCAGTAAACCAGGTTCAAGTCAGCAACATTAGCGTGATTTCAATTGATACCTCCTCAGGAATATTTATTGGAACCAATTATGCGCATAATTGGTCTTCGCATCGGAAAAACAATTACGGACTCGGATCAATGACCAACTCCCAGGTGTCTCACAATTTTAGCTATGTGATGGATAACGATGAGGTAGATACGCCGATTCATCATGAAAACAGGATTTCCTTTGAAGGGAACTCGGGAGAAAACCAGAATGATATTGATGTTGGAGAAATGAATATTAACGTTCTGGATACATGTGCCGCCATTTCAGTTGGCGAAAACGAACTTACCGGCTGGAGTTCACATAGTAAACGAACGTCCGGCCAGGGAAGGTTATTAGGCACGATTCAAAACACTCAAAACTCGTCATTCGTGATAGATAACGACGAAAATGACTGTCAAATAAATGATTACTTTTAAGAGGCTGCCTTGGTTTGAAAAGGAGGAGGATTTGTTTGGCTATCGGTTTTACACTCGGTGCAATCAATGTGAATTCCCAGCAGACAAATACAGCCATCGCGATTGGAGAAAATCAGTTACCCGGATGGGCTGCGCATCGTAAGGTAAATAACGGAATCGGCTTCTTCGCAGGAAATGTCTTGAACCAGGGGAATGTTTCAACGGTTATTGACCCTGATGGCATAGACGGTGTCATGAATAACCAAAATATATCGCCAAGTGTACAAAATCAAACTCTTTAACGGTGAATAGTTTTCTTTTAGCATACCTCCAAAAAAAGCACATAAGCATAGTTATAGATTCTAAAGATGTATGGCTATGTGCAGGGGGTTTTTATTTATGCCAAAATCTCATTTTTATCCCCATGTGAAAGAAATGATGGGAAAGGATTTCGCTGAGCTGCTGCGCGAAATTGCTCCCTTTGTCGAACCGAGAGCCGATCTCATAAAAACAAACCACAGATTGACGATAACCATTGATGCAGCTGGTGCACGTGTAGAGGATATGTCAATCAGCCAAAAGAATCGCACACTCATCATTGAAGGAAAGATTACCCCCCAGCCGATGGAAGAGGAACAAGAGTGGATCGCCAGAGAACGGTTTTACGGCCCTTTCAAACGGGAGATCGCCATTCCCGAAGAGTATGATCTGCGTCAGATTCATGCGAAATTTGAAAGCGGAATAGTAACGGTTACCGTTCCGCACCGCACTAATGAAAAAGGAGAAGAGTGATGACCTCTATCAAATACGGTTCTTTGCGGGTTAACCATCTGAGAAATTCTTCTGGCCTCTTTGTCGGAACAAATATCCAAAAAGGCAGAAAAAGTGAAACCTTTATCAATGAAGGTTTTGGCGCCATAAAGGGGAAACATAATAAAATCAAAGGAAATGCGGGAGCTGTGGAGAAAAGTTTTTAAAAAGGGATGGCGTATATGAGCATAGATGAGGTCCTAAAAAAGCTTGAAGAATTAGCCGGAAAAGTCCATACGCTTGAACAATCCTCCCAAGAGAAACGCACCCCTTCTGTTTTTGTGAAGATGGATGTACAGGAATTGAATGTAGAGAAGCTGCATTTAGACGATTTAGCGTTTCATCTCGATCACCTGGATGTACAGGAGCTAAGCGGGATGCTGAATCTTGGCAACGTATTCTCTCCTCATGTTCATCCGAAATCCACATCGCAGTCTCGATTAAAGAAAGCAAAAAAAGATGATATTGAGGTCAAAATAGATGGAAAACCAGTACCGTATACCATCAATCAGGGAAAGGATGTTTAACGTGAAACGGTTTTCTCCCTCTTTTTTTATTGGCTCCATTTCCATTGGTACGGTTGAAGGCGCATCATGTGTAAACCTCGGAAACAACCTCCCCAGCGGTTTTGTGAATTATAAAAAACAAAACCAAGGATTCGGCTCCATTTCAGGAGACCATAATGATATCCACGATATTTTAGCGACAATAGAGGAAAACGGCACACAGGATGCTTTTCATTATGAAGGTGGTCTTCAAGGAAAAAACGAGCAGGTGCTCGAACAGATAGAGCAGGAAATGCTAGCTTCGGGGCTTGATATAGAGGAACAGGACGAGGAGAAGGTAAATGGGGACGGGCCGGATTCTTTGATGTAAAGGGAGAGCTGCCAACTGGCAGCTCTCTTTTTCATGTTCTATAGTTTAATTCGTTTTACATCCCCTAATACAAACACATAAAAAACCAAGCCCAGCAACAGCACAAAACCGGCTACCAGAAAGCTAAGCGTAAAGGAGCCTGTCACATCAAACAAATACCCTGTCAGTGATGCAGCAATAATGCCTCCGAACAGGTTGTTTGCGAGGTTTACCATCGAGCTCAGCATGGATACGGAACCGATCGGCGCGAGCTCAGCGGAGATGGACCAGCCAACCGGAGCGGTAGCAGAAATTCCAGCGAGCCCGATGGAAATACAAATAATCGCTATGGTAATATTGTTCGTCAGAATGGAGCCTAAAAAGAAAAAGCCGAAGCTCATCCCGACTATGATTACGGTTCGATACACCTTGGTGTTTGGATAGCCTTTCTTAATAAAATAATCGACGAGCCAGCCGCCGACAGCGATTCCAGAAATGGTTGAGATCAGCCACGGCACAGCTGTAAATAAACCGGACGACATGAGATCCATCCCGTATGTATGTTTAAAGAAAGTCGGAAGCCAGGTAAGCAGCAGATTGAATGTATACCCGTACCCTGTAAATCCGATCATTAAGCCCCATACTTTGCGGTTGGTGAAAAGCTTTTTTAAAAGCGGACCCGTTTTGTAAGGGATTTGCTCTGTATTAATGGTGTTGTGTTTTTGAATATAGTTGAGTTCACTTTTGGAAATGCGTTTGTGCCGTTCAGGCTGTTCATAATACTGCCAGAAAAAGATCGTAAACAGCACATTGATGCATCCAATCGTCAAAAAGGCGACACGCCAGTCAAACGTTGTGACAAGAAAGGCGACCAATGGCGCTCCGATGACGTTTGAAAACTTGGCGGCTGAATCGAACAGTGAATTTGCCAATCCCCGCTCACTTGGAGGAAACCATAGAGCGGTTGCCTTAGAGGCAGCAGGGAACGCAGAGGCGCTCGTCAGCCCAATGAGAAACCGGAACAGATACAGCAGCAATTTCCCCTGTAAAAAAGCAAGAAGGATCGTTAAAAAGCTCCATATTGTCATTCCAACCCTTGTGACCCATGCCACCCCAAATCGGTCCAGCAAACTTCCGACAGGCAGCTGCATCAGTGTGTAGGAATAGGTGTAAATGGAAAATACGATGCCGAGTTCAGTTGCAGTAAGGTGAAACGAATCTTGTATCGCAGGTGCCGCTACAGAGATGGCCACTCGGTCAAAATAATTAAGAATAATAATGCCGCTAAGTAACGAAGATATGTACCATCTGGTATGCCCCGGCCGTTTCACGCGCTCTTGACTCATGATGAAAACCTCCTCTTTCATAGCATGATCTCCTGGTGGAAAAACCATTCAAATTTTAAATACCACAGCGCGCTTTTATGTAAACGGAAGGAATTTGACTGGAACAGATGGGTGCTTTAGAATGAAAGTAATAAAAATGAACACTCCAAAGGGGAGTAGCTTTCACAGTAAAGTCGTCATTACGGGACAAGATGTCCTCGGCTTTGCTGGCAATCTAATTGTTAGCGAGACCTTTGCCAAATCTGATTTGGTGAAGGTCTTTTTGTTTCGGAACTTCACCAAATTGGTGGAGTTTTTTTCATTTTTATCAAAAAGGGAGAGGAGCGTCAGGATGTCTACGTTGAAAAAGTGGCTGAAGCGTGAACTGGTGAGGAAAGGGCTGCCGTTAGCGAAAGAGAAATTGATTCCGATCTTAAAAGAAAAAATGAAGAAGAAACGATGAGGAGGCTGACAATGAAGATTATTTTGACAGTACTTGCCGGAGTGGGTCTTTTGAGTGCAGGCGGCTGCGGCATGCTTGATCAGGTGAACGACGGATTGAACTATACGGGTGAGGCAGCGGGGTATGTGGAGAAGGTGAAGACATTTGCAGAGGAAGCGCCTGAATTGGCTGAGAAAGCTGTAAATGACACCGAGGCGAAAGAAAACCTTGAAGCGCAGCTTGAGTCGATTCAGAAGGCTGCCGCTGATTTTAATGAATTAACACCGCCTGATGCTGCAACGGAGATTCATCAAACCATTCAGGAGCATAACGAAACCTTGCAGAAAAGCGCTGAAGAGGTGTTGAAACAAGTGGAGGAAGGCAATGTATCGCTTGAAGATTTGGAGCAGTCAGATCTGGTCCAAAACGCAAAGCAAATCACTGATGTGATGGGACAGATTGAAAAGCTGGGTGAATAAGAAAAAGCATCCCGACACGGGATGCTTTTTGATTATTCAGCCATTGCGTCAGTTAAGACAGGAACGACTTGTTTTTTACGGGACACAACGCCTTTTAAGAGAGCTGTGTTGTTTTCTAATGTCACGTTGAACGCTTTTTCCACTTTTGCTGCTTCGTTACCGATTGCAAGAGCAAGTGAATCATTTTCTAAGATATCTGTGATAACAAGAAGGAACAGATCAAGATTCTTCTCAGCCACAACCTTTGAGATCGCAGCTTCTAATTCAGCTTGGCGTTTTTTCACATCTTCAATGTCCACTGTGTTTACTTGTGCGATTTCGACTTTCTTGCTGCCGAGTGTAAATTCTTTCGCATCAAGAGAAATGAGCTCTTCCACTGTTTTCTTGCTTAGATCAGCGCCTGCTTTGAGCATGTTCAAGCCGTATTCTTCAGCATCTACGCCAGCGATCTCCGCAAGCTCTTTTGCTGCTGCTACGTCTTGGTCCGTGCAAGTTGGGGATTTGAATAACAGTGAGTCAGAAATGATCGCAGACAGCATCAGGCCGGCAATTTCCTTCTCGATTTTCACGTTATTTTCTTTGTACATTTTGTTTAAGATCGTAGCTGTACAGCCTACAGGCTCAGCACGATAGTAAAGCGGCTCAGCTGTTTCAAAGTTAGCGATGCGGTGATGGTCGATAACCTCTAAAACCTGAACATCTTCAATGTCTTTGATGCTTTGCTGCCGTTCGTTATGGTCAACCAGGATAACGCCGTTTACTTCGTTTGCAGCTGTTTCAACAAGGCGCGGGCTTTCTTGTTTGAAATAGTCAAGCGCGTATTGTGTTTCGCCGTTGACTTGTCCAAGACGGACAGGCTCAGCATTGAAGCCGAGTTTGTTTTTCAAATCAGCATAAGCAATCGCAGAACAAATCGTATCTGTGTCTGGGTTTTGGTGTCCGAAAATAAGTATCTTTTCCATGATAGCTCCTATCCTTTTTTAAGTAGTGTCATCTTTATATAGTTTAACACGTCTTGCTGCAGGTGTAATCATGCAAACCCTTAAAAATTGATGTGAATAAGAAGCATTTTCTTTGAGCTGAGGAGAAAAGCTGTGTAAAATACTGGGTAGCTTAGTTGCAAAATGTAATGTAGTATCAAAAAAGGTACTATTGGAGGGGCATAAATGAGTGAAAAAAAGAATATATACCCGAACAAAGAAGGCTGTCCAGTTGAATTTACGCTAGATGTCATTGGCGGAAAGTGGAAAGGAATTCTTTTTTATCACATGATAGAGGGCAAGAAACGGTTTAATGAGTTTCGGCGAATTTGCCCGAATATTACTCAAAGAATGCTTACTCTTCAGCTGCGGGAGCTGGAAGCGGACGGTATCGTGCATCGTGAGGTTTATCAACAGGTGCCGCCGAAGGTTGAGTATTCTCTGACAGAATTCGGGCGAACACTTGAACCGATTGTTTTGCAAATGAAAGAATGGGGAGAATCCAACAGAGACGTGCTGGAATCTTATCGTTCGAACGGTTTGCTGAAGGATCAGCAAAAATAGCAGCAAAGGAACTCCTTTGCTGCTTGTTTTATTTCATTGAAAGGGCTCTGTTGGCGTTTCTGACGTCATTTTTCAACAGTTCAGAAAGGTTGTAAGACGGATAGTATCCATGCTGATACATGTATCGATAAACTTGGCCGTGCAGCTGGATGGCAGCATTCAGCTGTTTGACCAGTACGTTTCTTAATTGAGGTGTGGCTGTTTCTGTAATGGCGATGGCATAGTTGCGGACAGATGTTTTAGCAAAACCGAGCAGGTCACCGCTGTAAAATGGGTTATCTGCGCGTTCTTCTTCCTCATCCTCTCTATGCGGAGCCTGTGGAAAGAACGGAAGAAGCTCTCTTACATTTTGCTCAACGGCCTGAATAGACACGTTATAAAGCTGTTTGAGCTGAGGGTCTTTTACTTCTCTTACCATTTTCTTCAGTTTAATAAGTCCGTTTGATTGAAAAGCAACCAGCTCGTGCATTTCTAGTGTTTCATGCCAAGCCAATGTTCTGCGTTCATCCATGTGAAAATTCTCCTTTATCAATCAGATTCCATATCAGCATATGCCCAACGCTCAATGTTGTTCATGATGTTTTGAAGTTTTTAAAAAGGGAAATTCACCTTATATAGGCTACGGGTTTAGAACATGCACAAAGAGGTGAAATTCAATGTGGGACATGATAAAGAACTTTTTCTTGTTTAGCAGCGGCGTTCTGCAAGCAACAACTATTTTACTGGTGATCTTAATTTTTATGTATGTCAGAAAAACGAAAAAGAAAAACAAAGAATCTTCTGGCTTTATGGATGATAAACATTAATGGTGATGGGCATTCTTTTCCAAGAATGTCTTTTCCTTTTTTTATGTTTCACATGAAACATTAGCGTCATTTTACTTGCGATTTGGACTTATGTTAAAATATAAAAGTAAAATTTAGAGATGATATAAAAACATTCGGTGCAAAGCGTTTGCAGCGATGAAAAAAGAGCAGTCGTTTATGCTGCTCTTTTCTATTCGTATGTTCAAGATGATACGAGGTGACTAAGTGAAACAAACGAGAGCATTAATGGAAGGTGCTATTTTAATCAGTCTGTTTGCGATCATCACGCTTTTGGTCGTTTATGTTCCTGTGATTGGAATACTGTTTTGGTTGGTTTTACCTCTACCTTTGATTTTATACACATTGAGATATGGGGCAAAATTAGGTTTTTGGATGAGTATTGTAAGTCTTCCCGTTATTTTTATAACTAGTTCAATTACTGGGGTCTTTTTAGCGATTATATCCGCATTTACAGGTGTTGCTTTAGGTTTTTTTCTTAAGAAGAAGGATCCTGCAATTGCGATTTTATCTGGTTCTTTTGTTTCAGTGCTATGTATTATGATGTTTTTTGTGTTAAGTGTTTTATTTATGGATATTAATATCATCGATAGGGCCTTAACACAATCACAGGAAGCGATTGATTCTGCAGAGGATATGATGAGAAATTCAGTTCATTCAGAAGAAATTAATAAAAACTTGAGTATAATGAGAGATCAATTAGACACAGCTCAATACCTATTCCCAACAGCTATTGTGATGCTGGGGGTAATATATGCTTTCCTCAGTTACCTTATCGCTAAGCCGCTCTTAAGGCGATTCTCCCCCGATATTCCTAATCTAAAGCCTTTTAGAGAGTTGAAGTTTCCGCAAAGTGTTGTAGTGCTGTATTTGATCATTGTTATGCTTTCATTTTTGCCTTTAGAAAAAGGCCAAATGCTGTACTCTATCGCTTTAAATGGGGAGTTTATACTCGGGTTTCTGATTTTTATCCAAGGTTTATCATTTATCTTTTTCTATTGCCATAAGAAACAATATCCGAAGGCTGCGGCTGTGATTGCTGTCGTACTCGGGTTTGTGCATCCGGTATTCATGGCAGTCATTCGCATTTTAGGCGTCTTAGATATAGGCTTTCATATAAGGAATAAGGTGAAGTGAACATGAGTTTTACTCACATGGTGGGGAGTGATAGAAATGCCAAGCTTTTATGAAAAACCGCTGTTTCGGTATCCCATCTACGCATTGATTGCTCTGTCAATCATTACAATCCTCATCAGCTTTTATTTTAACTGGATATTAGGAGCCGTCGAAGTGCTGCTGCTGGCAGTTATTTTGTTTTTTATTAAACGTGCTGATTCTCTTATTCGAAAAGAGATAGATGCTTATATTTCAACGTTATCCTACAGGTTGAAAAAAGTCGGTGAAGAGGCATTGATGGAAATGCCGATCGGAATCATGCTTTTTAATGACCAATATTATATAGAATGGGCAAATCCGTTTCTTTCCTCTTGCTTTAATGAAAGCACTTTAGTGGGGAGATCACTTTACGATACTTGTGAATCGGTGGTGCCGCTGATCAAACAAGAGGTGGAATCGGAAACGGTTTCATTGAATGACCGCAAGTTTAGGGTTGTCATCAAACGGGATGAGCGTCTCTTATACTTCTTTGATGTTACAGAACAAATCCAGATTGAAAAGCTATATGAAAACGAAAGAACCGTGCTGGCCTATATTTTCCTTGATAACTATGATGATGTGACACAAGGATTGGATGACCAGACGAGAAGCACGATGAACAGCCAGGTGACATCTCTGCTGAACGCTTGGGCGCAGGAGTACGGGATCTTCTTGAAACGGACGTCTTCAGAACGCTTTATCGCTGTGCTTAATGAACACATCTTAACTGAACTCGAAAATTCGAAGTTTTCGATTCTTGATGAAGTGCGGGAAAAAACCTCATTTGACGGTGTAGCGCTGACGTTAAGCGTCGGTGTCGGGGCTTCAGTCTCTTCCTTGAAAGAACTTGGCGATTTGGCGCAATCCAGCTTGGACTTAGCACTGGGACGCGGCGGAGACCAGGTAGCCATTAAGCTGCCAAACGGCAAGGTGAAGTTTTACGGCGGTAAAACAAACCCAATGGAGAAACGAACAAGGGTGCGGGCCCGCGTCATTTCTCATGCCTTAAAGGAAATCGTCTCTGAAAGCAGCAATGTGATTATCATGGGGCATAAATTCCCCGACATGGATTCTATCGGCGCAGCGATCGGGATTTTAAAGGTGGCACAGGCAAATAACAAAGATGGCTTTATTGTGATTGACCCAAATCAAATCGGATCAAGCGTGCAGCGTTTGATTGAGGAAATCAAAAAATATGAAGAGCTGTGGTCAAGATTTATTACCCCTGAAGAAGCAATGGAAATTTCTAATGATGACACGCTACTTGTGATCGTTGATACACATAAGCCGTCGCTTGTTATGGAGGAACGGCTGGTCAATAAAATTGAACATATCGTGGTCATCGACCATCACCGCAGGGGTGAGGAGTTTATCAGAGACCCGCTGCTCGTTTATATGGAACCATACGCTTCTTCCACAGCGGAATTGGTGACAGAGCTGCTTGAATATCAGCCGAAGCGCTTAAAAATCAATATGATTGAAGCAACAGCCCTATTAGCTGGTATAATAGTGGATACAAAGAGCTTTTCTCTCCGCACGGGCTCGAGGACTTTTGATGCGGCTTCTTATTTAAGGGCAAAAGGCGCCGATACGGTGCTGGTGCAGAAGTTCCTGAAAGAAACCGTTGATTCCTATATTAAACGGGCGAAGCTGATCCAGCATACGGTCCTCTATAAAGATAACATTGCGATTGCTTCTCTTCCTGAAAATGAAGAGGAATACTTCGATCAAGTCCTGATTGCGCAGGCTGCCGATTCGCTGCTGTCGATGAGTGAGGTTGAGGCTTCATTTGCGGTGGCGAGACGGGATGAACAAACGGTTTGTATCAGTGCGCGGTCACTTGGCGAGGTAAATGTGCAGATCATCATGGAGGCGCTGGAAGGCGGAGGGCATTTAACAAATGCGGCGACCCAGTTGTCCGGCATTTCAGTTTCTGAAGCGCTGGAACGGCTGAAGCACGCCATAGATGAGTATTTTGAGGGAGGCGTACAGAGATGAAGGTTATTTTCTTACAAGATGTAAAAGGAAAAGGAAAAAAAGGTGAAGTCAAAAACGTAGCAGACGGTTATGCGCATAACTTTCTCATTAAAAAAGGCCTCGCGGTTGAAGCGAACGCGTCAAACATCAGCGCGCTAAACGGACAAAAGCAGAAAGAGAAAAAAGAAGCCATTGCCGAGCTTGAGCAGGCTAAGAGCTTGAAAGAGACATTAGAAAAACTGACTGTTGAACTTAGCGCAAAATCAGGTGAAGGCGGCCGTTTATTTGGTTCAGTGACAAGCAAGCAAATCACTGAACAGCTGCAAAAAGACCATAACATTAAAGTAGATAAGCGGAAGCTTGAACTGCCGGACGGCATTCGTGCATTAGGATACACAAACGTGCCTGTGAAGCTGCATCCTGAGGTGCAGGCAGTGTTAAAGGTACATGTAAAAGAAGAAGCTTAATAGAAAAAGAGGCTTGGATTGATCCAAGCCTCTTTTTTATTCCACGAGATAAAGAGTTTGCTGGCTTTCTCCGCCAGGTCCTCCTCTCATCATGCCTTGCTGAGTGCTGTTTGTGCTGTTGGAGGAACTGCTGTACTCTTCAGACGATATTTCTTTTCCGTTTTTCTTAATCCAGGAAACAAGTTCGCTGTTGCCTGAGTTGTTTTCTGAGAGAAGAAAGTATTTCACTTTGCCTTCTTTGATTAGTTTTTTCAGTTCGGACACAGTCAGAATGGGATCCGTGCCATTAAACCCACCCATTGCCATAACAGACTCATTTTCGTTAATGATGTATGGTGCAGCTGTTACGGTTGTCAAAGTGGCAAATAAATATTCTTCGCCAGTATTGTGCTTTCTCAGATAGGACAGGAGCCCGCTGTCGACCTCTGAAGAGAACATGTTCCCGCCGTTTGCCGAGCTTTTGAGCTGCGGGCCGGATTCAGGAAGGACGCTGTTGCCTCCGTATAGAAGCGGCGTTGCTGACCAATAGACTGGTGTGAGCAGCAGAATGCACAAGCTGAGGATGGTCAGCTGCTTACTGAACGGATGATTGCGTTTAAGCATCAGAAGTGCAAGGGTGATCCCGAGTCCTAAGAGTCCCAGTACGTACATCCATACACTGCCGATTTGGCTTGTATAAGCACTCAGGATATACACCTGGAACGCGGCTGTGATCAGAACGGCTGCTGGCAGAAGATAGCTGGACCAGTCTTTATTGTTTTGGTATAAGCGGTACATCGAATGCCAGCCGATGCCAGAAAGCGCGGCAATCGGCGGTGCCAGCATAATCAAGTAATACTGGTGAAAGAATCCCGCGATGCTGAAGAAACCAGCCACAGGAACGAGCCATGCCGTCCAGAATAGCGTTTCTTTCATTTCAGCAGCCTGTCCGCGGCGATTACGATACCAGCTGACGATTCCGCCTAGCAATCCGATCAATGCGAATGGAAGCATCCAGCTGATTTGACCGGAAAGTGCCGATTGGAAGAGACGGAGCGGTCCAGCATCACCGGTGCCGAACATATTCATGCTTTTTCCGCCGCCACCGCCGTGCCCTCCATTTCCAGGTCCGTTGCCGCCTGGGGGAGGTGTGCCTCCGCCTCCATTGGAAGCGCCGGTTTGTCCGTTAGGCGGCTGAGGCGCCTGTGAGTGGTTTCCGAATGATTGATTTCCGTTCTGAGAAAAAGATGAACCGTTGCCATTTGGCGCTTGCATGTTGTCTTGATTCTGCATGTTCCCTCCGCCAGCAGCATTCATATCACCCTTTGCCAGGCCCGTAGTTTGTCCAAGCAGTCGCTCGGTGCCGTTGTAGCCAAAGGCCAGTTCTAACACGGAGTTGGTCTGGCTGCTCCCGACATAAGGCCGGCTGGAGGGTGAGGTCGAATCCACTGCAACCGCCCATGAGAGTGAGAGGCCTGTGAGAAGGACAAGAGATAGAATCAGAGACCCAATTTTTTTCTTCAGAGCAACCCGGGAAGCAATCAGGTAGAATATCACAAATGCAGGCAAGACCATAAATGCTTGCATCATCTTCATATTAAAGGCGAGCCCAATTAGGGCAAATGCCGTCAGCAGCCAAACCAGCTTGCCTTGTTTTACTGCCTTAAGCAGGCAAGCTGAACCGAGCAATAAGGTAAAGACAAGCATGCTGTCAATATTGTTTGTCCGGCTGACAGCTGCTGCGATAGGGGTCAGTGCCATGACAAGTGCGGCAATGCGGGCCGCTCCAACTCCAAAAGTCGGCTTAATCATTCTGTAGAGAAGGAACACGGATCCAACTCCGGCGAGAGCCTGAGGAAGGATCACACTCCACGTGTGAACGCCGAAAATCAGTGCGAAAATCGTTTGAACCCATAACACAACAGGCGGCTTATCCACTGTGACAAATCCGGAAGGGTCAAATGACGCATAGAAGAAATTGTGGAAGCTTTGCGTCATGCTTTTCACAGCAGCCAAATAGTACTGGTTCGCTGTGTCATCCTGCCAAATGTTATACATATTCAGAAAAGCTGCTGTAAGCAAAATAAGAATAAGAGCTGCGTCGAATCGTTTGGTTTTCATCGTTTTTCACCTCTTTATAGTGTCTCATTGTAAAAAACAAATATGAAAAACCTGTGAATAAATCATAAATATTCAAAGAAAAAAGCGGGGATATCTTCCCCGCTTTTATGCTGAATTTCTTTGTTTTGCTGACTGAAAAATGTATCGATCTCGTCCGGCTCCCTGTCCGGCTGCCCCCATTATGATCAGGGCAGCAATGAGAAGCACGATCGGCATCGTCCATGAATGCGTCTGGTCAAAGAGATAGCCGACAAAGATTGGCCCGACTGCTGCCAGCAGGTAGCCGAATGACTGAGACATGCCTGAAAGCGCAGCGGCCTGCTGGGCATTTTCACTGCGGAGGCCAATCAAAGTGAGCGCCAGACTAATGCTGGAGCCTTGCCCGATACCGATAATGATCATCCAGATGGCAAGCAATGTATGGCTGCCGCCCGCTAATAATCCGCAGAGGCCGATCAAATAAACTGAGGCCAGCGCTGCAACGATACCGCGCTGCTGTTTCACACGATCAGCTAAAACCGGTGTCAGAAAAGTGGAAGGCAGACTCGCAAATTGCATGAGTGATACCATCCACCCGGCTGTTGCCGTATCAATCCCGTGTGAACGGAGAATTTCAGGAAACCAAGCGATGCTGCTGTAAAATAAAAACGATTGCAGTCCCATAAAGATGGTGACATACCATGCCATTTTGGAAGCCCAAATGGAACTGTTTTGAAGCTTCACTGCCTTGTTTGCTGTATCCCGATGGCGCAGCTGGGGTATCCAGATCAGCAATGCAAGTAAAGCCAGCCCGCCCCATAAGAGAAAGGCTTGTTTCCATCCGCCATCCATCTGGGTCGCTAAAGGAACACTGACACCTGATGCCAACGCAGCGAATATATTCATTGATGTCGTATACAGGCTGATCATGAGCCCTGGCTTTTCAGGGTATTTATGTTTGATTAAGCTTGGCAAAAGTACATTTCCAATCGCAATCCCGACTCCGATTAATGCCGTTCCAAAAAACAAAGCGGCAGTATAGCCGGTAGAACGAGTCAAAACACCGATCAACAGTACCACGAGACCTAGCCATAAGGTTCGCTCATTTCCGAGGCGCTGTCCGAGCTTAGGCGCAAGCGGAGAAAGAACTGCAAATGAAAGCAGCGGCAGTGCGGTCAAAAACCCGGCTGCCCCATTTGACATGTGCAGCTCTGCCCGGATAGAGCTGATGACCGGACCGACTGAAGTGATCGCGGGCCGTAAGTTAAAGGCGATAAAGATAATGCCGGCGATCAGCCAAAATGATTGGATTTTTTTATTTTGTGGATGTGGCAAAGCAGTTACTCCTTTTTTCTAACATATACATCATATTATCCCGAAACAGGTAAGCAAGTATGTGAATGAAGGCTATGATTTGTCCTCTTTTTGCAATTCAGCCATTTTGGCCAGCAGAATATGCTGAGGCATATGCATGATCTGTTCAAGCGGCAGATTCAAGGACTCTGCAAGCTTTTGTGCAGTTTCAGCAGAAATTTGCAAAGGTCTCACAAAAGATCCCTCCTCTCTTCTGTCCATTGTACAAGAATCAAATGTGAAATGTAAGAAGATGTAACAAAGGAATAGAGCAATCGAAAAATGCCCGTTATAAATGAGGTAAGGAGGGCTCTTATGCACGCACCGTTGTCCTTATTAAAACAAATGCTGAAGGAACACCAAATAGACACTGAAAAAGCTGTCACATTCGAAGAATACTTAGCAGTGAGGCTAAAGCTTCAGGAGCTGATGGGAAAATTTGCTTCGCTCGAGGAGTGGGATCTGTATCAAAAAGCGGCAGATTTGATGATGGACATAGGCATCCAATGGATGAAATAAACCGATAACCGCTAAAAAACCCTCGCTGCAGCGAAGGCTTTCATTCACTAAAATGAGAGTTCCTCTTCCACATTTTTAAACTGGTCATAAATGACAAGCTTTGCCGGACTGTTTTCCTTAGCCACCTGTTTGGCCTTTTCAATAGCGGCGTCTTTAGACGTATACAAAGCTGTCGGCGCCACATTCTCCACCTCAATAAACCAGCCATCCGCATCAACATTCGGTGTAATCGCGTATTTTTTAATCATTTTTCATTCCTCCCTTATGTTTTATTGCATTTTTCCCGCCTTGTTACTGTCCAAAACGATTCAATCTGCTAACTGAAAAAAACAGGAAACAGACAATTTTTCTATTTTTTTTCTGTAGAAATGGTAGAATGGAGGTTGGAGATTTTTTAATGAGAGGACGGTGCTTAGCATGACAGACCTTCTGAATGATCGGCTTCCTCCGCAAAATATAGAAGCCGAACAAGCCGTGTTAGGCGCTATTTTTTTACAGCCGTCTGCTTTAACACTGGCTTCAGAAGTATTGATTCCAGATGATTTTTATAGAATGTCCCACCAAAAAATCTATAATGCGATGCTGGTGCTCGGTGACCGAGGTGAGCCGGTTGATCTGGTGACGGTAACTTCAGAGCTTGCGAACACAGACCTGCTGGAAGAAGTAGGCGGCATTTCATATCTGACAGATATCGCAAACTCGGTGCCGACAGCGGCTAACATAGAATATTACGCGAAAATCGTTGAGGAAAAATCGATTCTTCGCCGATTAATCAGAACCGCGACAACGATTGCTCAAGACGGGTATACCCGTGAAGATGAGGTCGAGGATTTACTCAGTGAAGCGGAAAAAACGATTATGGAAGTGGCACAGCGCAAAAATACGAGTGCCTTCCAAAACATTAAGGACGTCCTTGTCCAAACCTATGATAATATCGAACAGCTTCACAATCGAAAAGGGGATATCACAGGGATTCCAACAGGTTTTACGGAGCTTGACCGGATGACTGCGGGTTTCCAGCGCAACGACTTGATCATTGTGGCTGCCCGTCCGTCAGTGGGGAAAACAGCCTTTGCCCTGAACATCGCACAAAACGTGGCGACCAAGACCGATGAGAGCGTAGCGATTTTCAGTCTTGAGATGGGTGCAGAGCAGCTCGTTATGCGTATGCTCTGTGCCGAGGGAAATATCAATGCCCAGAATCTCCGTACCGGGAACCTGACTGAAGAGGATTGGGGCAAGCTGACGATGGCAATGGGAAGCCTGTCGAACAGCGGAATTTACATCGATGATACACCGGGGATTCGGGTAAGTGAAATCCGCGCCAAGTGCCGCCGCTTGAAGCAGGAAAGCGGGCTTGGCATGATTTTGATCGATTACCTGCAATTGATTCAGGGAAGCGGCCGTTCAAAGGACAACCGTCAGCAGGAAGTATCAGAAATTTCCCGTGAACTGAAGTCGATTGCCAGGGAGCTGCAAGTCCCTGTTATCGCGCTTTCTCAGCTTTCCCGGGGTGTTGAGCAGCGTCAGGATAAACGTCCGATGATGTCTGATATCCGGGAATCAGGAAGTATCGAGCAGGACGCGGATATTGTCGCGTTCCTTTATCGTGATGACTACTATGACAAAGAAACCGAGAATAAAAATATCATCGAAATCATTATCGCTAAACAGCGTAACGGCCCGGTAGGAACCGTGTCTCTTGCGTTCGTAAAAGAATACAACAAATTCGTCAACCTGGAACGACGTTTTGATGACGCAGGCGTTCCGCCCGGCGCATAAACCCCAAGAGCTGCTCTTGGGGTTTTTTTCGTTCGAAAGACGGAAGAAATACCGTCCGCTCAGCGGATGAAAATTTGAAAGCGTTTTAATAAAATGGTGCAAAAAGGAGATGGTATCAATATGGGAAACCGTTTTTCATCTTTTCACGCAGCACAAATCCGAATTGCGCGTCCTACGGGCCAGCTTGATGAGATTGTTCGTTTTTACGAAGAGGGACTGGGTTTGAAACGAATAGGAGAATTTTCACAGCATAACGGGTATGACGGTGTCATGTTCGGCCTTCCTCATGCCGATTATCATTTGGAATTCACTCAGTATGAAGGGGAAAGCAATGCCCCCGTTCCCCATCCCGACAGCCTCCTTGTTTTTTATGTGCCGAATGCAGAGGAACTGGCAGCGGTCACTTCAAAGCTAAAACACATGGGCTATCGAGAGGTTGAATCAGAGAATCCGTACTGGAGCAATGGGGGCGTGACGATAGAGGACCCGGACGGCTGGCGGGTTGTTTTTATGAATTCAAAAGGAATATCAGGCAAGTAATTCTTTTTCATGCTAAAGGATGAAAGTTTCACAAGCTTTTTATGACAAAATGGTGAGAAAACGCTTATAAAACGAATGAAAGCGAACGAATATAGATTTACAATAATTTAATGTTCGGATTTGCAATTGACTTTCTGTTTCTTCACTGATAAACTTGATTTGTTTGAATAGAATCGTTTTGAAAGGTTAACGGAGGTGCACGGACATGTCTTCAGTAGTTGTAGTAGGTACGCAATGGGGCGATGAAGGAAAAGGTAAAATCACAGATTTCCTATCAGAAAATGCAGAAGTGATCGCCCGTTATCAAGGCGGAAATAACGCAGGGCATACAATCAAGTTTGACGGAATCACATACAAACTTCACTTAATCCCTTCTGGAATTTTTTATAAGGATAAAACGTGTGTCATCGGAAACGGAATGGTTGTAGATCCGAAAGCATTAGTCACAGAGCTTGCGTATCTTCATGAACGCAACGTCAGTACAGATAACCTGAGAATCAGCAACAGAGCTCACGTCATTCTGCCGTATCATTTGAAATTGGATGAAGTGGAAGAAGAGCGTAAAGGGGCTAACAAGATCGGTACAACGAAAAAAGGAATCGGCCCTGCTTACATGGATAAAGCAGCCCGCATCGGAATTCGCATCGCGGATCTGTTAGACCGTGACGCGTTTGCGGAAAAGCTTGAACGCAATCTCGAAGAAAAAAACCGTCTGCTTGAGAAAATGTACGAGACAGAAGGGTTTAAAATTGAGGATATCTTAGACGAATATTATGAGTACGGCCAGCAGATCAAACAATACGTTTGCGATACATCTGTTGTTTTAAACGATGCTCTTGATGAAGGGCGCCGTGTATTATTTGAAGGCGCACAAGGGGTTATGCTTGATATCGACCAAGGAACATACCCGTTTGTTACGTCATCTAACCCGGTTGCCGGCGGTGTCACGATCGGTTCTGGTGTCGGCCCGACCAAAATTCAGCACGTTGTCGGTGTATCAAAAGCATATACGACTCGTGTCGGAGACGGTCCTTTCCCGACTGAGCTGAAAGATGAAATCGGTGATCAAATCCGTGAAGTCGGACGCGAATATGGAACAACAACAGGCCGCCCGCGCCGCGTCGGCTGGTTTGACAGCGTCGTTGTCCGCCACGCCCGCCGTGTGAGCGGAATTACAGATCTTTCTCTGAACTCAATTGACGTCTTAACAGGAATTGAAACGTTGAAAATCTGTGTGGCGTACCGCTACAAAGGCGAAATCATTGAAGAATTCCCAGCAAGTCTTAAAGCACTTGCTGAATGTGAGCCGGTTTATGAAGAAATGCCAGGCTGGACTGAGGATATTACAGGTGCGAAGAGCTTGAGCGAGCTTCCGGAAAATGCGCGCCATTATCTTGAGCGTGTGTCTCAGCTAACAGGCATTCCGCTTTCTATTTTCTCTGTCGGTCCAGACCGTTCACAAACAAATGTCCTTCGCAGTGTATACCGTGCGAACTAAATAGAATATGCCTGCAAGCCCCTATATCAGGGGCTTGTTTTTTGTTTGAAACCCGCATATAAGTTGGTCTGAGAAAAAAATATGAAAAAAAACCAAAAAAGTTATTGCCACTTCTATTTGTTCGTGATATTATAAATCTCGTTGTTACGGAAACTGCTTCAATAGAGTACGAGATAAGAACTAGATCTAAGTCGTTTGCTCTATAGAAATTCTGACATCTTTAAGAGCCATTAGCTCAGTTGGTAGAGCATCTGACTTTTAATCAGAGGGTCGAAGGTTCGAGTCCTTCATGGCTCACCATTTCGTGAAGGCCCGTTGGTCAAGCGGTTAAGACACCGCCCTTTCACGGCGGTAACACGGGTTCGAATCCCGTACGGGTCATTGATTTACTTTAGCGTTATTGCTAAATTCCTTATTTGTCTGTGAGAGCTGACACGACAGCTCTCCGGGCAATTACTGTAAGGTCCGGTAGTTCAGTTGGTTAGAATGCCTGCCTGTCACGCAGGAGGTCGCGGGTTCGAGTCCCGTCCGGACCGCCATTTTACTTTACTTAGTAGAGAAAAATAAAACATTTGGCTCGGTAGCTCAGTTGGTAGAGCAACGGACTGAAAATCCGTGTGTCGGCGGTTCGATTCCGTCCCGAGCCACTTACCAAACGCATCTGCAATCGTAGGTGCGTTTTTTCTTTTAGGAAAAAGGCAAACATGAGGAATGTTATAATAGAAGAAAAAGGGAGAACCGGCCCTGCGGCCGGTTCAAAGAAGAAGACGTCATTGATAAAGACGCACTCCGGTGAGGGGAGGTTTCAATAAAGTTATCTTTTTTAAAAAAAGTTGACCAGCATGACAAAAGATAAACAATGGGCGATAAAGGTGAAATGTGTGTTTTTTTTCTAAACCTTTATTTTTTTTATCTTTTGACCTTAAACCGTTATAATAGACAAGGACCCATTCTTTACATGGGCCTTAAGTGATGAAACGAATGTGATATAGATGAAATGAAGTCATTCGGCAGGAGGAAAATCAAAATGATGGATAAAAAGATCCTTGTAGTAGATGATGAAAAACCGATTGCAGATATATTGGAATTTAACTTAAGAAAAGAAGGCTATGAGGTGCACTGTGCCCACGACGGAAACGAAGCCGTTGAAATGGTAGAAGAGCTTCAGCCTGATTTAATTCTTTTAGATATTATGCTACCTAATAAAGACGGCGTTGAAGTATGCCGTGAAGTCAGAAAGAAATACGATATGCCAATCATTATGCTGACGGCTAAGGATTCAGAAATTGACAAGGTTATCGGACTCGAAATCGGTGCTGATGACTATGTCACAAAACCATTCAGCACACGCGAGCTTCTGGCGCGTGTAAAAGCGAATCTGCGCCGCCAGCTGACAACAGCGCCTGCGGAGGAAGAGCCTTCCTCTAACGAGATTCATATCGGCTCTCTCGTCATCTTCCCTGACGCGTACGTTGTATCAAAACGAGATGAAACAATCGAATTGACTCATCGTGAGTTCGAATTGCTTCATTATTTAGCAAAACATATCGGACAAGTGATGACCCGTGAACACTTGCTTCAAACCGTTTGGGGCTATGATTACTTCGGCGATGTCAGAACGGTTGACGTAACAGTCCGCCGGCTTCGTGAAAAAATTGAGGACAACCCGAGCCATCCAAATTGGATCGTCACACGCCGCGGTGTAGGTTATTACTTGAGAAACCCAGAACAGGACTAATGCCCATATGAATAAGGTTGGTTTTTTTCGGTCGATCCAATTTAAGATTACCTTGATTTATGTGCTTTTGATCATCATTGCTATGCAAATCATTGGTGTGTATTTTGTCAATCAGGTAGAGAAGTCGCTGATCAGCTCTTATGAACAATCGCTGAATCAGCGAATCGACAACCTTTCTTATTATATCGAACAAGAATATAAGAGCGATAACGACAGCACTGTCATAAAGGATGACGTCAGCCGTATCCTGAGTGATTTCACGAAAAGTGATGAGGTTCGGGAAATTAGTTTTGTAGATAAAAGCTATGAAGTGGTCGGTTCTTCAAAGCCGTATGGTGAAGAAGTGGCAGGGAAACAAACGACCGATCTGATTTTTAAGAGGATTTTTTCCACCAAACAGTCGTATTTAAGAAAATATTATGATCCGAAAAGCAAAATCAGAGTTCTTATTTCCGCGAAGCCCGTCATGACTGAAAACCAAGAGGTTGTCGGCGCGATCTATGTTGTCGCGAGTATGGAAGATGTCTTTAATCAAATGAAGACAATCAACACGATACTAGCGTCCGGCACAGGTTTGGCACTCGTTTTGACGGCTCTTCTCGGTATTTTTCTGGCAAGAACCATTACCCACCCGCTTTCAGATATGCGAAAGCAGGCGATGGAGCTTGCGAAGGGGAATTTCTCGAGGAAGGTTAAAAAGTACGGGCATGATGAAATTGGTCAGCTCGCCACAACGTTTAACCACTTAACGAGAGAACTTGAAGATGCTCAGGCGATGACTGAAGGGGAACGAAGAAAGCTAGCCTCTGTTATTGCCTATATGACAGACGGCGTTATCGCCACAAATCGAAACGGAGCGATTATTCTCTTAAACAGCCCGGCGCTGGAGCTGTTGAACGTTTCACGTGAAACAGCCTTAGAAATGCCGATTACGAGTTTGCTGGGGCTTCAAGAGAATTATACTTTTGAAGATTTGGTGGAGCAGCAGGATTCTATGCTGCTTGAAATTGAGCGCGATGATCAATTAACGGTGCTTCGCGTGAATTTCTCTGTGATTCAAAGGGAACACGGCAAAATTGATGGTTTAATCGCTGTCATTTATGATGTAACCGAACAAGAGAAAATGGATCAGGAACGCAGAGAATTCGTTGCGAATGTATCACATGAGCTGCGGACGCCCCTCACGACAATGCGCAGCTATTTAGAAGCGTTAGCTGAAGGCGCGTGGGAAAATAAAGACATTGCTCCGCGCTTCTTGATGGTGACGCAAAATGAAACAGAGCGTATGATCCGGCTTGTCAATGATTTGCTTCAGCTGTCGAAATTTGACAGTAAGGATTATCAATTTAACCGGGAATGGATTCAGATTGTCCGGTTTATGTCGCTTATTATTGACCGTTTTGAAATGACAAAAGAGCAGCATGTGGAGTTTATCCGCAATCTGCCGGACAGAAATCTGTACGTCGAGATTGACCAGGATAAAATTACGCAGGTGCTCGATAATATTATTTCTAACGCATTAAAATACTCACCCGAAGGCGGACATGTCACGTTCTCGATTGATGTCAATGAAGAGGAAGAACTGCTCTATATCAGCGTGAAGGATGAAGGGATCGGCATTCCGAAAAAAGATGTCGAAAAAGTCTTTGACCGCTTCTACAGGGTGGATAAAGCGAGAACGAGAAAGCTCGGCGGCACCGGCCTGGGGTTGGCGATTGCCAAGGAAATGGTACAGGCGCACGGCGGAGATATTTGGGCGGACAGCATAGAAGGAAAAGGCACGACGATTACATTTACTCTTCCATATAAAGAGGAGCAAGAGGATGATTGGGATGAAGCGTGAAAATATAAAAACGATATTACTTACCGTACTCGTCGTCATCAGTCTTGTTTTTACATGGGGGATATGGACGTTCCAGCCAAACTTTTCTGAAGGCTCATCCTCAACAGAGTCTACCGTGCGTGAGAAACATAAAATCGAAAAAACGACCCAAAAGCTGTCTGAAACGGTAAGGCCGAGAGACATGTTTATCCATGATGACGGCGCTCATTACAAAGTGGATGACAATGCCCTCTATGAAGAAATCTGGTCTGACTTGCCGCATTGGGATGTAAAAGGAATTAAAGATATTTCGGATCAGTATGACAAGTCTGGATTCAAGAGCTGGTTTTATGGTATAGGCGGTTCTGAGGCCAAGCTTGATTTGCAATTCAGCGATACGATCCCGATTGATATTTTCCAAACGCTGTTTAAATGGTCTAATCAGTCGTTTGAATACAGTTCGTTTGATCATATTCTGATCCCGTTCAATGAAACAAAAGCGAACAAGAAAATCTATTTGGTGTCTTACAGCAAACAGCTCATTCTTGAAGTGACGGTTGAGTCGGCAAACTACCGGAACATTATGAACGACTTGAAAAACAGGCAATCAAATATGCCGGCGTTCAGTTTGTTCTCCATTGGCTCAAAGAAAGAGTTCTTGCTGCCAAACAAACCGCTTACGATGGACAAAAAAGAATTTGTCACTGAATCGATTAAAACAAATACCTTTAAACAGGCTTTGTTTAGCGATCCGAGCATTGTAAGGGAAGATTCGAATTACAACAACAGAAATGTACTGACAGATGGGATCAGCCGTTTAGATGTGAATCTTAGCCAGCGCCAGGTGCAATTCCAGCAGCGCAATTTGGTGCAGAGCACATCCTATCAAACGGGAGAATTAATCAAAAAGAGCCAAAAATACCTTGAGGATACCGGAAGCTGGACGGATCACTATCAATTTTTCAGTATCAATGACAGCCAGCAGCTGAGCTTCTATATCTTTATGGATCAGCTCCCGGTCATTAACAGCACCACCAAACCTTTCGGAGCAACATCGGCGATTACGGTGCAATGGGCGAATGATGACATTCTCAGCTATAAGCGGCCGAATTACAGTCTCGGAACGAATCCGATTAAAACAAGTGAAACAGAGCTGATGAGCGGCAGTGAAGTGAAGATGCTGCTTTCGAGACAAACCGCTTATGATACGGACAAAATTGATCAGATCTTCCTTGCTTATCAATTGGTATCCACATCAACCAACGATGATCCTCTCGTTGAACTGGAACCGGTTTGGGCGATGAAAGTAAATGGAAAAATTGTGCCGATTACAAAGGACTTATTGAAAAAGGAGGAGGCTAACAGTGGAGTGGAATAAGACAAAATCAATCTTCATCGTTGCCTTCCTCATTTTAGATATTTTCTTAGGCTATCAGTTTTTTCAAAAATGGCAGGCTACCGGCAAGGAATATGAAGTCATTAAAAATGATGTCGAGCACGACATGAGGGCCGATCATATCACGTATGAAGGCTTGAATAAGGAAGCGACAGAAGGCTATCGGATCACAGCAAATCAAAAAGCCTTCACCAAGGAGGAAATTGAGGCGCTGAAGGATCAAAAGCCTTTGATGGACATGCCTAGTGATGATCATAAAGTAACGAGCCTGAAAATGAAGTTTGCAAATCCAATCGCCCTGTCAAAGAAGAATATCGAAGACGATGCGCAGGCACTTGTTTCTTCGAAGATTCAAGATGGCGAAAAATATAAGCTTTGGAAGGTTGATAAATCGAAGAAAGAAATTATTTTCTTCCAAACGTACGAAGGCCATTATATTTACCAAAAGACCGATAATCCCTCTAATATGATCGGGCAAGTGGTATTGCACTTAAACGGTAAAAACGAGGTTGTGTCGTACGACCAGACAACGCTTGAGACCTTCAAGCAAATCCAGAAAGAAAGCTTAATTACTGAAATGGATGCGGTTGAGCTGTTGTACTATCAAAATCAATTAAAAGAATACAGCACTGTGAAGAGCTGTAAATTCGGCTATGTAGCACAATATCCGCTGACAAGTACGCAGGTGCTGGCGCCGGTATGGAGAATTACAGTCGAGTACGATAAAAAAGTGAACGGCGAGAAAAAGACAGTACAAGAGTATTTTACTGTGAATGCTTTGGAGAGTACGATTTTAGATACAGATCAATGAAAATAATGGAGTGAGACAGACATGAGCTTGCAATTTAGCGTACTTGCGAGCGGGAGTACGGGAAATGCGTTTTACCTTGAAACAGAGGATCACGCATTTTTAGTGGATGCCGGTTTGAGCGGGAAAGCGATGGACGGGCTGATGGCGCAGATCGGGCGTAAGCTGGATGATGTAGACGGCATTTTTGTGACGCATGAGCATAGTGACCATATTAAGGGCCTTGGTGTGGTCGCCAGAAAGTACAAGCTTCCGATCTATGCGAATGAGAAGACTTGGAAAGCGATGGAGAATCAAATCGGGAAAATTGACACCGATCAAAAGTTTGTATTTCCGATGGAAACAGTGAAGTCGTTCGGCGGACTTGATGTTGAATCATTTGGCGTTTCCCACGATGCGGCCGAGCCGATGTTTTATGTATTCCATTATAACGGCCGAAAGCTCGCGTTAATGACAGATACGGGATATGTCAGCGACCGGATGAAAGGCATTATCCGTTCAGCGAATGTGTTTGTGTTTGAAAGCAATCATGATGTCGGCATGCTGCAAATGGGAAGATACCCGTGGAGCATTAAGCGGCGGATTTTAAGTGACGTCGGGCACGTTTCAAATGAAGATGCTGCCTTGGCGATGACGGATGTCATTGGCGATGAGACGTCTCGTATTTACCTGGCGCACTTAAGCCAGGACAACAACATGAAGGAGCTGGCAAGGATGTCTGTACAGCAGACATTGGCTTCTAAAGGATTTGTGACGGGTGAGACATTTGACTTATACGACACCGATCCGAAGAAGGCCACTCCGCTTTGCGCTGTATAATTTTTCTATGTAAATCATGACTATTCTAGGAGTTTCTAACCCACAATATAACCATATTAACGTTCTTGGAAAGGATGGAATATGGTGGATTACGAACGTGAGGAAGAACATACTACTCCTGAACAGCCAAAGAGAAGCAAAAAAGGATATTTTCTTTCAAGTCTGATCGGCGTGATTGTCGGTGCCGTATTAATGGCGTTTATCATGCCGTACCTTTCAAATGAAGGGCTAGATACAGGCGCTTTAGATCAGCAGCAGAACAACAACGGCCGGGAATCAATCAGGACGGTGAATGTCAGTGTCAATAATACGGTCACCAAGATTGTCAGCAATGTGTCGCCCGCCGTTGTCGGTGTTGTCAACATCCAAAAATCAGATATACGGGGAGAGAGCGGCGAGGCTGGGAGCGGCTCTGGCGTCATCTATAAGAAAAATGACCATACCGCTTATGTCGTGACCAACCATCATGTCATCGAAGGCGCTTCCCAAATTGAAATCAGCTTGAAAGACGGCTCACGTGTATCAGCTGATCTTGTCGGCAGCGACCAGCTGATGGACCTTGCCGTTTTACGGGTGAAAAGCGATAAGATTAAAGCAGTCGCCGATTTCGGAAATTCAGATAAAGTGAAGTCTGGGGAGCCGGTTATTGCGATCGGGAACCCGTTAGGCCTTGAGTTTGCTGGCTCTGTCACACAAGGCGTCATCTCGGGTACGGAGAGGGCGATCCCAGTGGATTCAAACGGTGACGGACAGCCTGATTGGAACGCAGAAGTCCTGCAAACAGATGCGGCCATTAACCCTGGGAACAGCGGCGGCGCTTTGTTAAATATGGATGGGAAGGTCATTGGCATCAATTCAATGAAAATTGCCGAGTCAGCAGTTGAAGGGATTGGCCTGTCCATTCCGTCTAAGCTCGTGATCCCTGTGATAGAGGATTTAGAGAGATACGGAAAGGTCAAACGCCCGTTCCTTGGCATTGAGATGAAATCCTTAAGCGATATCGCAAGCTATCATTGGGATGAAACATTAAAGCTTCCTAAGAACGTCACCAATGGAGCGGTTGTGATGGGCGTAGACGCCTTTTCACCTGCCGGAAAAGCAGGACTGAAGGAACTCGATGTCATCACGGAATTTGACGGATACAAAGTAAATGATATTGTTGATCTGCGAAAACGGCTTTATCAGAAAAAAGTCGGTGATCGGGTGAAGGTGAGGTTTTACCGCAGCGGAAAAGAAAAATCTGTTGACATCAAGCTGTCGTCCGCAGACCAATTAGGAAGTTAATCAAACAGTCTGGCATCGTTTGCCAGGCTGTTTTGATATGCAAAAAAACTGAACGGGGGTCACGCCCGTTCAGTTGAAAAGGATATATCGAATATGAAGAAAAATACAAGATGGATGTTACACGTGAAACAGCAGTAAATGACTGTTAGCTGCAAATACCTTCATTTTCAGCATTCTCCCGAAAATATGGAGGTTCGGGATTAGGCCTTGCCATAACGAAATCGATTATCGACAGCCACAATGGGACGATTGACGTGAAAAGTGAAATCGGCAGAGGCACTGTTGTTCTGATCAGGCTTCCTGCCCCGGATTATTCGTTAGACGAGTGAGAAAATTTCTTCAGCCGATATTGGAGGCTTTGTCTGCTGATGCCAAGATCCTGAGCAGCTTTCGAGATGTTATGGCCGTGTTTTCTTAACACGTTCTCTATCACATATTTTTCGAAGCTTTCCATTTTTTCTTTTAAGTCCGCGGCTGGCTGGTGTCTTGGTGTTTCCGGCTCTGGGATGTCAGCCGGCTTGATTTTCATGCGGTATTGATAGGGCAGATGGGAGGCTGTAATCGTTTGCTCGTCCGTCATGAAATTCATGGCGCCTTCGATCATATGCTCAAGCTCACGAATATTTCCCGGCCAGTCATAAGAAAGAAAAAATTGCTTCACGTCTTCGCTGATGTGTTCAACATTCATTTGGAACAGATGGTTGTTTTTCTGAATGAACTCCGACGCGAGAAGCAAAATGTCTTCTTTTCGTTCCCGAAGCGGCGGGATGATCAGCGTCACGACACTCAGCCTGTAATACAAGTCCTTCCTCATCCGTTCGCCGGCAATCGCGTCAATTGGGTCTTCATTCATCGTAGCAATAATACGTACATCAATCGGAGTATCCTTTGTTGAACCGATACGCCTGATTTTCCGTTCTTGAAGGGCGCGCAGCAGCTTTGCCTGAAGGCTGAGATTCAGCGAATTGATTTCATCTAACAGCAGCGTGCCGCCATGGGCTTGTTCAAACAGGCCGGGCTGGTCGACAGCGCCGGTAAACGCGCCTTTTTTCGTCCCAAACAAAATGCTTTCCACAAGGCTGTCTGGCAGTGCCGCGCAGTTTTGCGAAATAAACGGGCCGCCTGAACGATCGCTGCCATTATGAATACTTTGCGCGAACAGCTCTTTTCCCGTGCCGGTTTCACCTGCGAGAAGGACAGATGATGACGTGCGGGTTGCCCGCTTGGCGTTTTCGATGACGTCTTGAATGGCCGCGCTGGTGCCGAGGATGCTGTCAAACGTATAGGTGGTGCTGCCCTTTTTGTTCATATTCTCCCTAATCAGCCGTTCCAGCTTTGTCACATCCTTGGCAATTTCAACGGCGCCCTTGATTTTGCTGTCCTGGACGATGGGATAGGTATGATTGATCGTCGTGATTTCCTGGCCCTTATTATTGAAGTAGCTCTGCTTCACATTTTTAATCGTCTTGCCTTCCTGGAGAGCCTGTACCAGCGTACTGTCCTGCTGTTTTGAAAACATAAACACATCCATCAGGTTTTTATTCAGGACGTCATGCTTCTCCATATCTTCAATCTGCATCATTTTATTGTTATAAACGATCGTGTTACCATGCTCGTCCACTACGTGCAGGCCAACATCGATTTCATCTAAAATGCTCTGAAAAACCAATGTGAGAAATTCGCTGTCCTTGACCACTGTATGAACCTCCCTCAATTATTTTCTTAATATTGCTTCTATTTTATAAAAAAACGGAGAGGATATGCAAAAGAATTTTGCACTTAGGATTTGTATTACAGTTAATCCTAATATCGTTTTATCGTAAAGGAAGGAAATACTGGTGTTATATATTGACTGGAAAAATAAAATGTTTTATTATTTAGGTAAATATCTAAATCCTAATGTTTACCAAAGGGGGGGAGAATTATTTGAATAAGGCTTTTAAAGCTCTGGCCGATCCTACAAGGAGAAGGATTTTGGATTTGTTAAAACAACAAGATTTAACAGCCGGGCAAATTGCTGACCAATTTGATATGTCAAAACCTAGTATTTCTCATCACTTAAATATTTTAAAGAACACTGATTTAGTACGAGACCAAAAAAAGGGACAATTTATTATTTATTCTTTAAATACTACTGTACTTCAAGATCTTATTGGCTGGTTTTTTTCCCTTACAGATACAGACCATGACAAGAAGGAAGGTGGAGAATGATGAAAAAATATTTCTTTGCACTAATTATGATAGCCTTAACAATTTTAGCTTGGGTTATAACATATTCACACTTACCTAATGAATTGGCAACACACTGGGGTATAAGTGGTGAAGCAGATGACTTTTCAAAGAAACCTACGGCCATAGCAACGTTGGTAGGTATAATGATAGTACAATATATTCTTATGGTGCTTATTCCTAAAATTGATCCCCGACGAAACTATCCGACCTTTACTCGTGCATACTTATCTATTTTTAATACCATGTTTCTCGTCTTATTTCTCATTAATTTGATTACAATATTGACGGGGCTGGGTATTAAACTTCCTATTCCATATTTAGGTTCATTTATTCTTGGAGCTATATTTATGGTTTTTGGTAATTTTATTCAGCAGGTTAGACCGAATTTTTTCTTGGGAATTAGAACTCCTTGGACATTAAGCAGTGAAAATGTATGGAGGCTTACACATAGATTGAGTTCAAGAATATTTGTTCTAGCCGGAATCATTATTGTTTTAACTGCATTTATTCCTGAGTCTTTTACCGAGCCGATTATTTTTATAGCGGCAATAGGTAGTATACTCTTATCCGTATTCGCATCTTATTTCATATATCAAAAAGAGCTGCACTAAGGACTAAAAGGCGTAATCGCCATTCAGATTATGCCTTTTTATTTTTATGCTTTTGAACCGCAAAAGAATTTTGCCCTCTTACTGAAATTTTTGCTCGAAATATCAGAATGTTTTTGCACCTTGTCCTCGAAAATTGTAGAAAACACACGAATTCTTGATTTGGCACAGAACTTGCATTTATATAAAGGGAAAGCAGGATAACATGTTGAAACAGAAAACAAGGGGGAATTCAAATATGCCAGCTTTATCTAAATCCAAAGAAATTATTGATCAGACGTCTCATTATGGAGCCAACAATTATCATCCGCTCCCGATTGTCATTTCTGAAGCGCTGGGTGCTTGGGTAAAGGACCCGGAAGGCAATGAATATATGGATATGCTGAGTGCTTACTCTGCGGTAAACCAGGGTCACAGACACCCGAAAATCATTCAGGCATTGAAGGATCAGGCTGATAAAATTACTCTCACGTCACGCGCGTTTCACAACGATCAGCTTGGGCCGTTTTACGAAAAAACAGCTAAGCTGACAGGCAAAGAGATGATTCTGCCGATGAATACAGGAGCCGAAGCGGTTGAATCTGCGGTGAAAGCGGCGAGACGCTGGGCGTATGAAGTGAAAGGCGTAGCAGACAATCAAGCGGAAATTATCGCGTGTGTTGGGAACTTCCACGGCCGCACGATGCTGGCGGTATCTCTTTCTTCTGAAGAGGAATATAAACGAGGATTCGGCCCGATGCTTCCGGGGATCAAACTCATTCCTTACGGCGATGTGGAAGCGCTTCGACAGGCCATTACGCCGAATACAGCGGCATTCTTGTTTGAACCGATTCAAGGCGAAGCGGGCATTGTCATTCCGCCTGAAGGATTTTTACAGGAAGCGGCGGCGATTTGTAAGGAAGAGAATGTCTTGTTTATTGCGGATGAAATTCAAACGGGTCTCGGACGTACAGGCAAGACGTTTGCCTGTGACTGGGACGGCATTGTTCCGGATATGTATATCTTGGGCAAAGCGCTTGGCGGCGGTGTGTTCCCGATCTCATGCATTGCGGCGGACCGCGAGATCTTAGGCGTGTTTAACCCGGGATCACACGGCTCCACATTTGGCGGAAACCCGCTTGCATGTGCAGTGTCTATCGCTTCATTAGAAGTGCTGGAGGATGAAAAGCTGGCGGATCGTTCTCTTGAGCTTGGCGAATACTTTAAAAGCGAACTTGAGAGCATTGACAGCCCTATCATTAAAGAAGTCCGTGGCAGAGGGCTGTTTATCGGTGTGGAATTGACAGAAGCGGCACGTCCGTATTGTGAGCGTTTGAAGGAAGAAGGGCTTTTATGCAAGGAAACGCATGATACTGTTATTCGTTTTGCACCGCCATTAATCATTTCCAAAAAGGATTTGGATTGGGCGATAGAGAAAATCAAGCACGTGTTGCAAAACGCATAAACCCGCACCATGAAGGGATATTCACTTCGTTTGTATAAATTTACAACAGAAAAATCAGCACTCCCTATTTGCTCAGCTACAGTATTTTAGTATAATGTATCTTTATGAGAAGAAGTGAATTTTATATTAAATAGATAGAGGCTCTTTGGACAGCAAACTGGGATAGCACCATGCAGATGTTCCAGCTTAGATCCAATACAAGTTGCTGAAGGGGTGCAGAATGTGAATACAAACCAAGATAACGGAAATCAGCTCCAGCGGACAATGAAATCACGCCATTTGTTCATGATTTCATTGGGCGGAGTGATCGGAACCGGTTTCTTCCTTGGAACCGGGTTTACCATTAACCAAGCGGGACCGCTCGGCGCGGTTCTGTCCTATTTAGTGGGCGGCTTTATCATGTTTTTGACCATGCTCTGCTTAGGAGAGCTGGCAGTCGCCTTTCCTGTATCGGGGTCCTTCCAGACCTATGCGACAAAATTTATCAGCCCGGCCTTCGGATTTGCGTTCGGCTGGCTGTACTGGCTCGGCTGGGCGGTTACATGCGCCATTGAATTCTTATCAGCGGGGCAGCTGATGCAACGCTGGTTTCCGCATATAGACGTGTGGATCTGGTGTCTGGTCTTTGCAGCTCTGATGTTTATTCTAAATGCGATCACCACAAAAGCCTTTGCGGAATCTGAATTCTGGTTCTCAGGCATTAAAATTTTGATTATCCTTTTATTTATTATTCTCGGCGGAGCCGCCATGTTTGGCCTGATTGATCTGAAGGGCGGAGAGCATGCGCCGTTTTTGACGCATTTTTATGAAGACGGGTTATTTCCGAACGGCATAAAGGCAATGCTGATTACGATGATTACCGTGAACTTTGCGTTCCAGGGAACTGAGCTGATCGGGGTTGCGGCCGGAGAAAGTGAAGACCCTGAAAAAACGATTCCGAGGTCGATCAAACAGACAGTTTGGAGAACGCTTGTATTTTTTGTTCTTTCCATCGTTGTCATTGCCGGCATGATTCCGTGGAAACAGGCGGGAGTCGTGGAAAGTCCGTTTGTTGCCGTATTTGAGCAAATTGGAATCCCATATGCTGCTGATATCATGAACTTTGTTATTTTAATCGCACTGTTATCTGTTGCGAATTCAGGTTTATACGCATCAACACGTATCCTGTACGCGATGGCGAATGAAGGACAGGCCTTTAAAGCGCTCGGCAAAACAAATCAGCGCGGTGTACCGATGTATGCGTTAATCGTAACGATGGCTGTGGCTTGCCTATCACTTCTGACAAAGTTTGCGCAGGCTGAAACCGTATATATGGTGCTGTTATCATTGGCGGGCATGAGCGCGCAGGTCGGCTGGATTACGATTTCGCTTTCTCAAATCATGTTCAGACGCAAATATATCCGCGAAGGCGGCAAGACAGAAGATCTGAAATTCAAAACACCGCTGTATCCGGTGCTTCCGCTGATCGGTCTGACGTTAAATACAGTCGTGCTTATCAGCCTCGCATTTGATCCGGAGCAGCGTATCGCGCTGTATTGCGGCGTACCGTTTATGATCATTTGCTACATCATTTATCATGTCGTCATTAAAAAACGCCAGCAGGCAAATCGTCAGCTAGAGCTTTAAAAACGTTGTCCGCAAGTCATCTTTGTTAGAACCCGCATAGGACATTATCTTAAATGTTGAGGTGGAATCACAGATGGATAAAACGATTTCGGTTATTGGAATGCCAATGGATTTAGGACAAGCACGACGCGGAGTGGATATGGGCCCGAGTGCCATCCGCTACGCTCATCTGATTGAGCGGCTGTCAGACATGGGGTATACGGTTGAAGATCTCGGTGACATTCCGATCAACCGCGAAAAGATCAAAAATGACGAGGAATTGAAAAACCTGAATTCTGTTTTGGCGGGAAATGAAAAACTCGCACAAAAGGTCAACAAAGTCATCGAAGAGAAAAAATTCCCGCTTGTCCTGGGCGGTGACCACAGTATTGCGATCGGCACGCTGGCAGGCACAGCAAAGCATTACGATAATCTCGGCGTCATCTGGTATGACGCGCACGGCGACTTGAATACACTTGAAACTTCACCATCCGGCAATATTCACGGCATGCCGCTCGCGGTCAGCCTCGGCATTGGCCACGAGTCACTGGTTAACCTTGAAGGCTATGCGCCTAAAATCAAACCGGAAAACGTCGTTATCATTGGCGCCCGGTCACTTGATGAAGGGGAGCGCAAGTACATTAAGGAAAGCGGCATGAAGGTGTATACGATGCACGAAATCGACCGTCTTGGTATGACAAAGGTCATTGAAGAAACCCTTGATTATTTATCAGCATGTGATGGCGTCCATCTGAGCCTAGATCTGGACGGACTTGATCCGAACGACGCACCGGGTGTCGGAACCCCTGTCGTCGGCGGCATCAGCTACCGGGAGAGCCATCTGGCTATGGAAATGCTGTATGACGCAGGCATTATTACCTCAGCCGAATTCGTTGAGGTTAACCCGATCCTTGATCACAAAAACAAAACGGGCAAAACAGCAGTAGAGCTCGTAGAATCTCTGCTAGGGAAGAAGCTCCTGTAATAAGAAAACCCCCGTATCCCGCGGGGGTTTCAGCGTGTCGACAAACCCTCGCATTCGTTGTCAGGCCTGCGCTTCGGTGCTCACGAATTCCAAACATTCGCTGCGCTCCAATGCTCGTTCTTCCTAGACTTCAAGGGTTTTCAATCACGCTGAAAAGATGAAAGAATCCTAAAACTACAAACCGTTTTAGGATTCTTTCGTTAAATTGAACCCCCGCACCCGCGGGGGTTTTTCATTTATCCAATCATTTTCTCAGCGACTTTCATCTCTTGTGAATGGGTTTGATGGTCCGCAATAAACCAACCTGATAACATCACCGCTGCGACGCCTGCGCCAATCAAAAATTTTTTCATTTATATAACCTCCGTTCGTTTAATCAGTTCTTCAATTTGTAATGCTTCATAAAAAAAGTGGGCAGCTTCTTTGTAAAGCTCAAGTTCCCTATACCGTTCGCCAGCCAAAATGGAAAGTTCTCTTACACTGTCATACTCTTTCTCGGACAACAAGTCATCCATATGTTGTTTGCATAAGTAAAACGTTTCCGCATGACCCCCTTCTGCATAAATGGCATATAAAATGTCTATTTTTGCCTCACATATTCTATTCGGCTCAGCAGCCAATTTTTCCTTCACTTCTTGGTAATAAGATAAGGCCTGTTCTTTCTTTTTGACCTTAAACAGCTCTCGTATCAGCAGGTAGGCAGAATGATAATAATAGGCGGAGCGGGCATACTCTTCGTTCTGCAAGGCCTCTTCTAATTTGGAGACTGCTTGTTCTGATTGGCCGCTTTGCGCATGGAGAAGTCCGAAGTTATGCAAAAGCTGGGCTTCAAAAAAATGATCCTCCAATTCTCTTGTGATCCGAATTGCTTCGTCCAAATATGTTTTAGCTTCTTCAAACTGCCCAATTTCGGTAAAATTGCCTGACATGGTAATCAGGGCTGAAGCCAGCTTCTTTTTATAATCAGTCTCTTCTCTGAACGTTTTGACCGCTTGCCGTGTATGATTGAGGGACACAATATTTTGTCCCAGCTTATAATAGAGCTTTCCGACCTTCAGGTGAAATTCGGCTTTCTCAATCGGATCGGGAATGTTGTTGAGATACTGCTCTGCATCTTTATACAGCCCAATGGCAATATCATAATTATTTTTATAGGCCTCATACATGCCTTCAAACAGAAAAAAGTAATATTTCAGCATGTCAGACGTAGCATTCATATGAGAAGGCTCCTCATGCTGAAAGCCCTGTCCTCTCGCCTCGTGAAGCAGAACCTTGTGGCGCAGTTCCAATAAGGAGAAGTAGGCAAGCACCTCCTGATCCTCTTCCATGTCATCCAATAAAGGCTTCACTTCTTCAAATAAACGGGAGGACTCTTCCACTTCATGTTTCTTGATAGCAAGGTACCAATCGTTGAGCATGCTAGCGATTTCTGCAGGTGCAATCTTATTCATGTGAAACTCCTTTCTCTAGTGACTTATCAATCTCAGTTGCTTATTCTGATAGTAACACCTCTTTCTATTTTATGTAAAATCCTCTAGTCAATATATGAAGGAGAGATGATATGACAATGATACTAACCCCGATGCAGACAGAAGAATTTCGGTCCTATCTCACGTACACAACAAAGCATTACGCGGAAGAAAAGGTAAAAGCGGGAGCATGGCTGCCTGAAGACGCACAGCTTTTGTCTAGGCAGACGTTTACTGATCTGCTTCCGAGAGGGCTGGAAACCCCCCATCACCATTTGTGGAGCCTCACGCTGAATGAAAAGGAAATCGTTGGCTGGCTCTGGATCCATGCTGAACCGGAGCATCCGCAGCAGGAAGCGTTTATTTACGATTTCGGGTTATATGAACCGTATCGGGGCAAGGGCTACGCAAAGCAAGCATTGGCAGCATTAGATAACACGGCCCGCAGCATGGGAATCCGGAAGCTGTCCCTTCACGTCTTTGCCCATAATCAGACGGCGCGAAAGCTATATGAGCGAACCGGATTTCAAGAAACAGACGTGGTGATGAGCAAAGAGCTTTAACGAAAAGGGTCTGGTAAAGGCCTTTTTTAGTCTTCTGTAAATAAATTCTAAAAATTCTGTAAAAGGACTAGTTTCTTTCCATATATTCCTAATATAATAGAGAAGGGAAGTATATTTTCCTACATTTAAATGAAAAGAGGAGATGTAATGAGAATGAAGAAAAGGGTATCAATGTTTATGGTAGCGCTTACAATATGCGGCGGCCTGTTTGTTTCTCCATCCAAAGCCGTAAAGACCACAAACTATGCAGAAGAAATTGCCGCACTGCAGCCAGGCACGACACCGGAGGAAATCATGAAATCGGCCAGCCAGATTGCCAAACAGCAGCACGTAAAGCAAGACGTTATCCTAAAACAGTTCTATAAGGAAATCACAGCTGACAAAGCAGAAGGTGACAAGCTCGCCAAGGAAAGCGGCATGTCTATCATGGGCGGCTCGTCCGGCACGAAAAAACTCCCGACAAGCACGAAAGGCAATATCTATTACACGAACTCCTACACAGCCTACTATAATCATGGCCACGTCGGCATGTATTCCGCCGCAGACAAAATTGTTGAATCTGTCCCGGGCGACGGTGTCAGGCAGATCGCTTACAATGCCAGAGACGTGGAAGACAACTCCATTGTGCAGACCGTCAGTGTTACCTCATCTCAAAAAACAGCTGCCGCCGACTGGGCGGTATCAAAAGTCGGCGACCCATACTCATTTAACTTCGTCAATAACAGAAGTACCGGCCATGACGGCGCCAAAAACTGTTCAAAGCTCCTATGGTCCGCCTTTTTGCTGAAAGCCGGCATTGATATAGACAGCAACGGAGGTTTAGGGGTGTATCCGCGTGACATCACCAGCTCATCCTATACAGCAACCATTATGACCATCAGATAAGGAGAGGGATATGAAAAAGTGGATGATCACCATTGCCATGCTTGTTCTTGCAGGAATCGCACTATTTGTCTTCGTTTCCCCTCTCAAAAGCCATAAAGCCGTGAGTCAGCAGGATCTCAGAGACCCCGGTTTCCTGGATGACAAAGAAATCCTGCTGTATTTCTCATCCTCTGCGGATCAAGACGCATTTGGCGGCGGGAAAAGCTACGCCCTGTTTATCAGCCAGGACGGGTCGCTGTCTTCCTTTAAGATGAAGGGCCTTGAGCTGGGCTCAGCCAAGGTTCACGGCGACAGTGTGATGCTGGAGGACAAAAACACGATTTACACGATCAAAAACGGCTTGCGCTCCCATAAAAGAACCTACCAGCACACCGGAGACAGCGCGGGCTTTCTGCAAAACACGGACGGTTTTTATACCTTATACAACTCCGGCTATGACAAAAAGAGAGACGGATACCGCTCAGAGCTGTACCGCCAAATGAACGGAGAGTGGAAAAAAGACGTCATCCCATCCTACATTCGGGCCTCCGGTTTTCATAACGGTTCGATTTTCGCCCTCGTTCCGACAGCTGACGAAAAAGGCTATGAGCTCCTTCAGATTCAAGCAGATCAGAAGAAGCTCACCTACCACAAGATAACGGAATGGCAGTATAGGGAAGGAGCCTCAGTCGAATCCCAGCTTGCCGTGGACGATCAAGCTGTGTATGTCATGATTCGTGGCCAAAAGGCGCGCAATTTCTATCAAATGGTCAAGATCAACAAAAAAAGCGGCAAAGTAGAGCTGCACGACATCGCCGAATACAAAAACGACGAACAAACGATATACAGCTCCATGCCCTTTAGCTTCAAAAAAAGCTTCTTCTCTTATGACGGGAACCTGTACTTCATTGACGGCTTCGGAAAAGTGTATAAAATCGATGCCAAGACAGGAAAAACAAACATCGCCTTCACTCTTTCCCGCGACAAAATGAAAGCCGATTTCAAAGAAATCACCCAAAAAGGCAGCAGTCTCTACTTCTTCACATACACGTATAACAAGCCTGCCTACATTGAACAGTACAGTCTGAAAACCGGAAAGAAAATGAAAAAAAAAGAAATTGGGAAGGTAAAGGATGTCGTGACGCCGAAGAGTCATTTGAAGCTGTATGACGTTGAGGTGATGAAGGGGTTTTAAGGGCAAGGAGGTTTTATGGGAGCTATCGCCGTTTTATTTATCGTTTTTGGTTTTCCGATCATTGCAGGTGTATTTGGTATAGCGGGTCATTTTTTATTTAAGAGATTTTGGGTGGCGCCGCTCATCGTCCTTATCGCGAGTTTGATATTGTTATTTACGTTAGCTTCGGGCAATAGCTCATTCATGTTTTGGGTTGTTATGTATACGGCAATTGCGTTAGTAACCAGTGTAGCCACATTATTTCTCAGGAAATTTTTTGAGTGATCTCTGTTTATGAAGAGACTGGTATGAAGTCTCTTTTTTTGTTGAACCGAAGTTCGCAGAGATTTTGGGTATGGTATAGAAACGAATCTAAAGGAGTAATGACATGCGGACCAAACGGGTTATTCTTCTGGCAGTTATGATCAGCCTAGTTTCGGCCATTACTGTGTTCCTGTTAAATGGACGTAAAGTCGACTGGTTAGACATCGCAGGAACTATTATCGGCTGCTTTCTTGGCATCTTTATCGTTATAAGAATACAGAAAAAACAGTGTTGAGAAAGGGAAAGGGTCATGCCGAACCGAAGTCATGTTCTAGGACCGAGAGTCCAAACACATGAATGGGAGGAATGGCGTTGACTGGAAACAAAGCGGTTGTGTACAAAGGCAAAGGGACTGTAGCGGTGGAGGATATCGGTTATCCGGAGTTAATCTTGAGGGACGGGCCCGGCGTTCCGAAGGCGAATGTGAACCGAAAATGTGAGCATGGGGTCATTCTCAAAGTCATTACAACCAACATTTGTGGGAGCGACCAGCATATGGTCAGAGGCCGCACAACAGCGCCAGAAGGGTTGGTGCTCGGGCATGAAATTACGGGAGAAGTCATTGAAACGGGGCGTGATGTTGAATTTATCAAAAAAGGAGATATTGTATCCGTTCCTTTCAATATTGCCTGCGGACGCTGTGTGATGTGCAAAACGCAGAAAACGCATGTGTGCCTGAATGTCAATCCGGACCGGCCGGGATCGGCTTACGGCTACGTCGATATGGGCGGCTGGGTCGGCGGCCAGTCGGAATACGTCATGGTGCCGTACGCTGATTTTCAGCTTTTGGTATTCCCTGATAAAGAACAGGCGCTAGAAAAGATTCTCGATTTGACCATGCTGTCCGACATTTTCCCGACCGGCTTCCATGGAGCCTATACAGCAGGCGTGCAAACAGGTTCAACCGTTTACATCGCGGGAGCGGGGCCTGTCGGCTTGGCAGCTGCACACTCCGCTCAGCTCCTAGGCGCCTCCGCCGTGATTGTCGGCGATCTGAATGAAGACAGACTGGAACAGGCGAGAAGCTTCGGCTGTGAAACGGTCAACGTGCAAAAACATGACCGCCTCGGCGAGCAAATTGAACAAATACTAGGTGAACCAACCGTTGATGCCGCAGTGGACTGTGTCGGCTTTGAAGCATCTGGACACGGCAATCAAGGAGAAGCACCAGCCGCCGTGCTGAACTCGATCATGGATGTCACCCAGGTCGGCGGAAGCCTTGGCATTCCAGGCTTATACGTGACCGAAGATCCCGGTGCAAAGGATGCAGACGCCAAAACAGGCTCATTAAAGATCCGCTTCGGACTCGGCTGGGCCAAAGCCCACACTTTCGTCACCGGACAAACGCCCGCCATGACATACAACCGCAATTTGATGAAAGCGATCCTCAGCGGCAGAGCGCAAATCGCAAAAGCCGTCAACGCCACTGTCATTTCTTTGGACGACGCGCCAAAAGGCTACAGCGACTTCGACAAAGGCGCAGCCCAAAAATTCGTCATCGACCCACATGGAACATTGAAGTAAAAGAAAAAGCCGGACGTTCAGTTGAACGCCGGCTTTATTGCTGATAATCCGTTTCTTCAAAGTGACCCCCTGTTTCGTCTTGAACAATTAAATCTCCTTCGATTTTGTCCAGTCCAATCAAGATATAAGGGTTTTTCTCATTTGCCTCGGGAGCAGGTTTTCGTTTCACAGTTACAATCGTTTCTTTAGGCGAGAATTTAACGTCTGATACCTCAAGCTTCTTATCATTCTCGCTGCTTCCGAGAGACACCACGACCATTTTTTTGCCTTCTGATATGGTGAAGACTTGATATCCTTTCACATCATCATGCATTTGAAGATCATTTACGTACATTTTTATATCTGTTACTTCATCAAGTCGATCCTTCTCCAACACCCAATAAGACGGCTGACACCCAGCAAGCAGCGACATGATCACAAAAAGCCAAACCCATTTAAAGCGCAAATGCAAACCTCCCAACACATCGGTTACATCCAAACTAACACACGAGCGAAATAGAGTCATCAATAGCTTGTTTGTCGAATTGTGGATAAAACTCAGCCCGAAGCACTACTAACATGTGAATAAATAGGTTATATTGAGAAGAGAACGATTGTAAAAATGGAAGAAACATCGGAGGATTTGAACATGAAACAAGCGTATTATTCCTGTGAAGAACACATCGAAACGGTGCTGGATATGTACATAGACGACCACGAGCTGCCGCCCGAAATCAGAAAAATCGAACATACTAACAGTTTATCCACAGCCTGTGAATTATGTGGAGACCCCGCAGTATATATAGTGGGGAACGAATGATCTTACACAAAATACAGAAAAGATATCCACAATTGTGGACAACATATATGAATAACTTGTTTTTAAAGTGGGGATGACCTGTGAATATCAATATTGTGACAATCGGAAAACTAAAAGAAAAATACCTCAAGCAAGGCATTGAAGAATACACCAAACGACTTTCGGCCTACGCAAAAATCGACATCATCGAACTCCCGGACGAAAAAGCGCCGGAAAACCTAAGCGACCAGGACATGAAAATCATAAAAGACAAAGAAGGCGACCGCATCCTAGCAAAAATCAGCCTCGACGCCCATGTCATCGCCCTCGCCATCGAAGGAAAAATGAAAACATCCGAAGAACTAGCCGATACAATAGATAAGCTGGCTACTTATGGAAAAAGCAAAGTCACCTTCGTCATCGGCGGATCACTCGGATTGAGCGACGCAGTGATGAAGAGAGCGGATGAGAAGTTGTCGTTTTCAAAAATGACGTTTCCTCATCAGTTGATGCGGCTTATTCTGGTGGAGCAGATTTATCGGGCTTTTCGGATTAATCGTGGGGAGCCTTATCATAAATAAATGAGATTTTTAAAAATAGTATTACTATAAAATCTATTATATAGGACAGTATAATTTGAAAAATGGTTAGGCTGTCTTTACTTTTGAATAAAATGGTATAATTATGAAGAATGGAAGGAGAATCGCAATATGTCTGAACCGTTATTTATAGATGATATTATTTCTAAAATAGAAAAGGGAGTAATTAGAATTCCTTCATTCCAACGAGGATTTGTTTGGGATGGTGAACGGGTAGCAAAACTAATGGACAGCATTTATAAAGGTTTTCCATTTGGAAGTATATTAGTTTGGAGAACTAAAACGCCTTTAAAATCTGAACGATTATTAGGACCATATCAATTGCCAGAAAATGACCCAGATTATCCTTTAGATTACGTTTTAGATGGACAACAAAGAATAACTTCAATTTTTGGGGTGTTTCAAAGTAATTTAGAAGCAACATCTGATTTTGATATGAATATTTTTAAAATTTATTTTAATTTAGAAAAACCTGTAGATGTACAAGGATCAAATTTTATTTTTTTGGAAGATGGTGATGTGGATACTAAGAAACATTTTCCTTTGCGCATTTTATTTAATCCTCCAGAATACAGAAAATACTTAAAAAGTATGGATGAAAGTGTAGCAACACAAGTTGATAGTTTATACGACAGATTTACAAAAGCTAAAATACCTGTACAAACTTTTACAACTGATGATCGTGCAACGGTAGCAATAGTATTTGAAAGAATTAATAGATTAGGGGTAAAACTAGATACCCTTCAGTTATTGTCAGCATGGACATGGAGTGAGGATTTTGATCTTCAAGAACAATTTAATGAATTAAGTGAAGAGCTAGCTCCTTATGGCTTTGATGAGGTTGGAGAAGATAATGACCTATTATTAAGGTGTTGTAGCGCTATTCTAGAGAGTAGTACTACACCTGAGACTATAATAAACTTAGATGGAACACTAGTAAGAAATAATTTTAGTTTAATAAAGAATGGAATATTAGGGGCTGTTGATTATTTGAAAACCAATTTAAATGTATACTCAACCAAAGTACTGCCGTTTAAAAATATAATAATACCTTTAGCGGTGTTCTTTTCCACTGATAAAGAACAAGGAGTAAGAGTTACAGCCAAACAACATGAAACATTAATAAAATGGATTTGGAAAACTTTCTTCTCTAGAAGATATAGTAAAAGTTTAAACAAATTAAACTTAGATATTTTAGAAATAATTAAACTCAAAAATGATAAACCAAATACTCTTGGAGAATTTGCAGTTAATATTGATAAAACTTTTTTTGAAAATAATACATTCAGTGTAAGTTACGTTAACTCTAAAACATTTATTTTAATGTTGGCTAATGAAAAGCCATTAAATTTTACAGATGGTAGTGTAGTTGCATTAGAAAATGTATTAAGAAACTGCAATAAAAAGGAATTCCATCATATTTATCCACAAAGTTACTTAAAATCCTTGGGTGTTAATAATAAATTGATTAATTCATTAGCAAATATTTGTATTATTTCGAGAGGACCAAATAATTTACTTAATGGGGATAAACCGAGTCTTTATAAAACACAAATGCCAGGTGATACTCAAAAACTTAAAGAAATTATGAAGCATGCTTTATGTCCTGAGGATATTTTTCATGATAATTTCAATATATATTTAGAAGAGCGTTTGGAAATATTAGTAAGTAAAGCTAATAAATTAATGCTTAATTATTAAATTGTACAACTGATGTAATTTTACTTGGACAAGTTAATGATTAAAGTACATAAGTAAATAAGTTTTTTCTGTAAAACAGTTACAGTGCCGTTTCAGTTTGTGTGGTAGGTGCTGTCTTATTAATTAACTCATTCCACAGTCGGCTGAGACATTTAATTTTTTTCTATATCAATACATTCAAGGAAGAAATATTGTCCTCAGTCTCCGAAATAATATGAATATTTTTTAGAATTGCTCCATATATAAGTGAACTAAAACACTCTGATCTATTGGTTAATTCGGGGTCAATAATTATTGTGTAGCTACTGGAAGATCAGAAAAAAGAGTGTGTGTAAACAGTGGAGATTAGGTTCGTATAGAGATAGTATGAACTAAAACTTCTCAAATAAAAGAGAGAAAAATTAAAGGTCGAATGTTAGAGTAGTATTTATGTATATTGATTTATAATTTACAGGTGATCTGATGCTAGAAGAAATTATGAAGTTGGGTAGTCTAATTGATGAACTTGATTCGAACATGTTAGTTGAGAGAGCAAGTGAGACAAATTTGAATTTAGTTAAAATAATTGAGGAAAAAGTTAAAGATATAGGTGAAAAGAAATTGAACTTAGATGAAGTGATTACATTTAAATACACTGAATCTAACTACTACGCAATTCTTATGAGACTAGCCTGGGATAATTTTGATAAAGTAAAAGCTTATTCTAATAAACTTAGTGAATGGAATAACTATAGTCAGGCAGATCTTGAAATTAAAATAGAACGCATTAAATTATATCGAGAGGCGCTAGAAGCATATGATTCTGGTAGTATAGTAGCCCCTGAATATGTAGCACAAATTTCAACAAATCTAGGTAACCTCTACCACGAAATGGGAAGAATAGTGGAGTCTGTTGAGGTATTAAGCAAGACGTTTACTGATACTAATGAATTTCCTATGGCTTTAGGTAATCATGGGATAAAGTGCTATACATTAGCAACATATTCTATTGATAGTAACATCAATAAGTACCTATTAAATTTAGCTCTAGAAGAATTAAATTATATGTTGGAAAATGTACGAGATTCAGATCTAATTGTTCCAGAACACATCACAATGTTTGAAAAATGGAAGGAACATATTGTGTATGTAATGGACAATGAACTTAAAGAGGTAAAATCATGGGAAGCGTCTATGGACGTAGATATACCTTATAAAAATTGGTGTTCTAAAAAGCAATTATCATTGAATTATATCAACATTGTAAAGTCAGAAGGTAATATAGACAGCATCCATATTCCAGACATGGGTATAGGTTACTTCGGTGAAGATGATGGGAAAATGACTTATTATTCATGGTTTAATACTATAAAACAAGAGTTTAATTTGGCTAGATACAATTTATATCTAATTGAGACTTCAGACTATGAGTTTCATGAGTCCCAGCAGCATAATGTATTAATTAATACACTAGATTATCCTGCTGTAGGTTATAAGACAGAGTTATTAAAAACATCATTAAAAGCTGCATACGGTATTCTGGACAAGGTTGGATTATTCTGTAGTTACTTTTTCAAAGTTAATGCCAAACCTGGCAGAATAGACTTTAATAAATGGTATAAAGAAGTAGAGATAGAAATAGCACTAGATAGTCCTTTTAATGCATTATATTGGTTAAGTAAGGACTTGGATTTTAAGACAGGGTATTTCAAAGATATTCGAAGGCTTAGGAATGTTATAGAACATAGATATGTACGGATCCTAGATTATTATGACGTTTCCATCTCAGATGAGCTAAAAGATACGAATAAATATGAGTATATAATAAGTTACGAAGACTTATACGACATAACAATTGAAACATTAAAGTTGGTTCGGTCTGCAATCTTTTATATGGTAAATGGATTTAACGTCAAATATAAGAATGTAGTTTATAGAGAAACACCAGGTAAAATATTTCTCCCGTTGTATTTAGATGTATATGATGACGAGTGGAAGAATTGAAAAAACTCATTTATATTCACTACGGTGAGCCTTATCACAAATAGAGGCAAAAATTGTTGTAGGTAAGGTGGTAATTCTTTATCTGAAGCGGGTATTGAAAACGTATGTTCATTATCCGTATCCCGATATAGCAAGTGAATTAATGTAAAAGTTTTAGATATGTGTAGGTCAGTAAAATTGAATTGCAATTCTATGTCCTTAATGGTTCTGGATCTATCTATTTGTTTAATTGAAATATTATCAATTAACAATTGTAGCAATTGCTTTTGATTTTCTGTGGGTTTTTTTATGAATCAATAGGGGTTTTTTGGTGATTACTCGATTAACTTTGGTTCGATTATTTTGAATCGAAAGAACCTAATTGAATTATAATCTCATTTTTTTGCTTGTTCTAACTCTCTCTTTTCATTTGAGACCTTTTGTAATCTTTTTGCAAAATATCTATAGGAAGAATATTTTTTTCAAAGGCCTCCATATACTTTTCCTGTAATTTTTCAATTTCTTTTAACTGTTTTCAGTTTCTTCTAGTTCTTTATTAAAGCTGACTTCTCGACTGAGCAGAACTAAAACTAATATTTGTAAGCGTTTTAGATAGCATCTTCTTATTTAGAACTAAATTGTTCAATCTTTTGGATAACAGCATCCTCTGCTTCGTATGCTTTAATGGAATTAGCTTTACAAGCAGCAGATCCTTTATTATGAAAATCGCTACAGACGTAATAACATGTTTTCGTTTCGTCCCATCTTTTAATGTGTAAGTTGTAATGGAAGGAACCATTCCTTTGCACGTTATCAACCGTTTCATCCTTGGGTATTAAGGCAAATAACCGAAGTTATGATTGAACAGTTTAGAGCAGTAACCAAAAGGCCATTGGTGGCAGCGCAAAAGCAATGATCGTTACCCATCCTGTATTCATGCTGTTCGGTATATGAAGGAATTTAAATCCTACATTTGATTTAGAAGAAAATATTTACGACCAAATTTCTGAGAGGATTATTCAACGATTTAAGTGACACAAGATGGAGAAAGAGCGACATTAGACCACTTAATAGGAACAATGAGTAATTATAGTGCAGACTTTGGCCTGTTAGTCTCATGGAGTGGTTTCAAATCATCTGTTATGAAAGAAATTCTTAAGCAATTCTTTAAGGTTCGTCTATGGGATCCCAAAATCATTATTCAACAAATTTTCGAGAACTATGAAAAGCTTAGCGATGAAATTAAGAAAGAGATTCCTATTAAGAGAGTTTGGATGGAGGATGGGAATAATTCCAGTTTAGATATTTTGATTAAAAATGAAATTGAGAGGGTTTTGTTAAAGGAATAATTAACTAATTATAAAGTGAATAAGTTAATAGAAAGAATAAGGTTACATAATTTCAAAGGATTTAAAGAACAGGTAATACCTTTTAACAAAGGTAGAAACATTTTTTGATTGGAGAAAATGGAGTCGAGAATTCTTCAGTATTATTAGCTATATCCTGTGTTTTAAGTGGCAGTTATTCTACTATAGAAAAAATAGGTTACATAATTTTTTTAATAGATGCAATTAATAAATTTATGAACGGTGATAAATTACCAGTGGTTGATTGAAATTGAATTACTTATAAGTATGACTAAGACAATAGAAAGAGTGGAATTTTAGTATAACAGTTTGGTTATTTCGTGTAGTAATACCAGTTATTTCATATGTGAATTTGGTATAATTATCATATAAAAAATAGGAGGCCATACTATGTTGGATTTTAGTAAGTTATTAGAAGATACTTTAGATACTGCTGTGGTTAACCCAATTGAGATTTTTGATTTACTACCTGAAAAAAATGAAAAGTATGAAGAGTTACTTAGGCCGGCACAACAAAGGGTACTCGAAACTTGGTGCAATGATTTTAGAGACAATCCAAACACAGTAATAAAAATGAACACAGGTAGTGGAAAAACAGTTGTTGGTTTACTAATGGTTCAATCATATTTAAACGAAGGAAAAGGTCCAGCAATATACATAGTTCCGGACAACTATTTAATTGAGCAAATTATTAAAGAAGCAAATGATTTAGGTTTAAGTGTTACTAGAGATAATAATGCTAGTGAATTTTTAAACGGCGAAAGCATTCTAATTACAAACATGCATAAAATTATTAATGGAAGAAGCGTTTTTGGAGTAGGAGAGGTAAAAAAGTCCATTGGGTGTATTGTTGTCGACGATGCACATGCGTGTATGAAAGTTGCTAAGTCTCAGTTTTCCATAACTATTCCTCGTTCAAATGATATATATGAAAAATTACTAAATATATTTAGTGATAGTATAAAGCAGCAGTCTGAAAGTAGATACCTTGACATTAAAGAAGGTGACAAGAATACTCAGCAGTTAATCCCTTTTTGGGAATGGCATAAAAATTACTCTAGAATATTAGAAATACTACATGAGAAACGTAATGATAATAGCGAGGGGAATAAAAGCTTGTTTTTTAACTGGCCTCTATTAAAAGATAATTTGGAACTTGCAGAATGTATTATCACTGGTCAGCAGTTTATTATAAATTTAGATTTTATCCCTATAGATGTTATTCCTAGTTTTGATCAATGCCCTCGCAGAATTTTTATGAGTGCCACAATTGATGATGATTCAATATTAGTCTCTCATTTTAACATTGACAGTACTCAGATAGAAAATTGTATTACTCCGGGTAACGCGAATGATATTGGAGAGAGAATGATTCTGATACCACAGGAATTGAATCCGAAGATTACGGAAGATGAGCTAAAAAAGTACTATAAGTACCTTTCAACTAAGGTAAATGTTGTAATATTAGTTCCATCCACCTATCGTTCTAGATATTGGAATGATGTTGCAAACGTAACAGTATCGAGCCAAGACGAAATGTTAAGTACAGTAGAGAAATTAAAAAAGCAACACGTAGGTCTAGTTGTATTAATTAATAAATATGACGGTATTGATTTACCAAAATCAGCTTGTGAAGTTTTAGTTATTGATGGAATGCCTGATGTTAGAAGTCAGATTGAGAAATATGAACAAATTGCATTAAGAGGAAGTAAAGAAGTATTAAAGGATAACATACAAAGAATAGAACAGGGTATGGGTCGCGGAATTAGATCCAAAGAGGATCATTGTGTCGTCTTTTTAATGGGAAATTCATTGGTAAAATCTTTATACTCGAATGAAGCAAAAGAAATGTTCACTGAAGCAACACAGATGCAGCTAAAACTATCAAAAAGTTTAGACAAACAGTTGAAAGGTGCTTCTCTAAAGGAGATTGATAGTGCTATTAGGAATTGTTTATCTAGAACTCCAGAATGGGTTAAATTAAGTAAAGCTACTATATTAAAATTAAAGTACAATCCTAAAAACTCCTTTGACGAAGTTATTATTAAGCAAAGGGAAGCTTTCAATGATGCTGGTAATAGAGACTATCGAGGTGCGTTGCAAAAGATCCAAGTGCTTATTAATTCTGCTTTGAATAATAATCTTAAAGGATTCTTAAAATATAAGTATGCTAGATATGAAAACTTTGTAAATCATGTTACTGCTCAACAAACATTGATGTCCGCCAAAAAAATCAACAGTCAGTTACTCCACCCAGTTAGTGGTATAGTTTACCAAAAGTTGCAGTTTGATAATATCCCACAAGCAAATAAAATAGGTCAATTTAACCTTCACAATTATCAAGATACTAATGAGTATTTACTTGGTTTTAATGCGTTGATTGATAAACTTCATTTTGAAGATTTTTCAGCTAATGTTTTTGAACAAGCTATAAAAGAGTTAGGAGAGCATTTAGGCTTTATTTCTCAACGACCTGAAAATGATTTTCGGAAGGGTCCGGATAATATGTGGGCAAGTATAAATAACATTTGTTTTGTAATTGAATGTAAAAATGAAGCTACTGCTATCACAATTAATAAAGATTATTGCAATCAACTAAATGGATCAATTGTTTGGTTTGAGGAGAATTATCCGGCCATTAATACATTCACACCTATTATGATTCATCCAAATACCAAATTTGAATACGCTGCAAGCCCTGATGCTCGCATTAGAATAATGAATAAATCCAAACTTGATTTATTAAGAGGACGTTTAAGAGAATTTGCAAGCCAAGTAGCAATAACCAGTTATGACCAAGCTACTGTTGCAGGATTATTAAAAGTATTTAAGTTAGAGGCTGAATTGTTTATTGATGAATATACAGTGAATTTTGATTAACTCCAAAAAAGAGTGTACTGTATTTGCTTATTCCGTATTGAGACACTCCAATTGAAGTGCATAGTGAAATTTTAATTTGGAGGAATTTAGGATTATTATTTCCTAATGCTTATTTTCCTCTTAAATCACCACGGTGAGCCTTATCATAAGGCTTCTTTCTTAAAGTAGTAAACAGGCATACTAGAATATGCCTGTTTTTAATAAAATCCTAAGTTTAATAATTTACATTAGTAAATCCAAAGCACATTTTAAACTCAGTATCTATGATTAATTTCTGTCCTTCAACAGTAAGTTGTTAGAAGAATCGGTCTATTTGTTAGTCATTCCAAAAAATATATCGTCATGCACTTTTATTTTTTGAAGAGTGAAGATTGCTTTAATTAAATTACCCTTGAACCGGATACTTCCGACCGTTCTTCACAACCTTCTCCTCAATAATCTCTTTCACATCCATATTAAGATCTGAACAAAGCATCAGCGAATAGATAAGAACATCAGCAATTTCTTCACGAATGTTTTCCTCGTTTACTTTGAGTGCTTCTTCGCTGCTTTTCCATTGGAAGTCTTCTAACAGCTCGGCTGCTTCAATTGAAATGGAGATGGCAAGATCCTTTGGGTTGTGGTATTGTCTCCACTTGCGTGCGTCTCTAAATTCATTAATCGTGTTAATTAAATCTTTGATTTCGCTCATTTTTTCCTGCTCCTTTTTAACTCTAGCAATCTATTTCTTAATTTTACATCCGTTGCGTAAATGTAAAGACCGTTGATGCCTCGTTTCATGAGGACATTGATAGAGTTTAGAATAATCTCTTCCTTTATTTTCTTAATTTTCTCGGCAGACATGTCATCTCGTTTGGTGAATGCGCCTGTATCTTTATATTTTGCAGTGTCGATGAAAAGCTCATCCTTTTCACTATCATAGCTGACAGAAGGTCCTAGAATGACGCCAACATAATTTAGGTCAAAACCTTGAACAGTATAGATTGAACCGACCTCTTTAATAGAATCTGCATGTTCTGCCCAAGTCCATTTGTCATTTGTAGAATTCCATGGCATGTTAATGCCTTCCTCATCGACCATATAAGTAGCACCATCTTTTTTATGGATATAGTCAAAGGTCGAGACAATACGTGATAGACCTACTTCATTATTCTTTTTTTCAATTGCAGCTTTAAAGTGGGCATGATCCTCAAAGATTTTGAGTTGGAAGGTATCATTATTTTCTTGCGGCAGAGGGAGCAATTGTTTTGAGACAAAATGGTTAATCCACTTTAGTGTGTCTGGATTTGCATTCATTCTCATTTGCTCCGTGAGCTTTACTGTTTTCGCATGATATTGATTGGTGATCTCCTCAAGCAACCTTTCATTCCAATAGCTTTTTATTTTTAACACTTGTTTAGGATCGAAGATGACAATAGTGATTTTACTGCGTTTAATGATTTCCTCTAGCTGATTTTGATAGTGGAAATTATTATATCTATCCTCTTTGGTTAAAAGCAGATGAGCCTCATCTACTAATACAATATCAGCTGTTTCCCCTGTTTTTGACATTTGATTTATAAAGGAGGTAGGCTTCATTAAGTTTTTTTTCTTTAAATTTGGTAGGCTGTTTGCGATGCTTTTATAAGTCTTCAGCATTTCACCATGGTTCACAAGTAAGTAATTGTTCTTGTTTTTTAAATGTGAATTTTCATCTTTAGATAAATCCTGAATCGTGTTAAATAGAGAGCTCAGTAAGACACTTTTCCCTGTTCCGGCATCTCCTTCTATAGAAATGACATGGTTACCTGGTTTTTCAATATGTGCCTTGCAAAAATCAAGAATTTCATTTTTGATCTCCACCTGCTGAGGAGAGAGCTCTTTATACGGAGATAGTTTGTAAATGTCTTTATTTCTAAGGTTTTCAAGAGTGTCGCTGACAATGTTCTCTTTCCGAAGCTGATCCCATATCTCCTCAAAAAGCTGTTCGTTATAAAAATTCTTTTGATAATAATGATGCATTTCTCTCGATCTAGTTTGACTGACATTTTGCAATTGGTAGTGATTTTCGGCAATAAAGTAATTAATTAGATTTGTCTCAATATTGTAGGATGCGGACTGATGAAATCTCTCATGACCAATGAAAATGGTTTGCGTTAAACTTTTTCGCTTCTTGTCTCTCAAATGATTTTTCAATCGTCGTGTAGCCTGTACAGTCTGCCCAATATATGCTGTCGGCTTCTTTTTTTCGTTGTAAAGAATGTATACAATCGGGTGATTATCTAATTTAGATGCCTTCAATGCAAAAATTTGTTCTTGATTAAAATCTCTTTTTTCGAACACAAGTTCACTCATATGACTAGCCCCTGTTATGTCTTTTTTACTGTCATCGTATCATAAATTTAACAAATGATCTCAGAGTTTATGAATCAGTCATGAATTTTTACTAAAATGAAATGTTCTAAAATCTAATAATTTTATGTGTGATCTAGTTAATTATTCAATATTTAAACAAATGTGTCGAAAAAAAGAAAAGAGACTGATCAATCAGTTTAGGGATTTTTTACAGATACCAGTTGGATCAATTGAGGACAATAACCGAATGATGTTGTTAAAAATAGGAGGGAATTATGGGGAAGATAAATGTAAATTCTGTATTAAGGGCATGGCACTTAGTTGAGGCTTTATCACCAAGCGGAGTCAATGGTATAGGAGATGAATTGAGTAGAAGCCATTTTTTAGATGGTCAACAACGAAAGAAAACAGAACAAGTTCTTTTTTCTGAAAGGCCTTGGGAGAGGCATCAGTTGAAGGACTCTGAAAAAAATTTTATTCAATTTCGTTACTATTTAGGTTGCTTTGAGCAACATAAACTTGTTAGCTATCTACGTGATCTATTCCAAAATAATGAAGAAATGATTAATAGAGATCAGAAAATGTTATTTAGTATGTCTTTTTTAGTTGACCATACAGGCAAGTATGTAAAGGATTCTGCATTTGTACCTGTACTTATGTATGCGATGAAATTAATAAACGAACATCTTGAAGTGCCATATGATGATTTGATGACTACATTTCGAGATCAGTTGAGATTATTTGAGGAACAGGTTGATGCCATCTTTGTAAATGGAGTAACAGAAAAAGCCCTTAAGAAAGTACTTGGAGTATATGAACGGTATTTTTTACGAATAGATAATATGGCGCTTCATTATTTTGAGAAAGAAATTTTGAAGGTTGGACAAGATGGACGGGTAAATAATTTTCATAGCTTTTTCTTAGAGGACTTAGGAGATATTATCTCACAAGGAGAAAATGAAACACTACGGCAATTTATTGAAGGGGTAGATAATAGAACGAACATTGATGAAAATAGAGTTTTAATTGAAGATGTGTTGCAGCCTAAAAATGTACCTAACGGCAGGTGGCCGTCACCTGTTGAACATAGATTATCCTTAATGCAGCAAGTAGCTGTAAATCAAATTATAAATAACAATCAAAAGATAAGCTCTGTGAATGGCCCGCCAGGAACAGGGAAAACGACACTGTTAAAAGATATTTTTGCAAATCTCATGGTTGAAAAAGCAGAAAAAATGGCTTGTTTTGAAAACCCAGAAAAAGCTCTGAAAAAAATAAAGAAATTAGTTTTAGATGGCTATCATTATACTATTTATGAAATTGATAAATCTATTAATCAGTATTCTATGGTAGTGGCTTCAAGCAATAATGGAGCAGTTGAAAATATCTCAAAAGATCTTCCTAAAAAGAAGGAAGTTATACGTAAAGTTACAGATGAAAATGTATTTTCTTCTTATGAAAAAGCATATGCATTAGAAGCAGAGGAATTATCGATGTTTCCTTTTGCGGCAAAGGCTCTTCTAGGTGAAGAGACAGATGCTTGGGGACTATTCTCAGCATCTTTAGGAAAGTCGGAAAATATATCTCACTATTACAAAAAACTTTATTATAGAAATAATAACGAATTTGAACTATCATTCATCGAGCAATTAGAACGAGAAAATAAAAAAATAAGCTTAACAGATTGGAAGAATGCAGTAACAGATTTCCAACAAACATTGAAATCAGTTAAACAAAAGAAAGCAGAACTACAATCGTTATGCGAAATTTTTAAAAAATATAAGGATATAAATAATCAGTTATTGTTACTAGAGGCAGAACAAGAAAAGTTAGTATTAAAGACAGCTCATTATAAACAACAGAAACGGTTGTTAGAGAGAGAGTTTCACACGCTTTCTAAACCAACTTTGTTTCAAAGAATATTTCATACAAAAAGAAACAAATTATTACAGATGGAAGATCAACTGCAAAAAATAACTATGAAAATAGAAAATGAAGAAAAGGAATGGGATCTTTTGCAGATGAGATCGCATCAAATAAGGATGGAGTTAAAGAAATATAGGGATTCTATCAACAATAAATGCAAAAATCAGGGGTTAGTAATACCCGATGATAATTATTGGACCAATTCTCAAAGTGCATATGAATATAGGCAATTACATACTCCTTGGCTAACTGATGAATTGAATTTTGAAAGAGGGCTTCTTTTTTTAAAGGGAATGAAAGTCCACAAATTGTTTTTGATATTTAATTATAAAGCAATAAAATCAAGTTTGCGTTTGTTAAATTATCGAAGTAAGTTAGATTTAAATCAGACTGAGCACAGAATGTGGTTACAACATATGTGGGGTGTAATCCATTTAATCACACCCGTAATAAGTACAACCTTTGCCAGTGTTCGAACAATGTATAAAGGAGTTGGTCGTGATTTTATTCGTTACTTATTTATAGATGAAGCGGGACAAGCTACTCCGCAACAAGCGGCAGGCGCATTATGGAGGTCTCAAAAAGTTGTCGTTGTTGGTGATCCAATCCAGATTGAACCAGTTGTCACCATTGATCGAACAATATTAGGAGATATAAAAAAATTTTATGGTATTGAAGATCGGTTTATTGAAATAGGGAGTTCTGTACAATCACTGGCGGATGCGGCGAATCCATTTGGAATGTATAACAATAAAGGACAGTGGATAGGGATACCTTTATGGGTTCATAGGAGATGCTTAAATCCAATGTTTACAATCGCTAATCAAATTGCTTATGATAATAAAATGGTTTTAGCGATAAAAAAACAAGGGAAAAGCGAATGGTTTGACTGTAAGGGAGTAGCGGTTAATAAGCAGTTTGTAAAAGAGCAGGCAGATTTAGTTGCTGAAGAGATTTATCAAAAATGGGAAAATACATTAAATGCTCCTGATTTATATGTTATTACTCCCTTTACAGCAGTGAAAGATGGTCTCAGAAAAACAATTAAAAAGCGGTTAGCAGAATTAAATGTACCAAAGAAAATAGTAAATGATTGGACTCGAAGCTCAATAGGAACTACCCATACCTTTCAAGGAAAAGAAGCCGACACTGTTTACTTTGTAGTGGGGACAGATCAAAATAGTGATGGAGCGGCAAATTGGTCGTGCTCAAAGCCTAATTTAATTAATGTTGCAGTTACAAGGGCAAAAAAAGAGTTTTATATTGTTGGGGATTATGATCGTTTATCAAAAAAACAAAATTATAAATCGATTGCTGAGAATGTAGATCAAGTCATAAGACCTAACACTAATAGAAGTACTTTTCATGTTTGATAGTGAGCCTCTCAAAACCCTATTTTGAGAGGCTTTTTGTTGATTTATAGTCGATTGTAAAAATGGGCCCAAAGAATATAATCCCTGAACCCCACACCCCTCACTTCATATACCGATACTCCCGCAAACTCTCCAAAATCGCAACTTCCTGCAGCAATTCCTCACCCACATTCGTTTCCTTCACTTTCTTCCGCTCAAGCTCTTTGTCCACTAATCGTTTCACCGTTAAGACGTCGGTTCCGGTGCTTAGGACTTCTGCCTTGGAGTTGAAGTGTTTATGGGCGACGAGCTGCATGCCGTAGGAGTTGTATAGCAGCGTGTAGCCGGCGATGCCTGTTGTGGATTGGTAGGCTTTGGAGAAGCCGCCGTCGATGACGATCATTTTTCCGTTTGCTTTGATTGGGTCTTCTCCTTCGATTTCTTTTACGGGTGTATGGCCGTTGATGATATGGCCATGATCTGGATTGAGGCCGAATTCTGCCAGGATGTTTCGGCAGGTTGCCTCGTCTTCTCGTAAATAATAATACGGGTTTTTCTTTTCTTTATGTGTTTCCTTTTCTTTAATGAAATAGCGCTCAAATGTCGTCATGGCGCGTTTTCCGAAGAGGGAGGAATACTCGCCTGTCCATAAATACCAGGCCATATCAGTCGCCAGGTCATCGGTTTCTTCCGGGTGGGCAAACGCTTCCCGTAAGAATCGTTCAAATACATCGAGCAGCTCACGGCCCGCATACGGTTTATCCTCAATCATCATCGTTTCCATATTGCCGTTTTCATCGACAGGAATACAGCCGTGAATCAACAGGTTGCCGTTATATTTTAAATAAAGGCTGCCTTTTTTCATCATAAAATTCATATGGCGGCCCAGCTTTTCGGAATGCTGGACAGAGAATAGCAGCTTGTCTATGACTTCTGCTTCTTCTTCTAATAGCTGGTCAGGCTGCTCCGGATTAATCGTCGCAAAGCAGGTGTTTTCCAGTTGATATGTTTTTCCGTTTAGCGTGATTTCGTTTTTGTCGTAATCTATTTTCTCTAATAACAGCCGCTCTTCCATATTAAAGTTCGGCCGTCTCTTGATAATCGGGCTCTCAAGCTTGAATTGGATCATCGCAATCGCTTGATGGATTTTGGTGATTTGCTTAATCTCATCCTCTGGCCTGTTGTCGTCTGCTTTTGGACGGAACGCTGGATTATCGTCATAATATTTTTCGGCCAGGTTCAGCAGCGGTCTCAGGTTAATGCCGTACACATCTTCAATAATATCCAGGTTGTCGTAGCGGGCACAGATGCGGATAATATTGGCCAGGCACACTTTGGAACCGGAGTAGGCGCCAATCCAAAGGACATCGTGATTTCCCCATTGAATATCGACAGAATGATAGTTAATCAGTTCTTCCATAATTCTATCCGGCTGCGGTCCGCGGTCGTAAATATCGCCGACAACATGCAGATGGTCGACCACCAGCCGCTGAACGCTGTAAGCAAGGCCGGTGATCAGCTTATCGGCTTGGCCAAGCTCAATGATCTGCTCAATGATTTCGGAGTAATATTGCTCCTTGTTGCCAGCTTGTTCTGTTTTGTATAGCAGTTCCTCCGTAATATAAGCAAATTGGGCAGGCAGTGCTTTGCGCAATTTGGAGCGGGTATACTTGGAGGAGCAATATGAAACGAGCTTAATCATTCGATTAATCGTTTCTTTATACCACTCGTTTAATGCCGGTTTCGCATCAAAGTCATGTTTGATTAACTTCAATTTGTCTTCCGGATAATAGACCAATGCCGCTAATTCATCGATTTCTCTATCGTAAATGACACCGCTGAAGATGTCGCGTATCTTCTCTTTGACTCGTCCTGAACCATTGCGCAGCACGTGCTGGAATGCCTGATATTCCCCGTGCAAATCACTGACAAAATGCTCAGTGCCTTTTGGCAGGTTCAATATCGCTTTCAAATTAATGATTTCTGTTACCACTTTTTCTTCACAATCGTATTTTTGCGCGAGTAGATCTAGATACTTGCTTTCCAAAATCGTCCATCCCCTTTTTAGAATAAACCCCTATATATGATCATGTGCATGATAAGGTGAATTTAAAAGTATGACATTGTTTTTCTTCATTGGACCTTTATATGATAGTACCGCATAACTGCTTTTAGAGACAATTGAAACGAGTGGATAAAGTGAAACACAAAAAAACCAGATGTCAAATCTGGTTTCCTGTTCAAAGCAAACTATTATTGTTTTTCTTTCAACATCTTGATAAAGAGGAAAAAGATAATGAATACGATAAAGTAGTTCATTGGATTCTTAACGATGCTCATCTCCAGGGAAATCTGTAAGAGTATCCAGAGCGCAAAGATGGCTAGTATTGCAGGAATGATGATTTTGTACATGTCGACCACCTTCCATAGTTAATGAAAGAAGAGTTCTATATTAGAAGCAAGATGCAGCAGCCCCTGTCATCGCACCGCCAACAGCGCCGGTAATCGCACCAACAGCGCCAGCCCCTACAGTTCCAATACCGGGGATTGTGACTGTTCCTACGGCAGCTCCTGCAAGACCTAGTGTACCTCCACCTGTTATCGCACCGCCGCCAGTACCTAGAATACATTTTCCAACGGATTGAGTGCTGATTGTACGGCTAGTTTGTCTAGAGTCTTGGTTTACAACTTTGATCAAAACGCCATGATCAATTTTTTCGTATTGAAGTGTAACAGGATCACCATTTTTGTCAGTTGAGCTTTTAGGGAGAACTTGTTCTTCGCCTGTTACATGATCTTTTAATATTGCATTTCCATCAGCAAGCTGAACATCTGCATGATCGAACGTCATCTTCAGCTCACTATCGTTGAGGTTTTCAACTATGTATGTAGCTTGGGATTCTGTAGCATCCGCTGCAATGGGTAAAACCGGGAGGGATAAGGCACCTACTAGGAATACCAAGGCCGCCAATTTTACTGTGGTTAGCTTCATTATCCTTCTCCTTTGGTTGCCATACTAACAGAGATATTTTTCCTGTTAAATCCTTATATATAAAAATTACTGAATTTCATTACATTGAATCCTCCAAAAGTCTTCAGACGTTGGTAGGTCTTTTTGTTTTCAATATTTAATGGTTAAACAAACAATTTCTTAGTATATAAGGTAAGAAATCGAATTTACATAAATGGGTAATGCATTGACGATAAAATCGCTTCAATATATAATTTGGAAATAAAATATAGGAGGATAGCATGGATGTTTAGAAAACCAAAAGTCTTAATAACGGCGGTTGTCTTAGCTATAAGCAGTTTAGCTGCCACAACTGTATACGCTCAATCCGGTTACTTTAACACGTATACAACTTATACACCTTTATCAAAATCAGGGTATTTTACTGCGATGCAGGGAATGTGTGTGGATCGCAACAATAATGCTATTTATGCAGCAAAACTGAACAGCGCAACTCAAAAAACTCAATTATTCTCTATTAAAATGAGCAGTACATCGAGTAATAGAACTGTTACACTACTTAAAAATTCAGACACAAATAGTACTAGTTATGATTTAGGTCACGCTAATGATTTAGCTGTAAAAGCATCTGCAGGTGATAAAAACATAAGCGTTTATGTTGCTCCAATGTCAGATGGAACTAAATATGTCAATAAAATAATAAAACTGAGTGTAGATACAACAAAGAAAACATACAAAGTTGCCAAAACTTATGTTTTGAATTATAAGGGTTCTAATTTATCTGTAAGTGGCATTACATATTCTGTCGGAACAGATAAATTTATCGTTAGATCAGGAAAAAGGTTTTTCGTTGGTACATTTAATGATAAAACTGGACGATTTGACTATGAGGCTACTTTTAAACTCAATTATACGAAAGCTATAGTAAATAATAAGATAGAAGATGTTTCTAAATACATCCAGCAAGGGATTTCCTTCTATCAAGGAACCTTATATGTGCCGCTTTCAAAACCAGATGCAAATGGAAATGCCTCTAATGTTAGCATTATATTAACGTATCCTTTGGATATAAATAGTTTGATTAAAGAACAAAAAGCAACTCAAACAGCTGACTTTTCGAAAGAATTGTTCACCCGTAACAACTTATCTTTCCGGATTACCAGCGGTGCCTATACACTTTTTGAAATAGAATCTGTTGATTTTGATGATGGCACGTTATACTTTAATACGAACCGCGGAAACAAAGGAACACAAGAAGATATGATCGCAACATTTAATAATTATAATTATTATAAGTAAATGACGTATTCTATATTAGGTGCAAGAGAGATACTCTCTTGCACCTTTTTTAGGTAGCACAGATGTCTAGAGGATTCAGCTCTATACATTCAGAAGTTGCTAGGGATTCTTAAACTGAAGAGGAAAAGAGTATTATAAGAACCATGTTATAAAGCCAGAGCGGCTTTAATGATTGTATAAAATGTGCCCTCTTTACAATTTTATCCTAAATGCCGATAATATAGAGTGTCATCATTTATTAAAGAAGGTGATTAGCTTGGAAGTTAGAAAATGTAAATTTAACTACACGTACATTGGTTGGTCATGTCTGACTGTTTTTATTTCTATCTTTCTATTTAAAACTGTTTTTCCTGTGAAAACTTTTCAAGCGACTTGCTTTATTTTATTAGTTTATGGGGTTTTCTTTATTTTAAATTACGGTTTTTTTGGAGATTGGAAAAACAGAATTAGAATGGGCTTAAGACGTCCGGCAACCCTGTATGAAAAGCAGTATCTTTCAAACATCAATGATGAAGTTTATCGTAATGTTCAAAGACAGTATCCAACCTTAAAAAAAGCGGATGTTTTCGTTATAAACCATGCTGATATCAATGCTGTTGCATTAGGATTTAAAACAATAGGAATTACGAGCGCTGCGATGAATCACTTAACTGAGGGACAGTTGAAAGCAGTTGTAGCGCACGAATATGGTCATTTAGCTAATAAAGATACTCTTCACTTTACTTTATTTAACGCAGGCTTTGCTGCTTTAACTGCGGCATTGTTACCCATGTATATTATTGGATTTTTTCTTTCTCTTATTTTCGCATTCTTTGAAGGTTTTTTAGGCGGTTCAAATGCTACGGTTACAACAGGACTATTTAAGTTATTCTTTAAAATGGTTAATTTGGCTCAAGTGCAATATTTTCGTATTGGTTTTTATTTTGTTAACTTTGGCAGCAGGGATTTTGAGTATAGAGCTGATGAAGTTGCAGCTAAAGCAGGTTATGGCCAGGAACTTCTTTCATTTTTTTATGACTTAGAGCGTGAAAATATTGAGTCGAGAAAAGGATTTTTAGCTTTATTAGCTTCGACTCATCCTTATACAGCTTATCGTATTGAAAATATTGAATCATTTATTTCCAGAGAGCCGGCACAAATTGATATATAACTGAAAGCATCCTTCATAATAAGGATGTTTTATTTTTAGCACAATTTCCTTTATTTTACTTGAGAGTTTCCGATAATTTAAATATATGATATTTCAGATAAAGGAGTCGGTAAAAATGGCCATAACGGTACCTGAATCAATTCGAAGCACGGCCACAGCGGGAGAGAGGTTATTGTTTCGTACACTAAAGGAGCATCTACCAGATGATTATATTGTTTACTATGAACCTGAAATTAAAGGTGTACGTCCTGATTTTGTTATCATTGGGCCTGACTTAGGATTGCTAGTGCTTGAAGTCAAGGATTACACGAAAAATACGTTTTATCATTTCACTAAAGATGACTGGACCATTCGGAATTCGTCTGGCGATCTGCATAGTGTAAAGAGTCCATTAAAACAAGCTAGAGAGTATGCATTTAAAATAACAGATGTACTAAAAAAAGATAAAAATTTAATATATATGGAGGGTAAATATCAGTTTAAACTGAAATTTCCATATGGCTATGGTGTAGTGTTTACGAGGTTAGATGAAGTTCAACTACTTGAAAAACAAGTGTATGAAGTGATTGATCCAGAATTTATTTTAGCTCGTGATCAAATAGATCCCGACAGCGACCAGTTTTCTGAAGAAGTGTTAATAGAAAAATTGCTTCAAATGTTTCATGTTCCATTCCAACTGAAAGATCCCCTTACATATGAAGATATAAACACCATTCGTTACTATCTGTTCCCTGAAGTTCGTCTTGGGGCAGAGTTTAAAGAACCTGTTCCGTATCGCGATCAGCTCCTCTTATCACTACGTGATATAAAAACAATGGATCTGCATCAAGAAAATATGGCTAAGCAAATTGGTGATAAGCACCGGTTAATTCGTGGTGTGGCTGGCAGTGGCAAAACTTTAATTTTGGCCAGCCGTGCAAAAATGCTAGCAAAGAATCACCCAGGTTGGAAGATATTAATTCTCTGTTTCAACATTTCTTTGGCGCAAAATATAACTCAAATGGTTCGGTCTAAGTATGCTGATTTAGAGAACTTAATTGACCCTATATATATCGAAGAAGGAAAATATGAGGAACCCCAAGTTCCTAAGAATGTGCAGATTTTTAATTTTCATCAATGGCTCAAGAAAGAACTTAAAACAAATCCGTATAAGATAGATCAATACATTGAACAACTAGAAAACGGCAAGGCAATCTCTCCAAAGTACGATGCCATTTTAATCGATGAGGGCCAAGACTTTGAAGGGAATTGGCTTCATTTGGCTAGCTTATGTTTGAATCCTGAAACGAAATCATTACTTTTGGTAGAAGATAGAGCACAATCTATTTATGGCAGTAAGAGGAGCTATGTAAAAGATACAGGACTGGATTTCAGAGGAAGATCCAAAATATTAAATATCAATTATCGAAATACATCTCAAATTGTTTCGTTTGCTTGGAATTTCTATGAGAAGCATTCAGCCTTAAAAAACAAAGTTAAACAGGGACAGACAGAAGGTGTGGAGATTATCTCTCCTAAAAGTACAAAACGTAAGGGACCGGAGCCTGCCATATTAAAGTTTGATACGATTGGGGAAGAAATGAGGGTGATTGCTAAACAAATAGTAGACCTCCGTGTAGAAAAAAGAGTTCCTTATTCAGAAATTGCAATTCTTTATCGAGTAAAGAGGACGAAAACATGCAACGTTGTTCAAGCGATACAAAGAGCACTTCAGGCAGAAGGAATTCCATATAACTGGATTGCGGAAAACGAGGTCACTAAGCGTAATTTCAATCCAGAAGAAGACACAGTCAAAATCTGCACGATTGATAGCAGTAAAGGACTTGATTTTCAGGCTGTTTTTTTAGTGAAAGCGGATCTAATGCCGTTTGAGCTTGAAAAAGATAAGGAAAGGGACGTGTCTTTGATGTACATTGGTATGACTCGTGCGAAAGAATACCTTTGTATTTCTTATTCAGGTGTTTCTGAGTTTACAAGTTATTTTGATGAAATGAAAACGGATGATGTACAAGTTGTACTAGAACATAAATAAACACCAAGGCTTTCACTCGTAAAAAAGAACGAATTTACACAGAAAAGACCGAGAATGAATTTTCTTGGTCTTTTCAATAATTGGCTTTACAGCAAAAAACTATTAGCCTGCACCACAAACTGCGACTGCTTATAATTATACGAAATCTTCGAGTAATCAAACGGCTGCCCATTTGTCAGGTGAAAAATACTTTCTATATACAGCTTCGGCAGTCCAGCCTCTAACCCCAAATATTCCGCTTCCTCCTCATTAAGCTGGTCCACGTGCAGAAACAAATCAGAAAAACCAATCTTCAACCCCAGTCCTTCCCGGATGTAATGGAAGATGGAGTGGGAGACGATTTCGTTGTTTAAATACGTCACGATCGATTTGTTGTAGTAAGACTCTTCGTAGCAAAGGGTCTGGCCGTTGATGTAGCGGACCCTTTTGACATAGTAGATGTCCTCGTCCATTCCGATGTTCAGGTTTTCCGCCGCTTCCGGTGTTGGCTTTCTCACATCCATTTCGATGACTTTTGAGGTGACGTTGAAATCCTCGAGGTCTTTTTTAAATCCCTGGTTGGACAGGAGGCTGAGGTAGCCTTTTCGTTTGTGCTTTCTGACGAAGATGTCGCTTCCTCTGAGCTGAAAACGATGTGAAAAATGATAATACGGGCGATATTGTCAACGGCGGCTTGCTGAATGGGTCGAAAATCCGTACATCACATCGAGTGACTGGGGATGGGCGATTGATCCAACCGGGCTGAGATATACGTTAAATCGTTTTTATGACCGATACCAAATTCCGTTATTCATTGCTGAAAACGGCTTTGGCGCGGTGGATACGCTGGAGGAGGACGGCAAGATCCATGATCAGGAACGAATTCAATATTAGAGATCACATATTGAAGCACTGGAAAAAGTGGTCACGTACGATGGTGTGGATTTAATCGGCAACACGCCGCGGGGCATTATTGATATTGTCTCCTTCACAACTGGCGAAATGAAAAAACGCTACGGCATGATCTATGTTGATCGTGACAATGAAGGAAACGGATCCATGAAGCGGTATAAGAAAGATTCCTTTGAGTGGTACAAAAACGTCATTCAAACGAACGGCGAGGAACTATAAGAAGCTGGCCCGAATTTACCGTAGTGCCTGGTTCGGGTTTTTTCTGTAGAAAAAGAAAAATCCGCTATCCTGCCAATCTGGCAATATAGCGGATTTCTTATATTAGTTACGGATTAGGTAATCAAACGCGCCGAGAGCGGCAGTTGCACCTGAACCCATAGAAATAATAATCTGATTGTACGCACTGTCTGTGCAGTCGCCGGCAGCAAATAAGCCAGGTACGCTTGTTGCGCCGTGTTTGTCGACAATGATTTCGCCGATGCGGTTGCGTTCAACCGTTCCTTCTAACCATTCTGTGTTTGGCACGAGACCGATTTGGACGAATACACCTTGGAGTTCAACGTGTTTTTCTTCCCCTGTTTCGCGGTCTGTGTATGTGATGCCGTTAACGCTTTGATCGCCTGTGATTTCTTTTGTTTGTGCATTTTTTACGACAGTGACGTTTGGCAGGCTGTAGAGACGTTTTTGCAGGACTTCGTCTGCTTTCAGTTCTGGCGCGAATTCTAGCACGGTAACGTGATTGACAATACCTGCAAGGTCAATCGCTGCTTCGATTCCAGAGTTTCCGCCGCCGATCACCGCAACGTCCTTGCCTTCAAACAATGGCCCATCACAGTGCGGGCAGTATGCGACACCTTTGTTTTTGAACTCTTGTTCACCAGGTACGTTGACATTGCGCCAGCGTGCACCTGTTGAAAGGATCACTGTTTTACTTTTCAGGACAGCGCCGTTTTCGAGTTCAAGCTCGAACAGATCTTTCTTCTCAAGGCGTTTCGCACGCTGAAGGTTCATGACATCAATATCATATTCCTTCACATGCTCTTCAAGACTTGCCGCCAGCTTCGGTCCTTCCGTCGCTTTGACGCTGATGAAGTTTTCGATGCTCATGGTGTCGAGAACCTGTCCGCCGAAGCGCTCAGCGACAACACCAGTGCGGATGCCTTTACGTGCAGTGTAGATCGCTGCACTTGCACCAGCAGGTCCGCCTCCGACAACAAGAACGTCAAACGGCTCTTTGTCAGCAAACTCAGATGCATCTGCGCCGCTGCCCATTTTCGCAAGAATCTCTTCAAGCGTCATACGGCCGCTTCCGAACGATTCGCCATTCAGGTAAACGGTCGGCACTGCCATAATGTTTTTGCTTTCAACTTCTGCTTTGTATGCTGCACCGTCAATCATCGTGTGCGTAATGTTCGGGTTCAGCACGCTCATCATGTTTAAAGCTTGTACAACATCAGGACAGTTATGGCATGTCAGGCTGATATAAGATTCAAAGTGGTATTCACCGCTGATCTTCTTCACCTGATCAATGACTTTTTGGTCTACCTTAGGCGGTCTGCCGCTCACTTGGAGCAATGCCAATACTAATGATGTAAATTCGTGGCCCAGAGGGATACCGGCGAAAGTCACGCCAGTGTCTTCTCCGACACGATTGACACTGAAGCTTGGCGTTCTGTTTAATTCAGCTTTTTCAACTGAAATTTTAGATGACATGGAAGCCAGCTCATCAACGAGAGCCAGCATGTCCTTAGAAGTGTCATCTTCGCCTGCGCTAACTTTGAGAACAATGTCATTCTCAATTAGCTGCATATATTGATTTAATTGTGCTTTGATATTTGCATCAAGTACCAATTGAATGCACTCCTTAGATTTTACCTACTAGATCAAGGCTAGGTGTAAGAGTTTCGCCGCCTTCTTCCCATTTAGCCGGGCAAACTTCGCCTGGGTTTTGACGAACGTATTGAGCTGCTTTTACTTTGCTGATCAGGTTGCTTGCGTCACGGCCGATACCGCCCGCATTGATTTCTACAGTTTGGATAACGCCATCTGGATCGATGATGAATGTTCCGCGGTCAGCAAGACCAGATTCTTCGTCAAGAACATCGAAGTTGCGAGAGATCGTTTGAGATGGGTCACCGATCATTGCGTAAGTGATTTTGCCGATTTTTTCAGAGCTGTCATGCCAGCCTTTGTGTACGAAGTGAGTATCTGTAGAGATAGAGTATACTTCAACACCTAATTCTTGAAGTGCAGCGTATTGGTTTTGAAGATCTTCAAGCTCAGTTGGGCATACGAAAGAGAAATCTGCTGGGTAGAAGCAGAACACGCTCCATTGGCCTTTCAAAGATTCGTTTGTTACATCGATGAATTCACCGTTTTTGAATGCTTTTGCTTCGAATGGAAGTACTTCTTTACCGATTAAAGACATAATGTATATTCCTCCTAAAAATGTATTAGAAAGCATATTCGCTTTCAATAATAATTCTAATTATATATGAATTATTAATTAATATATATTTTTTGTCAAGCCATAACCTACTTTTTTTCATCTTGTTAAAGGTGTGATAGGTAGGATTTAGGCATTTCTTTTATAACAGATGAGAGGCTGATTCTCAATTAGACAAGGTTTTCAGGGACTTTTGTAAATGAGAATGCCAGAACGTTTTGAGCATTTGAACATTTTATGACACCATAGGCAAGGAGCAAAGGACAATGACCAAAAGCAGAATAGAACAAAACAGCAAGCCGCTGTCACATGATGGTCTTGGGGATTGTTTCTAGCTATTATTGTATCACTGTTTATGATATTTAAAACATAACTTATGTCTTCTGTTGTTTGAGAAGAAATCATAGATGAAAAAAACACGGTTCAGTTGAAACTGACCGTGTTTTTGATGACAGGTTATTCAGACCAATTCGTATGGAAAACGCCGTCCATATCAGTCCGTTCGTACGTGTGAGCGCCAAAGTAATCGCGCTGTGCCTGCAAGAGGTTCGCATTGGAACGCCCTGTGCGGTAGCCGTCGTAATAAGAGAGCGCGGTAGTTAAGCATGGGAAAGAGATTCCGGTGCTGATACCCTCGCAAACGACTTTTCGCAGGCCTGTTTGATAGGCATGGAGCTTATCTGTGAAATAAGGCGCGATCAGCAGGTTAGCCAGATTTGGCTGCTCACTGAATGCTTCGCTGATCACGTTTAGGAAATCAGCGCGGATGATGCAGCCGCCTCGGAAAATCAAGGCGATGTCTTTGAGCGGCAGATTCCAGCCGTAAAGCTCAGATGACATCTTATATTGGGCAAAGCCTTGTGCATAGGCGCATACTTTCCCCATGTAAAGAGCCTGTCTGACGTATTCAATCCAGGTGTCTTTATCCAAGTGTTTTTCTTCGGATTCCGGGCCTGCTAATACGTCTTGAGCTGCCATCCGTTCTTCTTTTAAGGATGACAAGTAGCGGGCGAACAAGGACTCTGTGATGATCGTGGAGGGGATGCCGTTATCAATTGCCTGCATGCTCGTCCATTTTCCGGTTCCTTTTTGGCCGGTTTTATCAAGAATGACATCGATCAGAGGCTGCCCTGTTTTTTCGTCTTTTTTGCGTAAAATCTCAGCTGTAATCTCTATTAAATAGCTTTTCAGCTCACCTTGATTCCATGTTTCAAAAATAGATGCAATTTCATCAAGCGGCAGACGCAGCGTTTCTCTCAGAAACGTATACGCTTCTGCAATCAGCTGCATGTCGGCATACTCAATGCCGTTGTGCACCATTTTTGTAAAGTGCCCTGCTCCTTTTGGTCCGATATAGACACAGCAAGGGTCGTTTCCGACTTGAGCTGCGATTTTTGTCAGGATAGGAGCGGCTTTCTCATAGACATCGCGATCTCCGCCCGGCATGATGGAAGGCCCTGTTAATGCGCCGACTTCACCGCCGGAAATGCCGACTCCCAGGTAGCCGATCCCTTTTTCCTTCAGCTCGTCATATCTTCTTTCTGTGTCTTCATAGTGGGAGTTTCCTCCATCCATGATGACGTCGCCTTCTTCAAGCAAAGGCATTAATGATTGGATGACGGAATCTACGGGTTTACCCGCTGTGACCATCAAAAAGATTTTTCTTGGTTTCTCTAACGATTGAACAAAGTCCTCTAACTCGTAATACGGGCTGAGAGATTGTCCATCCAGCTTTTGAACAAGCTGGTCCGTTAGATCTCTGGTGTAATTATAGACAGCGACGTTTTCACCTTTATTTGCCATGTTTAAGGCGATGTTGCTTCCCATTACGCCTAAGCCTATGACACCAATCGTATTCAACATGTGTTACAGCTCCTTCTTAATTTCATACAACTAAACTTAACAATAAAATGAATCCCAGTCCAGCAACGGAAATAATGGTTTCCAGCAATGTCCATGTGGCAAATGTTTCTTTCATGCTTAATCCGAAGTATTCCTTGAACATCCAGAAGCCGGCGTCATTGACGTGTGAAGCGATGACACTTCCGGCGCCTGTTGCAAGCACGACTAACGCCAGGTTAACATCAGAATGCCCCAATAACGGTATGACCAAACCCGTTGTGCTTAGCGCGGCAACAGTGGCTGAACCTAGAGAAATGCGCAGGATCGCTGCGATAAGCCATGCCAGAATGATTGGCGATAATGCCGTTCCTTTGAATAAGTCTGCTACGTAATCGCCAACACCGCCGTTGATCAGCACTTGTTTGAAGGCGCCGCCGCCTCCGATGATTAAAAGCATCATGCCGATTTGTGAAATGGCAGTTGAACAAGAGTCCATCACAGTTTTGACTGGAATGTTGCGTTTGATCCCCATTGTATAGACTGCAACCAATAACGAAATAATCATAGCAGTCGACGCGTTTCCAATCAATCTGATAAAAGCTAAAACGCCATTATCTGCAAACCCGATTGTTTCTTGAAGCAGGTCGATAATGGTCGCGACCGACATGATGATAATCGGGAGCATTGCAGTAAAGACACTGATTCCAAAGCCGGGTGTTTCTTCAAGGTTAAACGTTTTTTGTGTGCCGAGTGATGCAATATTGCCGTTTTTCTCAAATGATGCAGGAACGATTTTTTTCGCGAACTTTGTAAATAACGGTCCTGCGATGAGCACTGTCGGAACAGCAACGATAAAGCCGTACAGCAGCACTTCTCCAATGTTTGCGCCATACTCACCAGCGATCGCCGTTGGTCCCGGGTGCGGCGGCAGAAAACCGTGCGTGACGGATAGTGCTGCGACCATCGGGATTCCGAGAAATAAAATAGAAATCTTCAATTCTCTTGAAATCGCAAAGACAATGGGAATTAATAGAACGAGTCCTACTTCAAAAAATAACGCAATCCCAATAATGAATGAGGCAATGACAACAGCCCATTGAATATTTTTCTCACCGAATTTGTTAACGAGCGTCATCGCAATGCGCTGTGCGCCTCCTGAATCCGCGATCAGCTTGCCCAGCATCGCACCGAGTCCGAAGATGAGCGCGATGTGGCCAAGAGTCCCCCCTATTCCTTGTTCGATGGAGCTGACAACTTTATCGAACGGCATCCCGAGTGCCAGTGCCACGCCGAACGATACGACCAGCAGGGAAATAAATGTGTTTAGTTTTAAGCCCATAATCAAAAATAGTAATGCTAAGATCCCAAGTGCAACGATGATTAACGGCATGGTAATGCCCTCCCCTTCATGTCATGTACTATTTGTGTGTGATTAAGCCCCTCTGATAATTTGCAATTTGCGTATATTGATTTTCTAAGGATCTTGATAGATTGATGAAAATCGGCATTAATGTTCTGTACTCTTTGGCTGAGTCTTCGATCGGCGTATGTCTGTATGTGCTGCCGATCATGTCGGACACGGCGTCAAAAGAATCGATTTTTCCTGTCGCATACAGGCCTAAAATGCAGGCGCCGAGACATGAGCTTTCGTAGCTTTCCGGAACGACAACCTCTGATTCGAAGATATCCGACATCATTTGGCGCCAAACCTCCGACCTTGCAAATCCCCCTGTCGCTTGGATGCGGGTTACCGGGCCATCCATGCATTCTGTTAACGCCAGGAACACCGTGTACAGGTTGTAAATGACGCCTTCTAATGCCGCGCGTATCATATGCTCTTTCTTATGTGACATGGTCAGGCCGAAAAAGGAGCCGCGTACATCTGGATTCCACAACGGAGCACGTTCTCCGGCGAGATATGGGTGGAACAGCAGACCGTCAGAACCGGGTCTGACGCGTTGGGCAATTTTCGTCAGCACGTCATATGGATCAATGCCCAGCCGTGTCGCTGTTTCGATTTCGGAAGAGGCAAACTCGTCTCTGATCCAGCGAAGGACGATGCCCCCATTGTTCACAGGTCCCCCGATCACCCAATGCTTGTCCGTCAAGGCGTAGCAGAAAATTCTCCCTTTTTCATCGGTTTGCGGCTTGTCAATAATTGTCCGGATGGCGCCGCTTGTTCCAATGGTGACGGCGATTTCGCCTTTTTTAATGGCGTTGACGCCGAGGTTGGAGAGCACGCCGTCGCTGGCCCCGATGACAAAAGGCGTTTCCGGATCGATTCCCATCTGAATCGCTATTTCCGGGCTGCAGTGCTGAAAGATCTCGGTTGTCGGTACGAGTTTGGATAAGTGATCCGGCGTAATGCCTGCGATGCGCAGTGCCTCTTCGTCCCAATCCAAGCTTTTCAGGTTCATCATGCCTGTCGCTGATGCCAAGGAGTAATCGATGACATACTCATTGAACAGCTGTTTAAACATGTACTCTTTGATGCCGATATATTTTTTTGCCTTGGAAGCGATTTCTTTCCGTTCATTCGTGATCCAGGCAATTTTACTTAACGGTGACATCGGATGAATCGGTGTTCCCGTCCGTTTGTACACCTCATGTCCGTTCAATTCATCCTTGATCTTATGCGCCCAGCTTTCGCTTCGGTTGTCGGCCCATGTGATGCATGGCGTCAGCGGCTTGTCATTTTCGTCGATTGCAATGACGCTGTGCATGGCGCTGCTGAATGAAATGAAAGAGATCTGTTTTTCGGGATGCTGTTTTGTAATTCTCGCTGTTGTTTGAATGACGGCCTGAAAAATCTCTTCCGGATTTTGTTCAGCTGTTGAGATGTCCGGTGTATAGAGCGGGTAGCCGATGCTTTCTTTCTGTACCACATCTCCGTTTTCACTGAACAGCACAGCTTTTGTGCTTGTTGTGCCGATATCGATTCCTAACATATAACTAGTCATTGTTGCATTCAGCTCCTTTTGCCAGCATTTGTTGTGAGAGCCACAGGTCTTCTACCTTTTCTTGCACATCATCAAAGTTTTGGTGAAGCGACTGAATCATCAGCGCCCTATCCTTTGTTTTGATGGCTTGAATATAAAGCTCATGGTTATCTAAAATCCTTGTGAAGTCATCATATTTTTCCTTTAACCGTACCCGCATGGATAAAAGAATAAAGCTTTCCATGACAGGTTTTAGATTGTTCCAGATCATTTGAATGTATGAATGATCGATGGCTCTGATTATCGTTTCATGGAACAGCACATCTTGAAATGAAAATTCGTCAGCGTCTTCATATTTGATTGAAACTTTCATCATTTCAAGAATTTTGCTGAGATCCTTAACTAAAGGCTCAATGTCTATTTTGACGAGCCGTTCAAAGACAAATGTTTCTAATAGTAAACGCACATCATAAATTTCCGCGATTTCCTTCTCAGTTAAACCAATTACGACCGCTCCCATTCGTTCTAAGCGGATGATTTTTTCGGATGCGAGTATTTTTAGTGCTTCACGAACCGGCGAACGGCTTACTGAAAACTCGGCGGCTATCGTATTTTCTGATAAAATGGTACCGCTTTCAATCAGGCCTGAAACGATCCGCATTCTCAGCTCGTAAGCGACACGAACCCCGGTTGACGCTTTTGAGAGCCACTTTGCGGGATACAACAGGTCTTTGGAGTCTAGCATACACTCACCTTCCTCACTCAAGGAGTATACTTGTATACAAGTATGATAACGTGAATGTTTCTTTTATGCAAACACTTTCATTTCTAATTTTTAATTAAATTTTTACCATATTATATAGTATTTATTTCCAGCGGCAGTATGGTACATTGGAGATCAATAGGTTAATGAATCATGTTTTGAAAGAGGCGATTTGGATGAAAATCATCATTGCACCTGATTCTTTTAAGGAAAGTTTATCAGCTTTGGAGGCCGCCGACGCGATAGAAAGAGGTTTCAAATCGGTCTTCCCGGGTGCTGATTACAGAAAAGTGCCGATGGCGGACGGCGGCGAGGGAACAGTTCAGTCGCTCGTTGATGCCACAAATGGAAGGGTCATAGAGCAGGTTGTGACAGGACCGCTGGAGAAACCGGTAAAAGCGTTTTTTGGCATGATGGGTGATGGGAGAACAGCTGTGATTGAAATGGCTGCTGCTTCAGGGCTGCATCTGGTGCCCGTTGATAAACGAAATCCGCTCGTCACCACAACAAAAGGAACGGGAGAATTAATCGGAGCGGCTCTTGATGCGGGAGCGGAGCGTTTGATCATCGGAATCGGGGGGAGCGCCACGAACGATGGAGGAGCCGGAATGATCCAGGCATTGGGCGGAAGGCTTCTTGATGACTCAGGACGCGAGATCGGCCCAGGGGGCGGCGCGCTATCACAGCTTGCATCAATAGATATTAGCGGGCTTGATTCCAGGTTGCAGAATGTCAAACTGGAAGTCGCGTGTGACGTGGATAATCCGTTGACAGGGCCAAAAGGAGCTACGGCTGTTTTCGGGCCGCAAAAAGGCGCGACGTCCGACATGGTGGATGTACTAGACCAGAACGTAAGCCATTTCGCTGATATCGCAGAAAAAGCGCTCGGAGCAACCTTCCGAGATACAGAGGGCGCCGGTGCAGCGGGCGGTCTTGGGTGGAGCCTGCTGACTTTTCTTCAGGCTGACTTGAAAAGAGGCATTGATATTGTTCTTGAAGCGGTTGATTTTGAAAATATCGTTCAAGATGCAGATCTTGTAATTACCGGGGAGGGCCGGATTGACAGCCAAACGGTTCACGGAAAAACGCCGATCGGGGTGGCCAAGGCGGCTAAATCATACGATGTGCCCGTCATCGGCATTGCGGGATCAATATCATCGGATAGTGATGCCGTCTACCAGCACGGCATCGATGCGCTTTTCAGCATCGTTCCCGGAGCCGTGCCACTAGAAGACGCGTTTGAACATGCCGCGGAATATATGGAAAGAACGGCGCGGGATATCGCGGCGTCTATCAAATTGGCGAAAATGATGTTTTTGATATAGCCGGTGCACATGCCAATGCATAGCCATCCTTCTTTTGGGGTAGAGACAGTTAACACATAATGAGGAATTCATCCCAGAAGGAGGACGCAGATATGACTGTACAAGAAATCAAAGGCAAAAAACTAGTTAAAGGCATTGCGCCAAATGTGGAGCCAGAAGCTCTTTTAAATGATAAACGAAAAGTATTTTTGTTTGGTTCCCCTAGTTACACAAACATTGGCGACCAAGCGATTGCGTATGCGGAAGAGAAATTTATCAAAAATCACTTTCCGTATTATGAATACATTGAGATTATGGATTATGCGACGGATGAGGGCATTGAACTGGTGAAGGAGATCATTCGTGAAGACGATATTGTCTGCTTTACAGGCGGAGGAAACTTAGGAAACCTTTATCTCGATATTGAGGAAGACAGAAGAAAGGTCTTCTCGGCGTTTAAAGACTACAAATCGATTTCTTTGCCACAATCCGTTTATTTTGAGGATACAGAGGAAGGGCAGAAGGAAAAGAAAAAAACACAGGATGCGTACCATCAAAATACAAACTTAACGATTGCTGCGCGCGAGACGCAAACACTCGATGTGGTGAAAGAGACCTTCAACTCCAATGTGATCTTTACACCGGACATGGTGTTATCCTTGGATATTGTGCCGCGAGAGCTCGAGCGGGACGGTGTTCTCTTTATTTTAAGAGCGGATAAGGAGAAAGTGACTGACGAAGATTTTATTTCACAGATGAAGAAATGGGCAGAAAAAACAACTTACACGGAGCGTACCGATACGGTGCTGGATACGGTCGACACCATCGATTACGCCGATCGTGAAAAGCATTTTATGGAGATGCTGGACCGCATCGGCTCCAGTAAATTGGTGATTACCGACCGCCTTCACGCGATGATTTTCTCGATTATCACGAAAACACCTTGCCTTGTCTTCGGGAACAGCTATGGCAAAGCCAAACATTCATACCGAGATTGGCTTGAAGGCTTAAACTTCATTGAGTATACGGATCAGAATGATGTTGAGGAGCTGGAGCGCATGATTGACCGCCTGCTTCAAGCAGAGCCGAATGACGTTGATTTGTCTAAGGATTTTCAGCCGCTGATTGATTTTTTTAGATCATAAAGGAAAAAGCAGACTGCTGACAGTCTGCTTTTTTGTGTATTAATGATCGTCTTCCAAACGAACGATTTCATCAATGATCCGGGCTTGCTCTTGCTCAGCCACTTCGTTTGAGATGATATCTTCTTTTGATAGGTTTTCAATCGCTTGGTATTGAGCGTATAACGAATGTTTCTTCAAAATGGTTTGTTGTTTGTTTTTGAGTTCTGGGTACGTTTCGAATAATTGATTTGTTTGTTGATGCAGCTGGCTGACCTCTTCTTTGTATTGGTCTGTCAGTTCGCTGGAGACAGCTTCGTGTATAAGCAAATGATGTTTGGATTGCTGGACTTCTTTGATGGCGGTTTCTAAGCGATGTCCTTTTGCTAGCAGTTCCTCATATTCCTGATTGCCTTCATCTTTTTGATTCACACCTAACCGTTCAAGAAGCGGTTTGATGCTGAGGCCCTGGACAACGAGGGAGAATAAAACAACACTGAAGGCGAACACAAGAATGTCTTCACGCCCCGGAAAGTCTCTCGGCAGGCTCAGCACCAGTGCGATGGATAGAGAACCCTTCAGCCCGCCCCAATTAATCGTATGCTGCCATGAAGCCGGAAAGTTTTTGATAAAGGCCAGACTGATATAGACGGCGGCACTTCGGGCGATAAGCACAATCACAATCGCCGTAACGGCCAAACCCCATTTATCTGTGAGGTCAATTCTCGTAATCTCAAGTCCGACCATTAGAAAGACAAGGGAGTTCGCAAGCAAGGCGGCGACGTCCCAAAAGTTATTGATATTCAGCTTTGTCGTCGGGCTCATGCCGATGTTGGCGCCATAATTACCGAAAATAAGAGCGGCGACAACAACGGCAATTACCCCTGAGGCACCTGCCATTTCCGCTAATAGAAATGAGCTGTAAAACAGAATGATACTGAAAATAATTTCTAAAGGGTAATCATCAAAGTACTTGGTGAGCTGGGAGAAGACATATCCAAGTATGCCTCCGATGATCAGGCCGAGAGAAATCACTTTGACAAACTCCCACAGGCCTAAACCGGCGCCTTGGATGCCGAGATCCAGATAAGTCATCAAGTAAAAAGCGGAAATGTTGAACAGCACAACCGCCAGCCCGTCATTGAACAGGCTTTCTCCTTCAACGACGATCGAAAGCTTTTTCGGCGCGCCGACACTTTTGAATATGGACAGCACACTCACGGGGTCAGTCGCGCTCATCAGCGCCGCAAATACAAACGCCGCAGGAATGGCCAGATGCATAAGCCACATGGAAGAAAAGCCGACGATCAGAAACGAGATGAGTGTACCGCCGAAAGCCAGTGCCAGAACGGGCCGTTTGTTTTCTCTCAAATGGGAAAAAGGAAGTTTCAGCGCCGCTTCTCCTAATAAAGCCGGCAAGAATAGTGTTATGATGACAAAGTTAAAGACTTCTCCTTCAGTAATAAAATCTTTAAGCGGTTCTAAGAGCGGAATATGTACAAGTCCAATGATCGTTCCGACAATCACCAGTGCGATGGGATAAGGCTGCCTGCACTTCTTGGCAATCGCAGTGATTCCGGCCGCGATCATAACCAGCAAAAAACCCAGTTCGAAAATATGATGCAAGTCTAAGTGGTCCATTTGAACCTCCTTTATGTTAATCGTGCAACGAAAGAATTACCCTCATTTTGTGAATGATAAACATATCTTATGTAAGACAGCTCTATGTCAGTCTGGAGAAAGCAAAAAAGCAGGCAATTTGCCGGCTTTTGGTTTCTTTATTCTATAAGCCAATGGAATTTACTGCACTCGATACATGAGAACGAACTTTATCAAATGATAAATGATCCTTCATTTTATCAGTGACACTGTCAACCGCTTTTCCTGACATATGATGGTCGAGCATTTCCCGCTTTGTCTTAACAGCCTGCTCGGCATCTGTGATGCTATCAAGGATTGAAGACAAGTGTTTGCGGTCTTCCTGAAGAGCATAGCTTAGTTGTTTCTTGATTGAATTCATCAGCGCCAACTTTTGTTCTTGTCTTTTCTTCTCTTTGTACACCGCCAATTGTTCCGGTGTCATTTCAGATGTATCTAGATGGGCATTTGAAAAAAGCGAGGTGCTTGAATGCTGGCTCGTCACTCTTTGCATAAAACGGTCTGCATCTGTTGGTTTTTTATTCATAAAATTCATGTCTCTTTCTCTCCTTACGAAATCCCCATCCGGCTGGCCGCTGCCAGATCCGCATCATGGTAAGCGTGTCCCATATGGCCAAGGTCATCTGACACCATATGAAGCAAGTGCTGTAAATGAAGTGCTGCATCTACAGCCTGATCATACTTTTCTTTTGAGTAAAAAAGGTGATGCGGTTTGTTCATTTTAAGCTTATTGATCAAATCATCGACATCAGAAATTGATAATTCATCATATGTGCCAAAACCAACCAATCGTGTATGCATGTTCCTGACATCCTCAATAGAATCCTTTACGATGTCATCAATTCTTTCAATTTGGCGTATAATCTTAGTCCATTCTGATTCAGCGATATGTTTTAACTGTGTGCTTGTATTCATCAATACATGTGACTTAATGAGAATTGAAACACCTGTATTGCCTTTTAAATTCGTTGATTTCATTTGCTTAAGCATCGCTACCGCAAACTCTGGATTGTTTTTTAACACATCATCTACAGTTTGGACAGAGCCGTCTGAATTGAAGTTATAGCGGTCCAGACCGTGACTCCCCATTAATGCTTCAACAAATAATGTGACATCAAGAGATTGATTGCCGTAATGTTTAAGAGCAAGCCCAAGCATTTTCACTTCATTAGGGAGACCATTATTTTGTACACCATTCGGCAAAGCCTCGTCATACATTACTTTCACTTGACCCACTTCAGCGGCATCCCGATTCAGCAATGATAAACCATCATTTAAATTAATATATTCTGTTAAGCGGCTGCGGAAATCTCCTTTTAACGCCCGGGCTTTGACATCCTCAGGCAGGTTTTCATATATGTTTGGGTTCTCGAAAGTAACGCCGCGTTTGATAAAGTCATTCATCACGACTGCATAGCTTGCATTAGAACCGCCTAATGAGTGACCGGTGACTTGAATGTCAGCATTTTTAAAGTCTTTATGTATTTTTTTTGCATATTGATCCGCCTGAATGGCTTGGTTCTCTGTCCCGTCATCAAATGGTTTTTTGCCCACCAAATAACTAGTGTCCATGTGCAGCCAATCCTGCAAAATCTCATTTGAATATTCACGAAGCCCTTTTGCTGAGTCATAAAAGGAACCATCTTCATCTTCAGGAATGTTGATTCCTTTTTTCTCTACTTCTTTAATAAGCTGTTCCCGTTCATCACGATATTGTTTTATTGTATCTTGGAATTGGCCGGGGCTGATGGGTTCTGATCCGCGGTATGCGATGATGGCGTTTTGGATTTTTTCTTTGTTTTTTCCATGATTGGAAATTTTGTATTCTTTTTCGGATACTAAAGTAAGGGCATCAAGCCCTTTTTTCGTTTTTTTATAATCAACTACATATAACTTTTGTCCATTACTTATCTCAATATTAGTACCAATATGATAGTTTCTAAGATTATATGCAGCACTTGATGCTTTATTATAATCTTCGTCTGTAAGTGAATTCTTTTTTCTAGACATTTCTTCACTCTCCAAAAACTTGTATATATTGTATAATAAATTAAAAAAGGATGAAATACCATGTCGTTTGTAAAAAAAATACTTATAATAAGTTCTATCGTATTGGTTATTGTATTGGGTATTTCTTATGGGATAGTAAAAAAAATGAATATATCAGATCAGACAACAGAAGAGACTGGAGGTAAACAGGCAGTGAAAAAAGATGAAAAAAGCGATAAAGAAAAAGCAGAAGAATATGCAGAAAAGATGAAACCACAAATTAAAGAACATCTTAAAAAAGAAGATATACACAATTTTATTAAAACAATTACTTTCGAGGATAAAATTGAAATAAACCCAATGGGAAGAATAATAGTAAATGGATATATAAATGACAATCCAGATAAGTTTTACTTCTCAGCAGATTTAATTTATGATTCCAATAAAGTGGACGGAATGAGTTACCCTGAGGATGTAGGTAATCGTTTTACAGATTGGAGCGAATACACCAAGAAAGAAAAAGAAGAATATATCAAAACCGCTTACCCCGATAAAAAAGAGCGTGAACAGTATTTAAGAGATATCGGAGAACTAAAATAAACAGGAAACATGCCAGTTTACTTTTATGATGCTATCTCTAATAACAATGTAAAATAGATGAAGAAAGACTGCCCTCCGCCGGGGCAGTCTTTCTTGTTAAATATGAAACAGCCAGACGACGATTGGGCCGAAGAATGAGCCGAGCACCGCACAAAGCGTCATGGAGACGGAACTCATGGATACGGCCAGTTCCCCATATTCCAATGCTTTGGAGGTGCCTAGTGCATGGGAGGCGCTTCCTAGTGCAATGCCTTGTCCAAGGGAGCTGCGTATGCGAAGCCATTTTAGGAAAAGCGGCCCGAGGATGACGCCTGAAAAACCCGCTATCATGACAAATACGACTGTCATGGAAGGGACGCCTCCTAGACCGGCGGCGATTTGAATAGCGACAGGGGTTGTGATCGACTTTGGCAGAATGGATAATAAAAGATCATGATCAATCCCGAATGCTTCTGCGAAGACCAGCCCGCTGATCATTCCCATGCATAATCCGACCAGGACGCCGCCTAGAATGGGAATGCAATGTTTGACAATGATATGCCATTGTTTATAAAGCGGATAGGCCAGCGCCACAACAGCCGGCCCAAGCAAAGAATTGATCCATTTCCCCCCGATCATATAGCCTTCATACGAAACATGGAACATGATCAAAACTGCTACAATCAATATGGTCGTTGTCAGAACAGGGATCAGAAATGGAAGCGGGAATCGCTTATAAAGTTTGGCCATCGCTACATAAGCGGCCACTGTTAAAAGAATTATCATGATTGCGATACATGCTTGCTGCATTTCTCTTTCTCCTCACGTTTTTTTGCTTTTTTCTCTAATAGCTGGCTGGCGAATCCAGCCGCAATGATGGTGACGATGGTGCTGAGTACGACTGTAATCAGCAGCATCAGACCATTGAATGAAATAAGTGACGGATAGTTCATCACTCCTGTCATTGCCGGAATGAACAATAATGGAAGAAAGGACAATAAAAACCCTGCTCCGTCTTCAATGATGGAGACGGGGACAATACGGAGGCCCAGGCAGATCAGCAGCAATACCAATCCGACGATGCTTCCTGACACAGGTAAATGAAACAGGTGCTGAAGGGCTTCCCCGATCATAAAAAATACATATAATATCAACACTTGCAAGATAACTCGTATGACTTTCACATCAAGTGCTGCTCTCCAATGAGAGCAGCTTCCTCCTTTCTGGTGACTTGCTTCTAGGATGGTTCTGAGGAATCGCTTTACTTTCTATTCATATGATTGTACTATACAAGTATAATAATTGATTTGGTCATATAACGACTTGTATTCATTCAGTTAATATACATTTGTATTATACAAGTATATATGATGTTGTCAATGACGGAGATTGGAATGGGGAGCGAGAGCGATTGCGAAAACAAAATCCAGTTGAATTAATTGAATATGAGCTGACGACTTTTATCAGGAGAGCCGTTTATCTGGATCAATCAGAGAAAAGAACAGGGAAGTTGGAGAGATCTTCGTACTTATTGCTGAGACAATTGGATGAGTATGGCCCTGATCGTGTAAAGGAATTGGCAGAATCGTTCAAGCTTGATATTTCTACTCTTTCAAGACAAGCAGCTGCATTAGAGGCAAAGGAGCTCATCCATCGCTTTTCAGACCCATCTGATGGGAGAGTCAGCCTGTTTACCATTACAAAGCTCGGTAAACAAATTTTAAAAGCCGATCAGCAAAAGCGCCTTGAACGTTATGAACAGATGCTGCAAGAATGGTCAACACAGGAAAAAGAGATATTCGGCGAGCTGCTGCAGCGTATGAACAAGGCTTTTATTGATTAACAGCTAAAAACCCATGGTTCGATGGAACAGCATGGGTTTTTCTTATGGGCAGAGATTATTTGCATCGTTTGGCGGCAGCCCAAGCCACTAGTCCGGCAACAACAGCCGCCGATACAATCGGGCGCTTCGCAGCCTTCGTGTAATAGCTCCTTGACCGCATCCATCCTTTATTTGTGCCCCTGTCATGCATGCCGTAGCCCGCTTCATAAAGCGCGCTTTCTTCTCGCGGGTTGGACGGTCTTTCGGCATGCTGGCTGTGATACATGATTTTTTCCATCAGTCTGTCGGTCAGACGAGGGAAAAGCGCGCCCAGCATGGCGATGGCTTTTGCCTGTGACCCGATATACATGTCGCGCTTAGGGTGTTCGGCGGCAAACAGGATGCCTTCGGCGACTGCTTCCGGCGGATAGATCATGGAGCGGTAGTGAGCCGGCTGTTTGTCAAGGTAGCTGTGTGCGTGCTCGTTATAAGGTGTGTCGATTCTGCCCGGGTGGATGAGCGTTACCGAGACGGGCGCCTGTTCCTTTTCGAGCTCCATTCGAATGCTTTCCGTCCAGCCGTGAAGCGCGAATTTGGCTGACGCATATGTGGATTGAATGACCGTTCCCCTGTCTCCGAACAGGCTTCCTACATTAATGAGTGCGCCCGGCACGCCTCTGCCGGTGTAGTGTTTGACAGCAGCTCTTGTTCCGTAAACGGGCCCCCAGAAATTTGTGTCAAACATCCGCTTCATGTCTTCGACGGTGACGTCCATGGCATGTCCGAAAGTCGAGACGGCCGCATTGTTAACCCATGTGTCAAAGCGGCCAAATGTGCTGATTGCGGTTTCGGCGATGCGATTGACGTCTTCTTCTTTTCCGACATCCGCCTTCACCCATATGGCGTTGTGCCCTTTATCCTTTAGTTCATCAGTGAGCTCCTTCAACGCCTCTTCATTTCGCGCTGCTGCCACGACCTTTGCACCTTTTTCAGCTGCCATTCTCGCCGTGACAAGTCCGATACCGCTTGAAGCGCCGGTAATGACAATTACTTGATCCTTGAGTTTTTTCAGTTTGATCTTCGTTTTCAAGCCGGGGTTCTGTTGTTCAATCTGTTCTGTATTCGTGGCTGAATAATCGTTTGCCATTGAGATCCCTCCTAGAGGCTGTTTTTCTACATTTACCCCATCCGGGAGGGTCTTACCCCTTTTGACAATCACAGGGTTCTTTTTTATATTATATAAGTCGCTCTACCATACCTAGGAGGGAATGTTTTAATGACTAGCAGAGGAGATTCACGTGAAAAAATCCTTCACACGGCGTCACGTCTGTTCCAGCTGCAAGGATATCACGCGACAGGTTTGAACCAGATTGTGAAAGAAAGCGGTGCTCCTAAGGGATCGCTTTATCATTTTTTTCCGAATGGCAAAGAAGAATTAGCAATTGAAGCGGTTACATATACAGGGAAATTGATTGAACATCTGATACAGCAAAGCATGGAAGAGTGCTCTGATCCAATAGAAGCGATTCAGCTTTTTATCACAAAAACAGCCAGCCAATTCGACAACACAGAAAGCATTACAGGTATTCCAGTCGGTTTGCTGGCGAGTGAGACAGCGTTAATCAGTGAACCGCTGCGGACGGTTTGCATGAAGGTGTTTCAAAGCTGGGAAGCGGTTTTTGCCAGAAAATTAATGAAAAACGGATTTGCAGAAGAAGAGGCAAATCAGCTTGGAATGCTGATTAATTCGATGATTGAGGGCGGTATCATGCTTTCGTTAACGAATAAAGACAAAACGCCCCTTCTTCTCATTGCCGAACAAATACCAGTGCTGGTGAGAAAAAAAGGGTAGCATTTTGTTATCCTTTCTCCTACAATTATATAGAACGGTCTAGTCAGAAAGTTATATTATATAGACTGGTCTAAATTGGAGGAAACGATTTATGAAAACATTATGGAAACATTCATTGCCTAAAGAAAAAATGCCGTATTTGCTCCGGAGCGGGGAAGGTGAGCGCTATCTGTTCGGCAGACAGGTTGCCACGGTGATGGCGAATGGAAGGAGCACGGGCGACCTGTTTGAGATCGTGCTGCTTTCCGGGGGAAAAGGAGATGCCTTTCCGCTTCACGTCCACAAGAATACGCATGAAGGAATTCTCGTTTTGGACGGGAAGCTTGAGCTGACGCTTGATGGAGAACACTATTTACTGATATCAGGTGATTATGCCAACATTCCGGCGGGGATACCGCACAGCTACCGGATGCAGAGCCACAGAACAAGACTGGTGTCTTACACGATGAAAGGAAACGCAGCCCACATGTATTCCGTGATTGGGAATCCGTATGATCACGCTGAACATCCGCCGTTCGCAAGCGAAGAAGTGCCAAACGAGCGATTTGCAGAAGCTGCCGCTGTAGCGGACATTGTATTTTTAGATGAAGAAAAGCCTGCATGTTCGGCAACATTAGCGGAACTTACAGAGCTTCCGGATGGAGCTGTTCCATACGTTCTTGAATCTGGAGAAGGAGATCGATTATTGACGGGAGATCAGCTTCACCGTATTGTGGCTGCCCAAAAAAATACAGACGGCCAGTTTATCGCCGTAGTATCGGACGGCCCTAAAGGCGACCGAATCGTTGATCACTACCATGAACATCATACAGAAACATTTTATTGCCTTGAAGGGCAGATGACGATGTGGGCAGATGGCCAGGAAATTCAGCTGAACCCGGGAGATTTCCTGCATGTCCCTGCAAATACCGTTCACTCCTATCGACTGGATTCTCATTATACAAAGATGGTGGGTGTCTTGGTTCCAGGATTATTTGAACCGTTTTTCCGGACGTTAGGCGACCCTTATGAAGTCCACATTTTCCCAAGTGAGCCTCAGGCTTTGCGCTTTGATCGCGTTATGCAGAATATTGAAGCGTTGGATTTAAAGATAATGAAACCATAAAGATGACAGGATTGTAAGGTTTTCATGACTGCCTGACACCTAAATCGATGGTTCCGTGCTCCTTTTTTTCATACTCTTAAGGTACAGAAAAAAGGAGCGTGATGGCTATGTCTTCATTACAGCCGACTTTGGCAAATGAGCGGATCGGTGTGCTCATTACGATTGCTGTTTGTGCTGCTCAAATGGTCTTCAGCCACCTTTGGCTTCGCGTCTTTCGAATGAGTCCGTTTGAGTGGCTGTGGAGAAGCACTACGTATCTGTCGTGGCAGCCTATTGTAAAGAAAACAAAAGTCTAGACGCCTATTGGCGCTAGACTTTTTTGTATTATTTATACACGACACGTGTTTTGCAAATGATGTCATGCAGGCCTTTTTTCTCACCAAAGGCGATCATGATAAACCCAATATAAAAGATGATTCCAGATAAGATATAGGCAAAATAACGGCCAATTGCCTGTCCGATAGAAACCCGTTCACCTTGTTCATTGACCACTTTCAGGCCAAGAATTTTTTTGCCGAGTGTGCCTTGCATTTTAGATGCTGTGAGCAGTCCGTAATATAACACACTGATAACGATCATGATCAGCATAGTAGGCAAAAATGCTATCGTCATGTATGTCATCATATACTCCTCTTGGGTCATGTAAGGGTTTGCTGTCACAGCCCCAGCTACAAACACAGAATTGATAATAAATAGAATAATATAACTAGGAACAGATACAATAATGCCGTCAATAAAATAAGCTAAAAAACGAATCCAAAATCCTGCTGGTTTTTCCATGTATTTTTCTCTCTCCTCTGAATTAATCTGGAATAGTATACTTTGAAAAACATGTACATGCAATATGATATGGTGATAAAATCCTGATATTACAGAAAAATGAGTCTTTTATCCTTTGTTTTTTACTATATAAATATACTAGAAAGAAGCATAGTATTTGCTTGTGCATTCTGGAATTTATTAATAAATAATGAATTTTCTACTCAGCTCCCTTATAATGAAAAGGTTAATATTTCTATCTGAGGAGGAGTTTGATGTCTAGAAAAAACAGCGTGGCGATCATGACAGCCATTTCTGGGTTTCTTTTTTGCGCTGTGATCGTGGCGGCTTCACTTTCGCCGCTGGCCGGAACGGGAGCGGTGGCCAATCAGTTTAATTCAGTTGGCATGTGGTCATCTGTCGGGATGATCCTTGTCTTGTATTTCATTCCTTTTCTCATTTATATGCTCGGAGTAGATGCGATGAGATATGTCATGGCGGTGCTTTGCGGCTTTGGGCTTCTGATCCATTTGTCTTCGGCCGGTTTTAGCTTGATGTTTAGTTTCTTTAGTGACCACCTGCTTTCTGAAGTGATTTTTGTGGTCGGGGTTAGTCTCGCTGCGGCTGCTGTCAATGTTATTTGGTTTGTGGCTGCATTTCGTTCGGGTGCTGAAAAAACGTCTGCGCATACTCTTACATAGTTTTCTAGTTTGTGATGGTTTTGTGAAGCAGAATGATAAAATGGATGAATATGTTATGATGGTCGAAAATTAGAAGTTACATATAATGGGGGTCTCAATGATGGTCAAGTCATTTCGTATGAAAGCTTTGATTGCGGGAGCTGCGGTGGCGGCGGCTGTTTCGACCGGTGCTGTTTCTGATGTGCCCGCTGCCAAAGTGCTTCAGCCGGCAGCTGCTTATGCGGCGGAAACGGTGTTTTCTCAAAATAATGGAGCATCTGGCTTTTTGCCAGGAAGATATGATGTACAAGCGATGGCGCCTGCCATGTTTAACTGGTCACGCGAAAGCCGGTTCGCCGGAAATACAGACGGGACGCTGAAATGGCAAAACGACATCAGAACGACTCCGCAAAATGGAGCGGGGGCTGTGATTGACGGAGACGGCACAGTATATCTTCATTCCAGAGACGGGGAAATGAAAGCCTTTAATCCGGACGGCTCAGTCAAATGGGTGACAGGCAATTTGGGAAAAACGTTCACACAATCCCCTGTACTCGGAACCAACGGCGTTATCTATCTGGCATCTTATGATAAAAAGATTTATTTTATCGACAAGGAAACGGGTGAGATTTTAACAACGGTTCCGTTAAGCGGCGGGCCAAGCTCTGAAACGGTGATCGGTTCAGACGGCACGTTGTACTTCTCAACACTTGATAATTATGTTCACGCGGTCAAACCGACGTCCAAAACTACTTGGACAGAGCGCTGGAAGTTGAAAACAAATGGTGTCGTCAGCTCTGTGCCGGTGCTTGCCAAAAACGGCACCGTGTATGTCGGTACATACAATAACGTGTTTTATGCGATCAATTCCGGAACCGGACAGGTGAAATGGTCCAGAACGACGTCAAATGCGTTTAAAGGATATCCGGTGATTGATAAGGATGGCACCGTTTATGCGGGCAACCAAGACGGACAGCTGTATGCGTATACGTCAACAGGCAGCTTAAAATGGACATTCCCGCTCAACGGGTTCTCAAGTTCATCGCCTGCGATCGACCATAACGGCAACATCTATATCGGCTCAGGAAGCGGCGAGCTGTTTTCCATCAGCAAAAACGGGGATATGAACTGGTCATTCTACACAGACGGCCCTGTCAGAACGGCGCCGCTGATTGATGCGAAGGGAACGGTTTATTTTGGGTCAGATGATATGAAGGTTTATGCGGCGGACGCAAACGGCAATGAATTATGGAGCTATCAAACAGACAGCAACGTCGTGTCATCTCCGCAGCTTGCTGAGGACGGAACACTTTATATTGGAAGCTATACGAAGCTGATGGCTTTTGGGAAATAGAGAACAGGCTGGCGAGGTGATCTCGGCAGCCTTTTTTTGGGTATCAATCAAGATGTTTATTTTTATAGATCACCTTTGTCCCGCAAATATAATCGTGTAATGCCAGTTTAGAGGGGAAAGCCGCCATAATGTAACCGATATACAAAATTCCTGATGGTATGTAAGCGAAAAAACGGCCAAAGCTGTGCCAAAATGAAATTCGCTCGCCATACTGATTGACAACGATGATACCCATGAGTTTTTTGCCTAGTGTTGCTTGCATTTTTGAAGAAGTCAGCAAGCTATAATAAAGAATGCCGAAGATATATATGATGGCGATAACAGGAATCGTCCCGAATATCAGGATATAAAATTTATATTGATCTTCTGTCATATAGGAGCTTCCTGCATCAATGAGAGGCAGGACAATGAAGGTGTTAATTTGGATCATAATAAAAGCAAAAAAATAGATAATTAAATCATCAATAATAGAGGCAACTGCCCGAATCCAAAATCCAGCTGGCTTTTCCATGTATAATATTCTCTCCTTTGAAGTTTTCTGGGATATTATACGTTAGAGGCTGCGCGGTTTCAATGAGATATACTAGAGGAATTTGGTCTCGTAGTGAAAATGGTATTTTATCACTATATATTTCTTTATTTTGTCTTTAGGTGAATAGAATGATAAAAAGAGAACCTGCAAGTTAATGCAGATTCTCTTCACTACAATTATTTAGCGGCTTGAATCAATACACCCTTCTCATGAGAAAACTCTTTGAATCCGTATACCCCATGATAGGAGCCGATTCCGCTTGTGTTGACGCCGCCGAATGGCAGGTTGACGTCGCTGAAATGGGCGACAACATCATTGATGGCGGCATTCCCTGATGTGGTGTGCTGAAGGACGTTGTCAATCAGGTCTTGGTTATGGCTGAATACATAAAGCGCAAGTGGTTTATCGCGGTCGTTTACGTAATCGATGACCTCGTCGATGTCTTCATAATTCATCATTGGCAGGATCGGTGCGAAGATTTCCTCCTGCATGATTTTCATATCAGGCGTGACGTTTTTCAAAACGGTTGGCGAGATCGTGCGGTCGCTGGCATCAAATACGCCGCCGAACACGACTTCCGCCCCTTTTTCGATGGCATCGTCGAACAGGTCTTTGACGCGGTTGAAGTTGCGGTTATTGACGATTTGTGTAAACTTGCTGCGGTCTGGGTTGCGATCATCCTCCATAAATCCTGCGTTGACAATTGTTTGTAAAATGCTTGCGAACCTGTCCTGAACGTCTTTTTTAATGAACAGGTAATCAGGTGCAATGCAGGTTTGGCCGGCGTTTACGAATTTGCCGACGGCGATTTTTTTCGCTGCGTCCATGAGATCGTATTCGCTGTCGATAATCGTTGGGCTTTTGCCGCCAAGCTCAAGTGTGACAGATGCCAAGTGTTTGGCCGCCGCTGTCATGACGATTTTCCCGACATTTGTGCTTCCAGTGAAGAAAATATGGTCGAACGGCTGGTCAAGAAGCTCGGTTGCCACCTCAACCTCTCCTTCAAAAATCGCGACTTCTTTTTCATCAAAAGCGTCTCTTATCACTTTAGCGGCAATGTTGCTTGTGTTCATCGTGAAATCGGACAGCTTTACAATCGCGCTGTTTCCGGCTGCGAGAGAAGCGGCAAGCGGCGCCATCGTCAGCATAAACGGATAGTTCCACGGGCCGAGGATGAGTGTGACGCCTTTAGGCTCGTACATAAGAATCCCGTTTGCCTCAGGGCTTAACGATGAACCGACTTCCTTAGGCGCCATCCATTGTTCTAGGTTGTTCATATTATCTCTGATCGCTTTTTTCGTTCCTTCGATTTCCGCTTTTTTGACCTCGTGATATGGTTTGCGGACGTCTTTGCGGATCGCTTCGATGATTTCTTCTTCATGGGCGATGACGGAATCTAAAAAGCGCTGAAGCTTCTCTCTGCGCTGTTCCGCTGTTGAAGCACGCAAGGCTTTTTGCTGTTTTTTCTGAAGCTGAAAGACACGCTGGATGTCGTCCTTTACTTTCTGTTCCATTGTAAGATCCCCCTCATTTGCTTTCTTCTTTTCTCGGTCCTATTATAAGGTGGTACCTTTTTTATAAGAAAGACAACGGTGAACCATCTATACGTTACCGTACATATATTGAACAACTGTCTAATGATTGGAGGTGTCTTTTGTGCCGGAATCTGCCGAAGCTCAAGTGAAACAGGCGCTGCTGGCTTTATTGGAAGAAAGAGATATTCAACATATCACAATGAAAGAAATCGCTGAGAAGGCCAAAGTGAGCCGCGGGACGCTCTACCTTTATTATGAGGATAAGTTTTCAATCATTGAGGATTTAATCGAAGACATGAAGGAAGAGCTGGGCAAAGCGCTTTTTGACGCCTTCAGTCATTTGGATACCCTCCATTTGAACAAAAAACGGCAAACGGTGCATCCGACGCTGTCCTTTGTTCACGAGCATCAATCCTTTTTTTCTGTGATGATGAACAGAGGGCATTTCCATCGTTTTTTTAAGGATGTGTTTCAGCATGATGTGCTGCTGGCTCCGATCCATGTGAATTTGACGCCGATCGAACGGGACATTTACGGACATTACCGGGCCTTGTACACGTACGCGATTATCCTGTATTGGCTGAACGAGGATGCGGCCGCGACTCCGGAAGCTATCAGCCAAAAGGTATGGGAGCTTGTTTCTCAAAAGAGATTTTATTGGCTGTTTGGAGAAGCTATGCCAGGAGAGCGAGAGAAGGACAAGCCAATCGACAGGCGGGTGGTTCGAACGAGAGAGGCGCTCCAGCAGGCATTTCTGGACGTATTGGCGGAGAAACAAGACTACGCGGGCATCACGATTTCGGATATTACGCGTAAAAGCAATATCCGCCGCGCAACTTTTTATGATCACTATGCCAGCAAAGAGGAATTGCTGCATACCATGATTCAGCAATCATGTGCGGAGATCATTGATCACCTGACGATTGCCTCAAGTCCGAATGAGCTTTCCTTCGAAGAAGCGGAGGAGGCGCTCGCCGGCCTGCTTTCTGCTTTAGACCGCATGCCTATTGTCCATTTGCTCAATCGGGACTGGGTTGTTCCTCATGTGATACCTAATATGTTCAAAGCGCTAAAATCGTTTTATCTGCATCAGAAAACTGATATTCACGCGGAGAAAAAGCTTTATGCCCATTATGTATCCGCAATGATTATCGGGCTGATTTTGTATCGGCTGGATGAAGGGAAGGCGCATGCGCCTGAAGTGCTGGCAAGGGAGTTTTTGCAGTTTTTGGATGTGAAGAAGTATAAAGTTGTGTTGCTTTGAAAGACGAAAAGAGAGGGGTATCCCCTCTCTTATTTCGTTTCTTCCTTCCACTTCTCATCAATCAGCATCTTCCCAGGCCATGTATACGCCATGATACCGCCGTCTGCAGTGATGTCTTCTCCTGTAACGTATGAGCTGTCGTCTGACGCGAGGAACAGCGCTACTGTTGCCATTTCCTTCGGCTGGCCGAGGCGCCCGAGCGGCGTGATCCATTTGTTGGCTTCGCGGAATGTTTCACCCATTTCCTGTTCTTTGGTGCCTGCTAATTTGTCAATCAGCGGGGTTTCGATCGTACCCGGCGAAATGGAGTTGACGCGGATGCCGTCTCGTGCGTAGTCGATGGCCATCGCCTTTGTCAGGTTGGTGATACCGCCTTTTGCGGCGTTGTAGCCAGAGCGGTCAAGATCCGCGGCACGGCCTGACATGGAGGAGGTGTTGATGATAGAGCCTCCATTGTCGAGCATGAGCGGAATCAGATATTTGCTGCAAAGGAACGTGCCGCGCAGGTCGACGGAGATAATGCGGTCAAACAGGTCAACGGGATATTCGTGGACTTTTCCGCCTTCCTGATCAACGCCGGCATTATTAAACAGAATATTAATCGTTCCGCATGCATCCTTGATTTGGTCAGCAAATGCTTTCACACTGTTTTCATCTGACACATCGAGGTGAAAGGATTCTGCCTGTCCTCCGTTTTTTCTGATTGCGTCCACTGTTTCTTCCATTTGATCTGTATTGATATCTCCGATCATCACGCGCGCGCCTTCATTGGCAAAAACCTCTGCCGTCGCTTGACCAATGCCGGTCGCGGCGCCTGTGATCACTGCTGTTTTGTTTTCAAGTCTTCCCATGATACGAGACCTCCTTTTACTATTTGTCTTCCCGCTATGTGCAGTGATAAACATGCGAGAAAAGAAATGCCAGCATATGTTAAGATGGATTAGAAATTGTTGGGAGGTTTGTAAGTTTTGAAGGTACAGCATAAGAAGGAGCTTACATTTTATTGCTTCGTGACCATTCCAGCTGCATTTGTTGTGCTGACTGTCATCTCTTTTGTATTGCAAGAGATTACGTTTCCGGTGACTGCAAGCGCATTTCTGAATGCTTCATGGCATAATCTATTGTTTTTGATACCGTTCGGTTTGTTTTTCTACCCGGTGCATATATGGATGAAGCGGGAGTTTGGCCGTTGGAATGACACATAAAAAAAGAGAGGATGATGAAGCCTCTCTTTTTTTATTAGAAAGAGTGTGAAAAAGAGTGAAAACAAGCCCAACTAATGTTAAATTTACATATATATGCATCTATCAATCTAATTGACAATTGTCACCGTATGTGATAAATAGATGCTGAAAAGGGTTTACATAACGTTAAAGGAGCGATCAAGAGTGGCGAAAAAAGAGTTTAAAGCAGAATCTAAACGCTTGCTGGATATGATGATTAACTCCATTTATACCCAAAAAGAAATTTTCCTGCGCGAGTTAATCTCCAATTCGAGTGATGCAATTGACAAAATCTATTACAAAGCGCTGACGGACGATGCGCTTACGTTTGATAAAGACAGTTACTACATAAAGGTCGCGGCTGACAAAGATGCGAGAACATTAACCATCTCTGATACGGGGATCGGAATGACAAAGGATGAGCTGGAACAGCACCTTGGCACGATTGCAAAAAGCGGTTCCCTCGCGTTTAAAAAGGAAAACGAGCTGAAAGACGGGCATGACATTATCGGACAGTTCGGTGTCGGTTTTTACGCGGCATTTATGGTTGCCGATGTTGTGACGGTCATCAGTAAGGCGCTTGGCAGCGATGAGGCCTATAAATGGGAGTCTGCGGGTGCAGACGGCTATACGATTGAGCCGTGTGAAAAGGATTCTGTCGGTACAGACATTATCCTGAAAATCAAAGAGAACACAGAAGATGACAGCTATGACGAATTCTTAGAAGAATATCGTTTAAAAGCGATCATCAAGAAGTACTCCGACTTTATTCGCTACCCAATTAAAATGGACACAACCATTAATAAGCCGAAGGAAGGCAGCGAAAATGAGTTTGAAGAGGTGCAGGAAGAGCAGACGGTCAACAGCATGGTGCCGATCTGGAGAAAGAACAAAAGCGAGCTGACAGATGAGGACTACGAAAAATTCTATGCTGAAAAGCATTACGGGTTTGATAAACCGCTGACACACGTTCATATCAGTGTGGATGGAGCGGTTCGCTACAACGCGATTCTATTCATTCCTGAAAACATGCCGTTTGACTACTATTCCAAGGAATATGAAAAAGGCTTGGAGCTGTATTCCAATGGCGTGCTGATCATGAATAAGTGCGCAGATCTGCTTCCGGATCACTTCAGTTTTGTGAAGGGCATGGTCGATTCTGAGGATCTGTCGCTGAACATTTCCAGAGAAATGCTGCAGCATGACCGCCAGCTGAAGCTGATCGCGAAAAACATCAGCAAGAAAATCAAAAGCGAGCTGCAAAGCCTGTTGAAAAAAGACCGCGAGAAATACGAGACGTTCTACAAGTCGTTCGGCAGACAGCTGAAATTCGGCGTGTACAATGATTTTGGCGCGAATAAGGATCAATTGAAGGATCTCCTATTATTCTATTCTTCAAAAGAGAAAAAACTGGTCAGCTTAGATGAGTACGTTTCCAGAATGCCAGAGGAGCAGAAATACATTTATTACGCGACTGGTGATTCATACGATCGCATTGAGAAACTGCCGCAAACAGAAATGGTGGCGGATAAAGGCTATGAAATTCTCTACTTTACTGAGGACATCGATGAGTTTGCGATTAAAATGCTGGCATCTTATCAGGAAAAAGAATTCAAATCCGTATCAAGCGGAGACCTTGGCATAGACACGGATGAGGATCAGAAGCAGTCCGAGGAAGAGGAAAGCAAGTATAAGGATCTATTTGAGGAAATGAAAAACATTCTGTCAGACAAGGTGAAAAACGTCAGAATCTCAAAACGGCTTAAATCACATCCAGTTTGCCTTGCTGCTGACGGCGAAGTGACAATTGAGATGGAAAAAATCTTAAACGCGATGCCTGACAGCCAAAATGTAAAGGCGGACAAAGTGCTGGAAATTAACCCGAATCACGAGGTATTCCAAACGCTCCAAGACGCGTTTGCACAGGATAAAGAAAAGCTGAGCCTGTACACAAACCTTTTATACAATCAGGCGCTTCTCATTGAAGGCCTGCCGATTCAGGACCCTGTTGAATTTACGAACAATATTTGCAAGGTCATGGTGTAAACAGAAAAAGGAATCGTCTCATAAGGAGACGATTCCTTTTTTTATAATGTACGCTCATTCAGCATTTGGTTTTGGGTGCTCTTCTTCTTTTTAAATCGGTTTTTCAGGCTTGCTTCAATTTCCTCCAAGCTTCGCCCTTTGGTTTCCGGCACCATGTAGAAAGCGAAGAAAAATGAGAGAAGACAAATGACTGAGAAAACCATAAAGACCCATGCGATGCCCATTGCGCTTAGCATCAGCGGGAAAACGAGCGACACGATCAGGTTGGCTGCCGATAACACCAAAGTCGTGAACCCTGTCGCGGCTCCGCGCGCTTTGGATGGGAAGAGCTCAGGCATGAGCACCCACACTACCGGACCCCATGTCGCCTGGTAAAAGACGATATAGACGCCGAGAAAGACTACTGTCATCCACGCTGTTGATGCGGAAAGCCCCAGTGTCAGGAGCACGCCTGATAAAGCAGCAAGGCTCAGTGTAATGCCGACACTTCCCCAGATCAGAAGTTTTTTGCGTCCGACGCGGTCAATTAAAATCATGGCAGTGATACACATGATGACGTTAAGGACGCCGATTCCCATTGTGCCGAGTGCGGAAGCTGACGTGCCAAGACCGGCCTTCGTAAAAATGGTCGGCGCGTAGTAGATGACCGTGTTAATGCCGACAGCCTGCTGAAAAATGGCAAGACCGACGCCAATCAGAAGCATAGGGCGAATCCATTTGGCTTTTAGGACGCTGAGTGTTGTTTCTTTTTTCTCTGCTTCTCCTTGCTTCATCTCTGCCAATTCCATTTCGATGTCTTTGGGATCATGAGTGATGTTCATGATTCGTCTCGCTTCTTCTTCACGGCCGCGCTTCACGAGCCATCTTGGCGATTCCGGCATGAATGCGATGCCGATTAATAAAAGCACGGCAGGCACCGCGGCCAGACCGACCATCCAGCGCCACGCTTCAAACGGTGTGAACAGGTAGTTCACGATATAGGCGAGCAAAATTCCTGTGACGATCATTAAGTTGTTCATTGTGCCGAGTGTACCGCGAATTTTTGTCGGTGCCATTTCTGAAAGATATACGGGCACAAGCGCCGTTGAACCGCCGACGGCCAATCCGAGAATCACCCTAGATGCAATCAGCATGCCGATTGTTTGAGAAAATGCGCAAGCGAGCGCTCCGATAATGAAAATGATGGAAAGGACAAATACAACCTTTCTCCTGCCCCAGCGGTCTGAGCATGTGCCGCTCAAGGCCGAACCGAAAATCGCGCCAAGGAGCAGCATGCTGACAACCAATCCTTCTGTCAATGTCGTTAAAGGAATATCGTTATTGATAAACAGGAGTGCCCCGGAGATAACGCCTGTATCGTAACCGTAAAGCAGTCCCCCTAAAGCGCCGAAAAAGTAGATCATATATTTCCTTGTGTCTTTCTTCACAAATGTCTCCTCCTCAGTTGTTGAGCCAATGAGTAACTAAAAATATGTAACAAAGTTAATAGATTAGTACCCATTTCCTATCTCATTTGAAACATTTGTTTTGAAAAAACGGAAACTTTAAAGCCAAAAGGCGGGATATTGGCGATCTTTGCGTAAGTTATTAATAATGAGAGCGATAATCACGATGATGACAGACCCAATGAGCACGGGAAATACTAAATAACTCCAAGCATATGCCCCTTGAATGACAACAATCGGGTCGGCGCCGGCAGGAGGATGAGTGGTTTTGGTCAGCATCATCAAGCAAATGGCAAGCCCTGTCCCCAATGCAAAGGTCCATGGATGGGCGCCGAATATGTGAAGGACAACAATCCCGGTAAGCGCGGAAATAAAATGGCCGCCAATCACATTTCTCGGTTGTGATAATGGAGCATTCCAAGCGCTGAAGACGAGCACACAGCTTGCTCCAAAAGGCGCCATTAACCATGGGCTTGATGTGTAAGCGGTCAGCGAAGCGAGTGTCAGTATGGTCATAAATCCTCCTATAAGCCCTGTAACAGCGTCTTTGCCGTTTACCCGTAAAGGCGTCTTTCCTGTCCCTTTCATTTTTAAAAAGAAGTTGTTTTCCAAATTTATCCCTCCAGTATATTTAGAATAATAGGTAAATACTAACCTGTCAATTTTATTTTTAGAGGTTAGTTTTTCAAAACAATAAAAAACCGTTCGCTGGGGAACGGATTCTTACTCATGATTTATTTTTTTCTGATGGCGTGAGACCTTATGTCTGTTGCCGCATATCTTCATGGAACACCATTTTCGTCTTCCTGTTTTATCAAGAAATAGCAAAATGCACTTTTCATTTGCACATCGTTTCAGCTGTTGGATTTCTTTTGTGTGAATCAGCCATAACGCATCGTAAGCGATAAGCGATAAAATGGAATCATCTGGTTTTCCATTCGGAATGCGGGCAAGTTTGTCATCTATGATTTGATAAGAAAAAGGAGCGGCGGTGATTTGATTTTGCAGGAAAGAGATAAAAGCTGGGGAAGGTTCACTGCCCTCGGCGATACACTCAAAGTGTTTTCTCAGCTCAGCCCGGAATTGATGAATCCGCTGCAATTGTCCCCGGACTTCCTGTAGCGTCAAAGAACTGAGAAAAGGAGCTGTTTCTCCCATTATTTCAAACCATGTCATCAGGTCTTTTTCTGACGGGATGAGCTCGTGCCGTTTATCATAGCTTACGATTTCAGTATTCACAAGATCGACAGATAGGTTATGTGTGATAAGAGGGAATTGAGCATTTGCCATTGTGATCATTCCTTTCAAAATTATTGTAAGCGCCAAAACCTTTTTTACGCAAGGATATGAATATAAGGAGGCTTTTTTATGTTGGAAAAGCAAAAGCTTAAGAAAGTATGCAGCAGCCAATTGGATGTTTTACCGCATATCAGCATTCAGGAATTTCGCCAGCCTGATTCAGAATCATTCGTTTTTTACTTAACAGCTGAAAGGCCAGAAGATAAATCAATTGAAGATGTCTTTTGTTTATTACTAGAGAGGGAAGAGTATGCCGAAGCAAGCAGGGAATGGAACAGAGCAGCAATAGAGAAAACTAGAGATGCTGTATTAACGAACATACTGGAACCGGTAATAGAGCATGGGATTTTTTCCGAAATTGACGGAGCATCTGCTTTACAGCGAATCCATACCTATGAAAATAACGGTATTCAAATTGATGAGTCGCTGTTTATGGATGAAAGCAGGCATGTCGTCATCTATGATGATTGGAATTTGTTCATGGTGTTTGGTTATGAAGGGACAACAGCTTATCTATATACGTGGTTTACAACAGCATAGAGAGATGATCTTGTGATTGTCATATGCGAAATCGTTTTGCCTGTTCTTCGATGAGGAACAGGCATGAAAAAACCTTACTCCAAATGGGGTAAGGTTTTCATTCTTATGCTGCGGGCGTAACGATTTGATTTCTTTCTAAAATCGCTTGGGATTCCTCGTTTGCTGGGCGGTATCCTTTTTCAATCAATTCTTTTATGTAGAGCTTGTTATAAATAAATGAGAAAACAATGCCGCTGACCCAGCCGCCAATTCCTAACGTAAATGAGCCAAGAGCGACAGAAATAATAAACATGATCGCAGCCCATTTTAAATCACCGCGGAATAACGCAGGGAAAAAACCGAAGAAGAAAGTCGTCCAGCTAAATCCGACTTTGACTTCCTTTGTCAGCCCGCCTTCATTTTTCAGCAAAACCTTCATCGTATTCAACCTCTTCTCTAAGATGATATTCGTAAGCAGAACCAAAGAAAAATAAGACAAAAGAAAGATTGCAATGTGCATTTTCTGCTCAACAATTCCTATCATACTACGATTTTAGGGAAAAAAGTAACTTCAATTTTTAAAAAATGAAAAAATGAAAATTTAAATCCATTTAAGTATAAATGTGCAAATAAACCCGCCTTCTTAAACGTGAAGGCGGGTTTGTTTTCTTATGCGAACAGCTTATCAATAAACGAAATATCCTCTTGAGAAAGCGTCACGTCGGCTGTTTTGATGTTATCAATCAGCTGATCGGCACGTTTTGCTCCAGGGATTAAAATATCAATTTCCGGTCTTGCTAAATACCAAGCCAATACAACGTGAGGGATATCCACGTTGTGTTTCTCAGCAATCGGCGCAAGCTTGTTGACCTTTCTGATATTTTCTTTGAAACGCTCGCCCTTGAAGTGTTCCTGTTCGTTGCGCAGGTCGCCTTCAGGGAACGTTGTATCTTCTGTATACTTTCCAGCCAATAAGCCAGATACGAGCGGGAAGTAAGGGATAAATGAAATATTATGCTCCTTCGTATACGGGAAGAATGTGTTTTCCGCTTCACGGTTTAACAGGTTGTATTCGCCTTGCAATACATCTACCAAACCGTCTTTGTTTGCTTCTTTCAATTGCTCTAAAGAGAAATTGGATACACCGATGGAGCGGATTTTTCCGGCTTTCTTCATTTCATTCAATGCGTTAACGGCTTCATCCTTCGGCGTATGTTCGTCAGGGAAGTGAATGTAGAACAAATCGATATAATCGGTATTCAAACGCTTCAGGCTTTCATCAACTGACTTTTTAAGAAATTCTGGTGAATTATCAAAGATAAAGTCATTGCCTTGTTTTCTGTGAGCGGCTTTTGTCGCGATGACAACATCTTCACGGTTGAATTCACGCAGCACTTCACCGATTAATTCTTCGGAACGGCCGATCCCGTAAATATAAGCGGTGTCTAACATGGTCACGCCATTACGAATCGCCTCGCGCACCAATTCTTTTCCGGTTTCTTCATTCAGGTTCGGGTAGAGGTTATGTCCTCCGACAGCATTTGTTCCTAATCCGATAGGGAATACCTGCAAGTCTGATTTTCCAAGCTTCGCTTTTTTCATGATCTGCCTCCTAGAATAAAATGGATATGAACTCTCAACACTATTGTAAACGTTAGGCCAGATGAATGCCGATTTGATGCTCATTGCAGTATTGCGTGTACTCGTCGTCTAATGGCTGAGAGGTCACAATGCAATGCAGCCTGTCAAACGGTGCATACGTCAGAAGCGTTGATTTTCCAAATTTAGAATGGTCAGCCAATAGATACACTTCTTTTGCTTTTTCTGAAATCCTCTTTTTAATTTCATACTCCAGCAGATCCGAATTGGTCAATCCGTGTGTCAGCGTCGTTCCGGTAGCGGACATAAAGGCTTTGTTGATATTGTACTTATCAAGCATAGCCGGGTCGTCCATGCCGACAAAGGAGCGGGTTTTTCTCTTATAGTTGTTTCCGATAATGATTAAGTTGATATTCTTCAAAGCTGACGCCGCATTGATAATGTCTAAACTGTTGGTTAAGATGGTGACATTTTTGGCAGGGTCAAGCGTATCAAGAATAGACTTTGTCGTCGTTCCTGAATCAATAAAGACCAAATCGTGATCTTCAATAAAACGGGAAGCATAATGGGCGATTTTTGTTTTTTCATCCTGGTGCTGAATGGTGCGATTTTCAAAAGGAACTAATGCGGTTTTTTCAATAGATGTTACGCCGCCATATACTTTTTCTATCGCACCCTTTTCTGTTAGCTTGTTGATATCACGTCTGACTGTGTTTTTGGAGACATTGAACACTTGGCACAGTTCATCTAAGGAAACAGTGCCATGCGATAAAATGTACTCCTCCATTTCCTGAATCCGCATCAGTTTCATATCAAAAACTCCTTCTTGAATCTTTACGTAACATAAATATATAATAAAAACCAAAAGTTAATCAATAGTTGCTTAAAAAATGATAACATCGTTATATATCTTTCGCAAGATTCGATGGACTTCTCGTCACTTTTCTCATTGATTAAAAGATTAATATCATAAAAATAATGAAAAAATGTAGTGTTTATGATTGACTTATGGGTATTATGCGATTAGAATATAACCAAGAAATGACCAAAAAGTAACCTGATGTGCATGAAATGGTTGCTTGTATGTAAATATACATCCGCCATTTATTTTTTTGGTTTTTTTGAAAGCGTTTAATTCTTGGCTTACTGAAAAGTGGATATTGATATGAATCTATCCTGAACCATCCATACAAGTGTATGTGTTTACTAATGAAGGAGGCAATAAGAATGACAGAAATCAGAAAATTAAAAAACTACATCAACGGTGAATGGGTTGAAAGCAAAACAGATCAATATGAAGATGTCGTCAACCCGGCGACGAAAGAAGTACTGTGCCAAGTGCCGATTTCTACAAAAGAGGATATTGATTACGCAGCGCAGACAGCGGCTGAAGCATTTAAAACATGGTCAAAGGTGGCGGTTCCTCGCCGCGCCAGAATTCTATTTAACTTCCAGCAGCTGCTGTCCCAGCATAAAGAAGAACTGGCTCATCTGATTACCATTGAAAACGGAAAAAACACAAAAGAAGCTTTAGGTGAAGTGGGACGCGGGATTGAAAACGTAGAGTTCGCCGCTGGAGCACCTTCCCTAATGATGGGTGACTCGCTTGCTTCCATCGCAACGGACGTTGAAGCGGCCAACTACCGCTACCCAATCGGAGTTGTCGGCGGAATCGCGCCATTTAACTTCCCGATGATGGTCCCTTGCTGGATGTTCCCAATGGCGATCGCACTCGGCAACACATTTATTTTAAAACCATCTGAGCGGACTCCGCTGTTAACAGAGAAATTGGTTGAGCTTTTTGAAAAAGCGGGCCTTCCAAAAGGGGTATTCAACGTCGTATACGGTGCGCATGACGTTGTGAACGGCATCCTCGAGCATCCTGAAATTAAAGCGATTTCATTCGTAGGCTCCAAGCCGGTCGGCGAATACGTCTACAAAAAAGGAAGCGAACACTTAAAACGCGTTCAATCTCTGACCGGCGCGAAAAACCATACGATTGTCTTGAACGACGCGCATCTTGAAGACACGGTCACAAACATCGTCGGTGCTGCCTTCGGTTCTGCCGGTGAACGCTGCATGGCTTGTGCGGTTGTGACGGTTGAAGAAGGAATCGCTGATGAATTTATGGCGAAACTGCAGGAAAAAGTGGCGGACATTAAAATCGGCAATGGCCTTGATGACGGTGTGTTCTTAGGACCGGTGATTCGCGAAGACAACAAGAAACGCACGCTCAGCTATATCGAAAAAGGCCTTGAAGAAGGCGCAAGACTCGTATGTGACGGCCGTGAAAATGTGTCTGACGACGGCTACTTTGTCGGCCCGACGATTTTTGACAATGTCACAACAGAGATGACGATCTGGAAAGATGAAATTTTCGCTCCGGTTTTATCTATCATCCGTGTGAAAAACCTGAAAGAAGCGATTGAAATTGCCAATAAGTCTGAGTTTGCGAACGGCGCCTGCCTGTTTACATCCAACGCAAACGCAATCCGCTATTTCCGTGAAAACATTGATGCGGGAATGCTCGGCATCAACCTTGGTGTGCCGGCTCCAATGGCATTCTTCCCATTCTCAGGCTGGAAGTCTTCATTCTTTGGGACGCTGCATGCGAACGGAAAAGACAGCGTCGACTTCTATACGCGTAAAAAAGTGGTTACGGCGAGATATCCGGAACCTGATTTCAACTAAACGACGAAAAGCCGAACGGCGTCCATGGCGCTGTTCGGACTCATTCTGCCAATAGAAAGAGGAGGGCTTCACTATGAGTTATTTGTTGCGTAAGCCGCAGTCGCATAAAGTGTCTAATGGAGTCAAACTGGTGCACGAAGTAACGAAATCCAACTCTGATCTCAATTATGTAGAGTTTAAGGTGTTAGATCTAGCTTCCGGTTCCAGCTATGCAGAAGAATTGAATAAACAAGAAATCTGTATTGTGGCGGTAACGGGAAAAATTACAGTGACGGACCATGAGTCGACTTTTGAGAATATCGGTACGCGTGAAAGCGTATTTGAACGAAAACCGACAGACAGCGTCTATATGTCAAATGACCGTGCATTTGAGATTACAGCGGTCAGCGACGCAAGAGTGGCGCTTTGCTATTCTCCATCGGAAAAGCAGCTGCCGACAAAGCTAATCAAAGCGGAAGACAACGGAATTGAGCATCGCGGGAAGTTTTCAAACAAACGTACTGTTCATAACATTCTTCCGGATTCAGACCCTTCAGCTAACAGCCTATTAGTGGTTGAAGTCTATACAGACAGCGGCAACTGGTCCAGCTACCCGCCTCACAAACATGATCAAGACAATTTGCCGGAAGAATCTTTCTTAGAAGAAACGTACTACCATGAGTTAGACCCGGGGCAGGGCTTTGTGTTTCAGCGCGTATACACAGATGACCGTTCTATTGATGAGACAATGACTGTAGAAAATGAAAACGTTGTCATCGTTCCTGCGGGATACCACCCGGTAGGTGTGCCGGACGGATACACATCCTACTATTTAAATGTCATGGCAGGGCCGACGCGGAAATGGAAATTTCATAATGACCCGGCGCATGAATGGATTTTAGAACGTTAACAAGTGAGGAGTGGCTGTTTACGATGAAGTATACATTCAATGAAGAGAAGGCTTTTGATATTGTTGCCATCGGCCGGGCATGTATTGATCTGAACGCAGTCGAATACAACCGCCCAATGGAAGAAACGATGACATTTTCGAAATATGTCGGCGGTTCACCGGCGAATATCGCGATCGGCAGCGCGAAGCTTGGCTTAAAAGCGGGCTTCATCGGCAAAATTCCAGATGACCAGCATGGAAGATTCATAGAGTCCTATATGAGAAAGACCGGCGTGGATACTACACAGATGATTGTTGATCAAGATGGACACAAAGCAGGCCTTGCATTTACAGAAATCCTCAGCCCTGAAGAATGCAGCATCTTAATGTATCGCGATGATGTGGCTGATCTTTATCTTGAGCCTTCAGAGGTAAGCGAGGACTATATCGCAAATGCGAAAATGCTGCTTGTCTCCGGGACAGCGCTCGCCAAAAGTCCGTCACGGGAAGCGGTGTTAAAAGCTGTTCAATACGCGAAGAAGCATCAGGTTAAAGTGGTGTTCGAACTGGATTACCGGCCATATACGTGGCAGTCAGCGGATGAAACAGCCGTTTACTACACTTTGGTTGCCGAGCAGTCTGATATCGTCATCGGCACACGCGATGAATTTGATGTGATGGAAAACCGCACAGGCGGAAGCAATGAAGAATCCGTCAATCATTTATTTGGCCATTCAGCCGACCTCGTTGTCATCAAACACGGCGTCGAAGGCTCTTACGCATACAGCAAATCCGGCGAGGTATTCCGCGCCCAAGCGTACAAGACAAAAGTGCTGAAAACCTTTGGAGCCGGTGACTCCTATGCGTCAGCCTTTATCTATGGCCTTGTCACCGGAAAAGACATCGAAACGGCATTGAAATACGGCAGTGCTTCAGCTTCCATTGTGGTGAGCAAGCACAGTTCGTCAGAAGCGATGCCGACTGCGGATGAAATCGTACAGCTTATTGAAGCACAGTCATAATTGAAAAAGATCGAGTAAAGGTGGGATCGTTTGTGGGTAAGAAAATTCGCTTAACAACAGCACAGGCGCTGATTAAATTCTTAAACCAGCAGTACATCCATGTTGATGGAAAGGAAGAGCCTTTTGTCGAAGGGATTTTCACGATTTTCGGCCATGGAAACGTATTGGGGATCGGGCAGGCGCTTGAGCAGGATGCAGGCCATTTGAAAGTCTATCAAGGGAAAAATGAACAAGGAATGGCGCATGCGGCCATGGCGTACAGCAAGCAAATGCTGAGAAGAAAAATATATGCGGTGTCTACATCCGTCGGACCGGGAGCGGCTAACTTAGTGGCAGCAGCCGGTACTGCATTGGCAAACAATATCCCAGTTCTCTTGATTCCGGCAGACACATTTGCGACAAGACAGCCAGACCCTGTACTGCAGCAAATGGAGCAAGAATACAGTGCGGCGATTACAACAAACGATGCATTGAAACCTGTTTCGAGATATTGGGACCGCATTACGCGCCCTGAACAGCTCATGAGCAGTTTGCTGCGCGCGTTTGAAGTCATGACTGACCCGGCAAAAGCAGGACCGGCAACGATTTGTATTTCTCAGGATGTTGAAGGGGAAGCATACGATTTTGATGAAAGTTTCTTCGTCAAACGGGTTCACTATATTGATCGCATGCAGCCGAGCGAGCGCGAGCTTCAAGGTGCGGCCGAGCTGATTAAATCCAGCAAGAAACCTGTGATCCTCGTCGGCGGAGGCGCAAAATATTCAGGCGCGCGGGATGAATTGGTTGCCATTTCTGAAGCCTATAACATTCCGTTAGTTGAAACACAGGCAGGAAAGTCTACTGTTGAGGCTGATTTTGCGAACAACCTTGGCGGAATGGGCATTACAGGTACACTTGCAGCAAACAAAGCGGCCCGCCAAGCTGATTTGATTATCGGCATCGGCACAAGGTATACAGATTTTGCGACATCCTCTAAGACCGCTTTTGATTTTGATAAAGCGAAGTTTTTGAACATTAACGTTAGCCGAATGCAGGCGTATAAACTTGATGCATTCCAAGTGGTAGCGGATGCGAAAGTGACGCTTGGCAAACTGCACGGCTTGCTTGAAGGCTATGAGAGCGAGTTCGGCACAACGATCCGGGAGCTGAAGGACGAATGGCTCGCTGAACGCGAACGCCTCAGCAAAGTGACGTTTAAGCGGGAAGCGTTTGATCCGGAAATCAAACATCATTTCTCTCAAGAGGTTCTGAATGAATATGCCGACGCCTTGAATACTGAGCTTCCGCAAACAACGGCATTGCTGACAATCAATGAGACGATTCCTGAAGACAGCGTCATCATCTGTTCAGCAGGCTCACTTCCAGGAGATTTGCAGCGTCTGTGGCATTCTAATGTTCCGAATACGTATCACCTGGAGTACGGATATTCTTGTATGGGCTATGAAGTGTCCGGGACACTCGGTCTTAAACTGGCCCATCCTGACAGAGAAGTGTATTCCATTGTCGGAGACGGCAGCTTCCTGATGCTTCACTCCGAGCTGATTACGGCGATTCAGTACAACAAGAAAATCAATGTGCTGCTCTTTGACAACTCGGGATTCGGATGCATCAACAACTTGCAAATGGATCACGGCAGCGGCAGCTACTATTGCGAGTTCCGCACAGACGACAACCAAATCCTGAATGTCGATTACGCGAAAGTCGCTGAGGGATACGGCGCGAAAACCTACCGCGCGAACACAGTAGAAGAATTAAAAGCGGCGTTAGAGGATGCGAAGAAACAGGAAGTATCAACATTAATAGAAATGAAGGTTCTGCCAAAAACAATGACGGACGGATATGACAGCTGGTGGCATGTCGGGGTGGCAGAGGTATCTGAACAAGAAAGCGTTCAGAAGGCATACGAAGCAAAAGAGAAAAAGCTGGAATCTGCGAAGCAGTATTAGAGGGGAGGCACCATAGATGGGCAAAAATGAAATCCTGTGGGGGATCGCTCCCATTGGGTGGCGGAATGATGACATGCCTGAAATTGGAGCGGGAAATACACTTCAGCATTTGTTAAGTGATATCGTTGTCGCACGTTTTCAAGGCACGGAGGTCGGGGGCTTTTTCCCCGAACCTGCCATCCTGAACAAGGAGCTGAAGCTTCGGAATTTACGCATTGCAGGCAAATGGTTCAGCAGTTTTATTTTGCGTGACGGACTTGGTGAAGCGGCAAAGGCATTTACCCTGCATTGTGAGTATTTGCAGCAAGTAAACGCGGATGTCGCAGTTGTCTCTGAACAAACGTACAGCGTGCAAAGCTTAGAGAAAAACGTGTTCACAGAGAAGCCGCACTTTACAGATGATGAATGGGAGCGGCTTTGCGAAGGGCTGAATCACCTTGGCAACATTGCTGACCAGCATGGCTTGAAGCTCGTCTATCATCACCATCTCGGCACTGGTGTCCAAACAGCGGACGAAGTGGACCGCCTGATGGCAGGAACAGACCCTGCGCATGTGCACCTCCTCTATGATACAGGCCATGCGTATATTTCTGACGGCGATTACATGGGGATGCTTGAGAAGCATATCGGCCGCATTAAGCATGTGCACTTTAAGGATGCCCGCCTGAATGTCATGGAACAATGCAGGCTCGAAGGGCAATCGTTCCGGCAATCATTTTTAAAGGGCATGTTTACAGTTCCCGGTGACGGATGCATTGATTTTAGAGAAGTATATCAGCTGCTGTTAAAGCACAGTTATTCCGGATGGATTGTCATTGAAGCTGAACAGGACCCCGATGTGGCAAACCCGCTTGAATATGCATTGATCGCGAGAAACTATATTGATCAGCAGTTGTTGGATTTGGCTTAATGGGGACTGAACATATGGGCAATACCAATGGAGATTCAGCCTTCAATAAACGGACAATCGCTGCAGCGTTGGCCAACTATATTGATGCCGGTTCAATTGTGGCGGGCTCTGCCGGTTTATCGTTATGGGTCAGTTACCTTAACCTGTCCGATGCGCAGATCGGGCTGCTCGGCGCGCTGAGCGCAAACGCGATTTCTGCCGCTGTCGGCGCGCTGCTCGGCGGATTTCTGGCTGATAAAGTCGGACGGAAGGCTGTTTACACCAATAGTATGCTGGTTTATGCACTAGGGATTTGTTTGGTTTTATTTGGGGTTAATTTCCCCATGTTGTTAAGCGGTTACATGATTATCGGTTTATCGGTAGGAGCTGATATTACCGCATCATGGACCATTATTGCGGAAAATGCGCCAAAGAAGAGTCGGGCCCGTCATTGCGGCGTGGCACAAGTCGCTTGGGCCGCGGGGGCAGTTGTTGTACTGCTTCTCTCCGTACTGGCCGGTGACTTGGGACTCTTGGGGAATAAAATCGTATTTGCCCATCTGCTTGTGATTGCGCTGATTACGTACATCCTGAGAATCAGGCTTCCGGAGTCAGATGCCTGGCAGTTAAAAAATCAGCCGGAGGATGCTCAGGCAGAGAAGGCGGCTGTATTGAATAAGACATCGTATTTTGATTTGCTCAAGCCTATGTATCTAAAAAGCATCCTGTTTTTGATGGGTGTGTACTTGATTTGGAACTTAGCCGCCGGAGTCATGGGCTTCTTTATGCCATACATTTATCAGCAGGTCGGCGGTGTATCTGCCAACATGGCCAATCTTTTGCAAATGGGGCTGTTTATTTTCACAGGATTGGGGGTCGCCTTGATCTTCATGCCCTTTGCCGACAAACATAGAAAAACCGTATTTGGAATCGCCGCTTTTATGGCGGTGATCGGCTGGACACTGTTTCTGCTGCCGGTTGAAGGCCTGCCGATTCTGCTCCTGTTTATTGTCGTGATCGGCATTAATAACGGGGCCGGGCAGCAAGCGAACTATCAGTTATGGGCGAGTGAAATCTTCCCTACGCAATATCGTGCTTCCGCACAGGGACTGATGTTTTTCCTTGTTCGTATTTCAATAGGGATTTGGAGTCTGTTTGTCCCAATGATTATCACCAATTTAGGCATTGGAACGATGGCTGCAATTCTACTCGGATGTGTGACGGCCAGTATGATCATCGGGCTGCTCTTTGCGCCGAATACGTCTGGCAAGTCGCTTGAACAAATTCAAGAGGAACTCTACGGATCTCCTCGGAGCCAAGTAAAGCAAGGAACAGAAAGCAAAATCATGTAACCAACAGAAGGAGTGGCTGTCAATGAGTTTACGTATTGGCGTAATTGGAACTGGAGCAATCGGAAAAGAACATATTAACCGCATCACGAATAAGCTGTCCGGCGCAGAAATCGTAGCTGTAACGGATGTTAATCAAGAAGCTGCACAAAAGGTCGTTGAGCAATACCAATTAAACGCGACGGTGTACCCGAATGATGACAGCCTGCTTGCAGACGAAAATGTAGACGCTGTCTTAGTGACAAGCTGGGGGCCTGCGCATGAGTCAAGCGTGCTGAAAGCGATTAAAGCCCAGAAATATGTATTCTGTGAAAAACCGCTCGCGACAACGGCTGAAGGTTGCATGCGCATCGTCGAAGAAGAAATCAAAGTGGGCAAACGCCTTGTTCAAGTCGGCTTCATGCGCCGTTATGACAGCGGTTACGTACAGCTGAAAGAAGCTCTCGACAACCATGTGATCGGCGAGCCGCTTATGATTCACTGCGCGCACCGCAACCCGACTGTAGGGGATAACTATACAACGGATATGGCTGTAGTCGACACGCTTGTTCATGAAATTGATGTGCTCCACTGGCTCGTCAATGATGACTACGAGTCCGTTCAAGTCATCTATCCTAAAAAATCGAAAAACGCGCTTCCGCATTTAAAAGATCCGCAAATCGTTGTGATTGAAACGAAAGGCGGCATCGTCATCAACGCTGAAATCTATGTGAACTGTAAATACGGCTATGACATTCAATGCGAAATCGTCGGAGAAGACGGCGTCATCAAGCTTCCTGAACCATCAAGCATCAGCTTGAGAAAAGAAGGCAGATTCAGCACAGATATTTTGATGGATTGGCAGAGACGCTTTGTGGCTGCGTACGATGTGGAAATCCAAGACTTTATTGATTCGATTCAAAAGAAAGGCGAGGTCAGCGGACCGACGGCATGGGACGGCTATATTGCTGCTGTTACGACTGACGCGTGTGTAAATGCCCAAGAATCTGGACAAAAAGAAAAGGTTGAATTGAAGGAAAAACCGGAATTCTATCAATCTTATACAACAGTTCAAAACTAAAAACAGAGGAGTGAAAATATGAAGTTAGCATTAGATCCATCCATGTATCGTGATGATTTAACTTTGGAGGAAACGGTCTATAAAACGGCAGAGCTTGGCTATGAATATATCGAATTGTCTCCGCGTGAGGATTTTTGCCCGTTTTATAAATATCCGAAAGTCGATTCAGCAAAGATCAAACAATTAAAGCGGCTTTTAAGGGATACAGGTGTTAAGCTTTCATCGCTTCTTCCGCTTTACCACTGGGCGGGTCCTGATGAAGACCGCCGGCAGGCAGCGGTGCGCAATTGGAAGCGGGCGATCGAAATTGCGGTTGAACTTGAAGTGGATTTGATGAACAGCGAATTCAGCGGATCAAAATATGATCCTTTAACAAGTGAAGAAAAATTTATCAAATCCATGGATGAGCTTCTCCCAGTCTTTGAAAAAGAAGGCATGAAACTCAATCTTCAAGCCCACCCATACGATTTTATCGAAACGCACAAAGGTGCGATGGATATGATCCGCGCGCTTGACAAGGATTGGATCAATCTTGTCTACTCGACTGCGCATACGTTCTTCTATGATGACGGAAAAGGCGACATTGAGACCATGTTTGACGAAGCCGGGGACCGCCTCACACATGTTTTATTTGCAGACACCTATAATCATAAAGCGGCTCATGGCCTGCGCTACATCGTCAATCCGCCTGACGCGAAAGTAACGGTTCACCAGCATTTGGACATTGGCCAAGGCGAGGTTGATTTTGAGACGATTTTCAGAAAGCTGAGAGAGATGAAGTTCGACGGAATTGCGACGAACGCCGTATTTGCTTGGGTCGACGAAAGAGCGGATGAATCAAGCCGATTTATGCTTAAGAAAATGAAAGAAGAATTAGGGATGGCATAAGCTGAGCATGGAGTTCGGCGGGATATGGCGAACAGCCTTCCTGCCGAACTCCCTTCATATCTAACACGAAGATGGGGGAGTCTGACATGAAACTTTGTTTTAATGAAGCAACAACATTGGAAAACTCAAACCTTAAACAGGATTTAGAACTATGCGAAAAGCACGGCTATGATTATATTGAAATCCGCACAATGGATAAGCTGCCGGAGTACTTAAAAGACCATTCATTGGATGACCTTGCGGAGTATTTTCAAACTCATCACATCAAGCCGCTTGCCTTAAACGCACTCGTTTTCTTCAACAATCGTGATGAAAAGGGCCATAATGAGATCATCACTGAGTTTAAAGGCATGATGGAAACGTGCAAAACACTCGGTGTGAAATATGTGGTAGCCGTTCCGCTTGTGACAGAGCAGAAGATTGTAAAAGAAGAGATCAAAAAGAGCAGTGTAGAGGTGCTGACTGAGCTTTCAGATATCGCGGAGCCGTACGGCGTAAAAATCGCGCTTGAATTTGTCGGCCACCCGCAATGTACAGTCAATACGTTTGAACAGGCGTATGAGATCGTAAACACAGTTAACCGTGACAATGTCGGACTTGTCCTTGACAGTTTTCACTTCCATGCAATGGGTTCAAATATTGAGAGCTTAAAGCAGGCGGACGGAAAGAAAATCTTCATCTATCATATTGATGATACAGAAGATTTCCCAATCGGCTTTTTAACAGATGAGGATCGTGTATGGCCGGGACAAGGGGCAATTGACTTAGATGCCCACTTATCAGCACTGAAGGAAATCGGCTTCTCTGATGTTGTATCGGTTGAGCTCTTCCGGCCTGAATACTATAAGCTGACTGCTGAGGAAGCCATTCAAACAGCGAAAAAAACAACAGTGGACGTCGTATCAAAATACTTCAACATGTAATGGATAAAGGAGGGGTGAATATGGCTTTTGTATCGATGAAAGAGCTTCTTGAAGATGCAAAGCGGGAGCAGTATGCGATCGGCCAGTTTAATATCAATGGTTTGCAGTGGACGAAGGCGATTTTGCAGGCGGCGCAAAAGGAGCAATCACCGGTCATCGCCGCGGCTTCCGATCGCCTGGTCGACTATTTAGGCGGATTTAAAACGATTGCCGCCATGGCCGGCGCGTTAATGGAGGACATGGCGATTACCGTTCCCGTGGTGCTTCATCTCGATCACGGAAGCAGTGCGGAACGCTGCAGACAGGCCATTGATGCCGGATTCAGCTCAGTGATGATTGACGGCTCCCATCAGCCGATTGACGAGAATATCGCGATGACAAAAGAAGTCACCGATTATGCCGCAAAACACGGCGTGTCAGTAGAAGCCGAAGTCGGCACGGTCGGCGGAATGGAAGACGGCCTGGTCGGCGGGGTCCGCTATGCCGATATCACGGAATGTGAGCGGATCGTCAAAGAAACCAATATCGACGCGCTGGCCGCCGCCCTCGGCTCTGTACACGGCAAATATCAGGGTGAGCCGAATCTCGGATTTAAGGAAATGGAGGCTATCTCTCGCATGACTGATATTCCCCTCGTTCTTCATGGGGCATCCGGGATTCCGCAGGATCAGATCAAAAAAGCCATCACACTCGGCCACGCGAAGATCAATATCAATACGGAATGTATGGTAGCGTGGACAGACGAAACACGCCGCATGTTTCAGGAAAACAGCGATCTGTACGAACCGCGCGGCTATTTGACACCCGGCATTGAAGCCGTGGAAGAGACAGTGCGAAGCAAAATGAGAGAGTTCGGATCAGCCGGTAAAGCAGCTAAGCAGCAGGTCGGCTAAAGAGACCAGAAACCGCCGAGATGGCGGTTTTTTTGTGCGGTGTTGCGTCCATACGCCCAAAACGATTATGATGATGGCAGCAGTGTAAGAAACGGGAGTGGTTCAGTTTGAATAAAATTATGATTGTGGAAGACAGTGAAGACATTCGCGGACTATTGCAGAATTACCTTGAAAAATACGGATATCAAACAGTGGTCGCCGCGGATTTTACAGCTGTTCTTGATGTCTTTTTGCGGGAAAAGCCCGATGTGGTGCTGCTTGATATCAATTTGCCGGCATATGACGGATATTATTGGTGCCGGCAGATCCGCCAGCACTCCACAAGCCCGATCATCTTTATTTCTGCCAGAAGCGGGGAAATGGATCAGGTGATGGCGATTGAAAACGGGGGAGACGATTATATCGAAAAACCGTTTTCTTATGATATTGTGCTGGCGAAAATCAAAAGCCAGATCCGGAGGGCGTACGGGGAGTACGCCGCAAAGCAGGGAGAGAAAGTGGTTGAATATGCCGGCGTCCAGCTCTTTGTGGAACGGTTTGAACTGCGTTTTCAGGATGAAAAAAGCGAGCTTTCTAAAAAAGAAAGCAAGCTTTTGGAAGTGCTGCTGGAGCGGGGAGAAAAGGTGACGAGTCGGGACCGTCTCATGGAAAAGACGTGGGACACCGACATATTCATCGATGATAATACACTTAACGTGTATATCACGCGGCTCAGAAAAAAACTGCGGGAGCTGAATGCGCCTGTTTCTATTGAAGCGGTGCGGGGCGAAGGCTACCAGCTGAGGGCGCAGTCATGAAGCTGTTTCTCCGGTCTCATGCAGTGCTGATTCTGCTTTTTCTCCTTCAAGGGCTGTTTGTCTTCTTTTATTACTGGTTTGCAGGTCTTCATTCTTTTTCTCACCTGTTTTACATATTGGGCGTCCAGCTTCTTATTTTGGCGGGCTATCTTGCCTATCGCTGGTACAAAGACCGCGGCGTGTATCATTGGCTCAGCTCGGAGCAGGAAGGGACGGACATCCCGTATCTCGGTTCTTCAGTGTTTTGTTCAGAGCTATATGAAAAGCAGATGGAGCTAATCCGGCTGCAGCACCAGAAGCTCCATGAGACCGAAGCTAAGCTGGAAGCGCGGGTGACGTATATGAATCAATGGGTGCACCAAGTGAAGACGCCGCTGTCGGTCATTAATTTAATCATTCAGGAAGAGGATGAACCCTTTTTTGAACAAATCAAAAAAGAGGTTCGGCAGATTGAATTCGGGCTGGAGACGCTTCTTTATTCATCAAGGCTCGACCTGTTTGAGCGGGATTTTAAAGTCGAAGCGGTTTCCTTATCAGAGCTTCTCCAATCAGTCATTCAAAGCTATAAACGATTTTTTATTCAATACCGCGTTTATCCGAAAATGGACATTCGCGATGACCATCAGATTTACACTGATGCAAAATGGCTCAAATTTGCGATCGGCCAAGTGGTTACAAATGCGGTCAAGTACTCGGCAGGCAAGAGTGACAGACTGGAGCTGAATGTCTTCCGCGATGAAGACAGGACGGTGCTTGAAGTTAAAGATTACGGTGTCGGCATTCCCTCGCAAGACATCAAGCGGGTGTTTGACCCTTATTATACCGGCGAAAACGGGCGGCGGTACCAAGAATCTACGGGAATCGGCCTCCATCTCGTCAAAGAAATTACGGACAAGCTCAATCATACGGTGGACATCAGCTCGTCTCCCGGTGAAGGGACATCGGTTCGATTTTCATTTCTTACAAAAATGTAAGGCTGCGTTAAGAAAACAACATAGCTCGTTTTGTTTCCCCTTGATAACATGGATTTACGTCAAGGGGATTTTTATGTTAAATGCCCCGGCACTACATGAAAGCAGCCCAGACCAACAAGAATAAAACTATAAGGAGGATTTTCATGGCGAATATGCTTGAAGTCAAACATATAAATAAAACCTATAAAGGACAAGTGTCCTATCAAGCCTTAAAGCAAATTTCATTTTCAATAGAAGAAGGCGAGTTCACGGCGGTGATGGGGCCATCCGGCTCCGGAAAAACAACGCTTTTGAATATCATTTCAACGATCGACCGTCCGGATTCAGGCGATATCCTGATTCACGGAGAAAACCCGCATCGCCTGAAGCGGACAAAGCTTGCTCATTTCCGCCGCAAGCAGCTCGGATTTGTGTTTCAGGATTTCAACCTCCTGGACACGCTGACGATCGGTGAAAATATCATGCTGCCGTTAACGCTTGAAAAAGAAGCGCCGTCTGTCATGGAAGAAAAACTGCACGGCATCGCGGCAAAGCTTGGAATCGAAGACCTGCTTAACAAGCGGACGTTTGAAGTATCCGGAGGCCAGCGCCAGCGGGCCGCCATCGCAAGAGCGGTCATTCATAAGCCGTCACTCATTCTGGCCGATGAACCGACGGGAAACCTTGATTCCAAAGCGTCAAAAGACGTCATGGAAACGATGCAGAGCCTGAATCAGGATGATCATGTCACGGCTTTGATGGTGACCCACGATCCGGTTGCGGCAAGCTACTGCCGCCGCGTCATCTTTATAAAAGACGGCGAATTGTTTAATGAGATTTACCGCGGGGAAAACCGCCAAGTCTTTTATGAACAAATTCTTGATGTGCTGTCTATGCTGGGAGGAAACGCAAATGACCTTTCTTCAGTTCGCTTATAAAAACGTCACGAGAAACAAAAGGGCCTATCTTGCATTCTTTTTAAGCAGCGCCTTTTCGGTTTTGATTTTCTTTACATTTGCGATGTTCCTGTTTCATCCGGCATTAAAGGAAGGCTACCTGAATAACATCGCCAAAAAAGGCTTAACCGCTGCGGAATGGATGATCTTTGTTTTTTCTTTCTTATTTGTTCTGTATTCGGTTAATGCATTTTTGAAATCGAGAAATAAAGAATTCGGCATTTTGCTTATGCAGGGTATTACGCCGGTGCAGCTGAGAAAGCTCATTACGGCGGAAAACATGATCATTGGCGTCATGTCGATTGCAGCCGGAATTATCGGAGGATTCATTTTTTCAAAGACGTTCTTTACGGTCGGCGCTTATATTTTAGAAATGGACGCGCTGTCTCTTTATATGCCTTGGAAAGCGCTAGGCATTACGGCCGGCGGATTTCTGCTCTTATTTTTCCTTTTATCGCAGTTCACAATCCTTTTTGTCAGATCAAATACCGTTATCAAATTAATAAAGGGCACAGACAAGATTAAGCCGGAGCCGAAGCCGTCCGTGCTTCTGTCCTTATTCGGCATCGCCTGCCTTTGCGGCGGGTACGGAATGGTTCTGAAAGGCAATGTCCACGGGACTCAACCGTTTATCATTTTACTGCTCACCGTCATCGGTACGTATTTCTTTTTCAGCCAAAGCAGCATCTGGATTCTGCGCGCGCTGAAGAAGTGGAAAACCTTTTATTTGCGCGGGAAAAATGTCATTTGGGTTTCTGATCTTGTCTATCGTTTAAAAGACAACGCCCGCCTGTTCTTTATCGTCAGCATTATTTCCGCGGTTGCGTTTACGGCGACAGGCGTGCTCGCCATGTACAAATCGACCGTCGGGGCTGAAGAGTCCGCTTATGAGATGGAATATATATCTTTCAGCAACAATCCAAAAGAACAGACTCATTTGAAAGATATTGACCATGAACTGAAAACACACGGCTTTACGTATAAGAAAGACAAAATAGATGTTTCCTATGTTCGCTATCAGGAAGGAGAAACTGTTCCCCCTGTTTACATGATCAGCGAATCGGATGTATCAAAATACTTCCATGTTAAGCTGAACGGCCTGAAAAGTGATGAGGCTGTCTATTTCCCGGGCACGTATGATCGCAATTTCAAAAACGAAGCGCCGGATCAGCTGAAGCTGCTGAACCAAAAAGGCAAGCCGTCTGATCAAAAACTGTCGGTAAAAGAAGTCCAAAAACCGCTGATTTCATTGAATGCCATCATCGCGGTGAACGATCAAACCTTTGATCAGCTTAAATCACTAGGTGATAAAGCGTCATTATACGGCTACAGCTATGATCATTGGAAAGACAGTCTTGGGATCAGCCAATCCTTGAAAAATGAGATTTACGGCAACTATATCGACGTGCATTCTGATTTTATGGCAAAAGCCGGTACTTACTATGATACGGTGCAGCTGCCGAGCTTGAGTTTATTCATCGGGCTGTTTATCGCGATCGTCTTCTTTGTTGCGGCAGCAAGTTTCTTATATTTCAGGCTGTTCACCGATTTAGATGAAGATCGGGAGCGCTACCGTTCACTGGCCAAAATCGGCCTGAGTGAGCGTGAAATGTCACAAAGCGTGACGATACAATTGGCGATTCTCTTTTTCTTTCCATTTGTCATTGCCGTCATGCATACGCTGTTTGCCCTGAGAACATTGGCCGTCGAAGGCTATTCCGATGTAGCGGGACCGCTCAGTCTCACGATCGGAGGGTTTTTCATTTTTCAGCTTTTGTTCTTCCTCGTGGTGCGATCAAACTATTTGAAAAAAATGAACAAGTAAGGGGAGTGCAAAGATGAAAAAAGCATTGGCGATCCTGGCCGTCTTGGCGGCTGCTGCCGTAATATGCGGTCTTCTCTTTTTTCATAATGATGTTACAGACCGATTTAATCCGTTTATTCACCAGCAAGATGTCTATGTGCAGATTGATCGAGATGGCAGACATCTTAGCCCGGGCGGTACTGAATATACATTAGACGGATACAATGCATCCGGGAAAAAAGAAGAAGTGACCTTTTTCGCCGGCAAAGAGCTTCGGAAGAACGCGTATTTGAAGGTGAAGGCGAAAGGAAAGTATGTCGAGACTTGGGAAGAAGTCAGGTTTGAAGATATGCCGGACTCCGCACAGTCAGCATTAAAATGAATCATAAAAAAGGCACAGTCCCTCATGACTGTGCCTTTTTCTTTACTATTTATTTTCTTTTGCCCGTTTGATCAGCATGTCGGCGATGATATCCACCTGTTTGCTGACAGAAATCGGATCGTACGGGTAGAACGTGTCGAAGTCATTGATAAACACGCGATTATGTTTAACAGCGTCAAGGTTCTTCCAAATAGAGGAGTTCTCCAACTTGTCGAGTGTTTTGCTTTCGCCTTTCGGGTTGTAGTCCGTAATGAACATATAATCTGCGGCATACTCAGGAATCACCTCTTGAGAGAGCTGTTTCATCTCTCCTTTTTTGATGACATCTTGTTCAATTTTTTCAGGCGCTTTTAACCCGAGCGCATTGTATACAGCTTGGCCGCCGCGTCCGTCATTGTCATTGAACACCCAGAATTCGCCCTTGTCTGTGTTTTCATAAATGCCGAAGGTCGCATCTTTGTCGATGACGCCGGCAATTCTCTTTTTAGCCGCGTCCGCTTTTTTGTTAAAGTCAGCCATAAATGAGGTTGCTTTGTCTTTCGCTCCGGCGATATCTCCGAACATGCTGACTGTGTCTTCTACGTTTTTCGCTGTGTTATAAGGTATGACAACAGTCGGAGCGATTTTCTTTAATTTATCAACATTCTCTTCATTCATGACAACAATGAGGTCAGGCTGAAGCTCCATCACTTTTTCAACGCTGATTGGATCACCGACATCCTTCACATTTTTCAGCTTTGATTTTAAAAACGGATTATCAAATGACCACGAGCCTGAGCCGACTACATTGGCCCCGACAGAAAGCAATTCACCGGCATAAAAATCAGTGACGATGCGTTTTGGATGTGCAGGAATGTTGACGTTCCCTTTAGGTGATTTGTATGTCCTCATTTCTGTCTTTTCGGAAGCAGAATCGCTTGAGCTCCCTTTAGAAGCCGTGCCGCTGCAAGCGCTGACAAACATGAGAAGCAGCACAAGCATGCCCACGAGCAATGTGTTCTTTTTCATCAAAAACCCTCCCAATATGTATGTAAATAGATTAGTAATGATTATCATTATCAATTAATAATATAGCAAGAAACCCATTCTCCGTCTATCACTATTTTCAAGGAAGAACGTTTTTTCATTTATAGGTGACGCGGTATGCCTAATCGATTATTATAGGTAAATAGGAGGAGAAAAATATGGGAATTACAAAAAGAGGTGCCGCTTGGGAATGGCTGCATAGCTGGTGGATGCTGTTTATTTTCATGCCTTTTGCCATTACCAGTTTTTTTGCCTTTTTATTTATTGGCATCAAGGTTAGAAATAGAAAGTGGATAATGTACGGCATCATTTATTTTTTCATTTTTGCGTTTGGTTTTGTTTTGCCCGATCTGCCTGGCGTTTTTGTTGTGCTCCCGTTGTGGGCTGTGACCATTATTCACGGCTTTAAAGTGCGCCCGCTGTATTTGATTCAGCTGGATGTCTACAAGGATCATGTGGAGGCACGGGCTTTTGCCGAGGCAAGAAGTGAAGCCGAAAGCAGATTTCATGCGCCGAAACAGTCTATTCAGGATATACATATTCGAAAAGAACAGTAAGAAAAAAGCTCAACACTCGCATTGTGTTGAGCTTTTTCTATCCTACTGCTGGTAGGATTGCTGTTGAAATGGCGTATTTTGGCCGAATGGAAGTGTAGACACATTCGTATTCATCACGCTGGATTGTCCAGTAAGTTCCTGCTGCATTTGGTTGCACATGTTGACAACCTGCTGGCATTTTTGAATCGCCATGTCATGTCCGTGCAGCGCTTGTTGAATTGTATGTGCAGCTTGTTGTTCGTGATTTAGAATCTGCTGCAGCATTTGGATGTTTTGCTGCTCCTGGTGAAGCATTTGGCGGTATTGCTGGCTGCTTTGCTGTGTTTGCTGAATGAGCTGCTGAGCAGTCTGGCGGCATTGGTTCAGCTGCTGCAAGCCGTGTTGTGTATGATGCATAAATCATTCCTCCATGTGATCGATTGACGTGAGTCGGTATTATCATGCAACTGGCATGAAAAGAAATTCTGTCAAAGAGGAACTACAATTATTTTCCTCGGCCCCTCTGTCTTTGAATGAAAACGGTAAAGATTGTATACTGGGTACAAACCCTTTTTATGTAAATGTTCCGTTTTAACATATAAGAATGGCGGAAAACGAAACCCTGAATTGGGAGAATCGTATTCCGCTTTTTTTCTTTGTTTGCTCAGAAACCGCCTTCCCCTGCAGTAAATGGGATATTCAGTCTGTTTTCTACTGTGCGGAGGCGCTGATTGAGCCGATTTAAGCGGCGTGTATGGCGTTCAACAGCCTGGCTTAGCTGATTGACCTGTTCGGCAATTCGTGCAATTTCCCGATTTTGACGGCGGTCTTCGTTTGTCAGACGGGTTAATTCTCTCGACTGCTGTTCATTTTGCCGTTCAAGTGCCGCGATTCTTCTTTCCAATGCAGGCTGTCTTTCCATTTGGTATGGCTCGTATATATCCTGCTGTGGATAAGGGCTGTATTCATAGTGGCTATAGTAAGGTTCCTGCTGAGGCAGCTGTGGGCTGTAATATTGATAAGGGTTCATTATGATCAATCTCCTTGTGGGTGAATTCCTTATAACTTATGTAGTCATTGGCACAGTGCCACGGCATTCGCCTAAAAAAAGGAGGAAAGGATGGGGATCTCCTTGAAAAACAAATATGGCATTTTGTTATTTATTGCTGTATGCATGATGGTATCCGGCTGCCAGCAGCAAAAAGAAGAGACGCCGTTTTATTACGGAACGTGGGATGAGGGAATTGCTCCCGGGCCAACGGACGGTGTGAAATCAGCAACGGTCACATTTACCAAAGACGAGGTTGTGGAAACGGAAGTGATGGAAGGAAGAGGAGAGGTTCAGCTGCCTTTTATGGCATACAAGGTGATTTCCCAAAGCGCTGACGGGTCTATCGAGATTCAGTATCTCGGCCCCTATTATCCGCTCAAAAGCACGCTGAAAAGAGGAGAAAACGGGACGTTGATATGGGAGCAAAATGGACAGACAAAAACGATGACAAGAATCGAATCAAAGACCGGCAGGGAGGAAAAAGATGAGAAATAAAAAAGCTGAAAGACTGGTGGCAGCGGGACTTGTTTTACATATCATTCAGTGGATATTTATATTATGGGCTTTTCTCAAGGTCAAACATTTATTTAGTGACTATACGATCTATAACCCTAATGTCATCAGCGGCTCCATGCAGTCCTTATCGTTTATCCAAATGATGCGCGCTATGGTGTACTCAGGGGCAATCGTGAATTATGTGTTGTTTTTTGCCCTTGTATTGCTTATTTATGGCATCGTGCTTCATGCCATCCTGATCGTTCTGGAAATGGCGGCTTACGTTATGATCAGACGGAATCCTGCATCTTCATGGGGGTTCTTTTTCATCGCGGCGGGTGTGAAGCTTGCCATCTTGAATATAACCGGCATTCCGTTTTTAGCTGCCGGCTTTATGCTGATGAAACAGAAAAAAGCAGAAAACGTCGTGAAAACAGAAAGAAAGCGGGAACCGCGAAAACGTATCCGAAGACAAGGGCGGCGTCTAATCCGGAGAAAACCATCTCTTCCGGTTGAATATCAAAAAGAAAAAACGATATGATGGGACTATAGACTGAAAACGACATGAAGGAGATGCAGGATGTACAAACTCATTGCAATTGATATGGATGGAACACTTTTAAATGATCATCATGAAGTAACAGAGGAGGTCCGCGACGCGCTTCACGCGGCAAAAGCGGAAGGTGTCAAAATCGTGCTTTGCACCGGCCGGCCTATCGGGGGTGTGCGGAGATACTTAGATGAACTGAATTTAATTGAAGAAGGCGACTATGTTATCGCGTACAATGGAGCGCTTGTTCAAAATACGCATACAAATGAAGTGGTCTCAGAGCTGTCTCTCGGCTATGATGATTTGGCTTCATTATATGACCTGAGCTTAGAGCTGAAGACGCCGATGCATTTCTTTGACTCATCTCATTTGTATACGCCTAACCGGGATATTAGCGAATTTACCGTATACGAATCCTATGTGACACAGGTGCCGCTTCATTTCCGCAAGATTGACGAGGTGCCAAAAGATATCCTCATCCCGAAAGTGATGTTTATTGATCAACCGGAGAACTTAAGCCGCGTCATTACATCGATTCCGAAAGACGTGAGAGAAAAATATACAATGGTCAGAAGCGCGCCGTTCTTTTACGAAATTCTGCACCCGGAAGCCAGCAAAGGAAATGCTGTACGCCAGCTGGCACAGCTGCTTGGAATCGAGCAGGCTGAAGTCATGAGCATAGGCGACAACGGGAACGACCTGACAATGATCGAATGGGCGGGCTGCGGGGTTGCCATGGCAAACGCCATCCCAGAAGTATTGGAAGCCGCGAACTTTCAAACACGCTCCAATAATGAACATGGTGTTGCGCATGCGATTCACGAGCTTGTTTTGGCGAAATAATAATGAAATCCAGCCTTTAAGGCTGGATTTTTTGTTATGTTGTGCCCGGCCGGTCTGTAAGCGCCATGAAGCCTTTTTGCGGAATGGACGCTACAACTTCTTTTCCTGCTGCCTTATAATATCAGCGATTGATCATGAAACTGCAACTTTTCTGATTGGCTCTGATACAGCAGGGGCTAGTAAAAATAAAAAGGAAGCTTTCACCATAAACATCAGCATAGTACATTGCAAGAATCTCTTCGTCTTTATGTTGGAAGGTGATGTCAATCTTTTGACGAATCTCTTTGTCTTTCGTTATGCTGATAAAACAAGTTGTTCACAAAATGTATAATTTTAGCCTGAAATGGAAAGGGGACTGAATCAGATGTGCACAAGTCTTACATTGGAAACTGCTGACCGGAATCATTTATTAGCGAGAACAATGGATTTCGCATTTCAGCTGGGGACGGAGGTCATTCTCTATCCGCGCCGTTACAGCTGGAAGAGTGAAGCTGACGGAAGGGTGCATCAAACACAGTACGCGTTTATCGGTATGGGGAGAAAACTTGGAAATATATTATTTGCCGACGGTGTTAATGAAAGCGGTTTATCTTGTGCGGCGCTTTATTTTATGGGATATGCGGAGTACGAAAAAACACTTCGGGGAGACGGCGTTCATATTGCCCCGCATGAATTTGTAACATGGGCGCTATCAGTTTGTAAGTCTTTGGATGACGTAAAAGAAAAGATCCACTCTTTAACGATTGTGGAGAAGAAATTAGATCTATTGGATACCGTTTTACCGCTGCACTGGATATTGTCAGACCGGACGGGACGCAGCCTGACGATCGAACCGAGAGCAGACGGCATCAAAATCTATGACAATCAACCAGGTGTCATGACGAACAGCCCCGACTTTTTATGGCATGTGGCCAATCTTCGGCAATATATAGGATTACGGCCGAAACAATTCGAGAGCAAGGAGTTGGGCGGATTGATGCTGTCCGCTTTTGGCCAGGGCTCGGGTACAGTGGGGCTGCCGGGAGATTATACACCGCCTTCACGGTTTGTCAGAGCTTGTTTTCTGAAAGAACATCTAGAGCCTGCGGCAGATGAAACGAAAGGTGTATCAGCAGCTTTTCAGCTTTTGGCAAACATGGCGATACCCAAGGGTGTTGTAATAACGGAAGAAGACGAAATTGATTATACGCAATACACTTCTGTGATGTGCAGCGACACGGGAAACTACTACTTTCACCACTACGACAATCGGCAAATCCAAAAAGTAAGTTTATTTCATGAAGACCTAGACCGCCTTGAGCCTAAAGTGTTTTCTGCTAAAGCGGAAGAAAGTATTCTAGAACTTAATTAAGAGACAATGAGCTGATTTCGGTATGAATCCGGGATCAGCTCATTTTTTTATGCGATGTCTCAGCTTCTGAATGAGTCAAAATGGACCGATCTGCGACGGCGATCACGTGCGTTTATTAGCAAAGAGCAAAAGCGGCGGCAAAACGCGTATGGTCGGAAGTACAGATATGCATTTATATAAAACTTTGAATCAAAACGAGTCTCAGCATCATCAGGCTGTTTTGTAAGGATACAGGTTGCACAAATGCCGATCCATGATGCTGCGAGATTCTTTTCAGCTTAAAAAGAAAAATTTGATCTTAACTCATTGACAAACGTCCAAGACAAAGGTACATTTTGATTTATTCATATTAAACGACTAGGAATATAGGAGTTTATTTTTCGGATTATTCAGCCTAAAACATGATAAAAGGAGTATCGTCATGACAAGCAAAAAGAAACAAATCAAATTAGGGGTATTTTTAGCAGGCACAGGCCATCACGTCGCGTCTTGGCGGCACCCCGACGCGCCTTCAGATGCGAGCATGAATTTGGATTATTTTAAAGAACTTGCGAAAACAGCGGAGCGGGGCAAGCTGGATATGCTGTTTTTAGCAGATAGCCTATCAATTGACAGTAAATCACATCCAAATGTATTAACAAGGTTTGAGCCATTCACCTTGCTCTCTGCCTTGGCGCAGGTCACATCAAGAATCGGACTGACAGCAACAGCCTCCACTACATACAGCGAGCCGTTTCACATCGCCAGACAATTCGCGTCATTGGATCATCTGTCCAACGGCCGTGCCGGATGGAACGTCGTCACTTCATCGATTGAATCAACAGCGCTGAATTTCAGCGGTGAAAAGCACCTTGAACACCATTTGCGCTACAAGCGGGCAGAGGAATTTGTCGAGGTTGTAAAGGGGCTTTGGGATTCATGGGAAGAGGGCGCCTTTATCCGCAATAAAGAAACAGGTGAATTCTTTGAGAAGGAAAAAATGCATGAGCTGAACCATAAAGGAGAATATTTCTCGGTTCGCGGGCCACTGAACGTTTCAAGAACGCCGCAGGGCCAGCCAGTCATTATCCAGGCAGGATCATCAGGAGACGGAAAAGCGCTGGCTGCCAGAACAGCAGAAGTGATCTTCACAGCGCAAAACCACCTGGAATCCGCTCAAGAATTTTATCAATCCATTAAAGAACAGGCTGCGGAATTCGGACGTGATCCAGAGAAAATCGCCATCATGCCGGGTATTTTCCCGATCATTGCTGATACCGAAGAAGCAGCGAAAGCCAAATACAAGGAGCTTCAAGACCTGATTATTCCATCCGTCGGTCTGCAAATTCTCCAAAATTATTTAGGCGGAATTGATTTGTCTGCGTATCCGCTTGATGGGCCGCTGCCGAAGCTTGACGCAGATGCTTCCAATGCGGTGAAGAGCCGCTTCAAGCTTGTTCAGGAAATGGCTGAACGGGACAATATGACGATACGCGAGCTTTACAAATATGTTGCAGGCTCCAGAGGCCACCATATCTTCGTCGGCACGCCGGAGCAGCTCGCCGACAAGATGCAGGAATGGGTGGATAAGAAAGCGTGTGACGGATTTAATATCATGCCTCCGCTTCTACCAGAAGGAATTGAAGTGTTTGTTGATCAAGTGGTTCCGATTTTACAGGAGCGCGGCGTGTTCAGAAAAGAATATGAAGGCACAACATTAAGAGATCACTTCGGTTTGGAAAAGCCGGTCAACCGTTATGCAAAGTAAGGAGGAACGTTAGATGAAGGCACAATATCGCCTTGCAGTTGAACGTGATGCTGAACAGCTTCTCGAGCTGACATTGCGGGCTTATGAACCGATTCGAAAGCTCGGCATTCGTTTTGCCGCCGCTCATGCGGATTTGGATTTGGTGCTGAAAAATATCCGGAAAAACGCCTGCTACGTCATGGAAGAAGACGGGCGGATCATCGCGACCATCTCCTTAAGAATGCCATGGGGACAGCAGCCGGGACCGTATGGCGTTCCGCATATCTGGTGGTTCGCTGTGGACCCTGACACCGGTAAAAAAGGAATCGGAACAAAGCTGCTTCAATGGCTGGAGGAAACAATCCTCCGCGATACGTTAAAGGTTCCGTTTGTTTCACTCGGAACAGCGGATAAGCATCCGTGGCTGATTGAGATGTACGAACGAAAAGGGTATGTCCGCTCAGGTGAACAAGACCTTGGAAAAGGGCATATCACAGTCTATATGAAAAAACAATTGCGACATGATCTATAAAAATAGAAAAGGCGGGAAAATCAAATGAAAATGAAAAAATGGACTGTGCTGGTCGTTGCTGCATTATTAGCGGTGCTCTCAGCTTGCGGCAATGGAAACAGCAGCAGTAAAGAGGATGACAATGTGCTTCATGTCGGTGCGACAGGACAAAGTTACCCATTTGCATATAAAGAAAACGGAAAGCTGACAGGTTTTGATGTGGAAGTGATGGAAGCGGTCGCTAAGAAAATTGACATGAAGCTGGACTGGAAGCTGCTTGAATTCAGCGGGCTGATGGGAGAGCTTCAAACAGGCAAGCTTGACACCATTTCCAACCAGGTAGCTGTGACAGACGAACGCAAGGAAACGTATAACTTTACGAAACCATACGCTTATGCGGGAACACAGATTGTCGTCAAAAAAGACAATACAGATATCAAATCAGTAGACGATTTAAAAGGGAAGACAGTCGCGGCCGTTCTCGGTTCAAACCACGCGAAAAACCTTGAAAGCAAAGATCCTGATAAAAAAATCAATATCAAAACGTACGAAACACAAGAGGGCACGCTGAAGGATGTTGCGTACGGCCGTGTTGACGCTTATGTTAACAGCCGAACTGTATTGATCGCGCAAATCAAGAAAACCGGTTTGCCGTTAAAGCTTGCCGGAGATCCGATTGTTTACGAACAGGTTGCATTCCCATTCGCCAAGGACGATGCGCACGACAAGCTCCGCAAAAAAGTCAATAAGGCGCTTGATGAATTGCGTAAAGACGGAACACTGAAAAAACTCTCTGAAAAATACTTTAATGAAGATATCACAGTAGAACAGAAGCATTAAGAAACGGCGGTGAATCACCAGAATGAACACGATTGATTGGGAATTCATGATATCAGCGTTCCCGACTTTAATTCAGGCCCTTCCGATCACCTTGTTTATGGCTATAGCGGCTATGATTTTTGCCATTATCGGAGGACTTATTCTCGCACTCATTACAAAGAACAAAATTCCAGTGCTTCATCAGCTGTCAAAGCTGTATATATCCTTTTTCCGGGGCGTGCCGACACTTGTGCAGCTGTTCTTAATCTATTACGGGCTGCCGCAGCTATTTCCAGAGATGAGCAAAATGACAGCTCTCACAGCTGCCATCATCGGGTTAAGCTTAAAAAACGCCGCTTATTTGGCAGAAATCTTCCGGGCGGCCCTCAATTCTGTTGATGACGGGCAGCTGGAGGCGTGTCTGTCTGTCGGCATGACAAAACTTCAGGCATACAGACGGATTATTTTGCCGCAAGCGATCCGAAATGCGATTCCGGCAACGGGTAATACATTTATCGGACTGCTAAAAGAAACGTCACTGGCCTTTACATTAGGGGTCATGGAGATGTTCGCCCAAGGGAAGATGTACGCTTCAGGAAACCTCAAATATTTTGAGACGTATTTGGCGGTTGCGATCGTCTATTGGGTTCTTACCATTATCTACAGCATGTTGCAGGACTTGTTTGAACGCGCCATGAGCAAGCCATACCGGACTTAGAGGTGAAATCAGTTGATAACAGTAAAAAATATTCGCAAAGCGTTTAAAGATCTCGTCGTGCTAGATGGAATCGATCTAGAAGTGAAGCGCGGAGAAGTGGTGGCGATCATCGGTCCGTCCGGTTCCGGAAAATCAACGCTTCTCCGGTGCTTGAATCTATTAGAACGTCCGGATCAAGGCCTCATTGAAATCGGAGAAGCCAAACTGAACGCGGAAAAATTTACACGCAAAGAAGCACACCGGCTTCGCCAGCAAACGGCCATGGTTTTTCAAAACTACAATCTGTTTAAAAATAAAACGGCTTTGCAAAACATTACAGAAGCTTTAATTGTGGCTCAACACAAATCACGCGACGAAGCGAAACGTATTGGAATGGAGATTCTGAAACAAGTCGGTCTGGAGCATAAGGCTGACAGCTATCCGATCACAATGTCAGGCGGCCAGCAGCAGCGAATTGGCATCGCTCGGGCGCTTGCGGTCAATCCGCATGCGATCTTGCTGGATGAACCAACGTCAGCACTTGACCCTGAGCTCGTCGCAGGGGTGCTTCAGGTCATCAAATCCATTGCGGAAAAACAAACAACGATGATCATCGTGACACACGAAATGGCGTTTGCAAAAGAGGTCGCTGATCAAGTGATTTTTATGGCAGACGGCCATATTATCGAACAGGGAACGCCAGAAGAACTGTTTGACCATCCAAAGAACGAACGGACAAAACGGTTTATCAAGCAGGTGGGAGAGCCTGCAGAGATTATATAAGAAGGGGAGAAGAACAATGGCCGACAAAACGTTTCATACCCGTTTAATCAATATGCGGCGTGATCTTCATGAACATCCTGAACTGTCATTTCAAGAGATTGAAACGACGAAAAAAATCCGCCGCTGGCTTGAGGAGGAGCAAATCGAAATACTGGACGTTCCTCAATTGGAGACTGGTGTGATTGCGGAAATCAAAGGACGGGAAGACGGCCCCGTGATAGCGATACGGGCGGACATTGACGCGCTCCCGATCCAAGAACAGACGAATCTCCCATTTGCATCTAAGGTTGATGGCACAATGCATGCGTGCGGGCACGATTTTCATACTGCTTCTATTATTGGCACAGCGATTTTGCTGAATCAAAGAAGGGCAGAGCTGAAAGGTACAGTCCGCTTTATCTTTCAGCCGGCCGAAGAAATTGCCGCGGGAGCAAGAAAGGTCATAGAAGCTGGCGTGCTTGATGGTGTTTCCGCCATTTTCGGCATGCACAATAAGCCGGATCTGCCTGTTGGGACCATTGGTGTAAAGGAAGGTCCGTTAATGGCAAGTGTTGACCGGTTTGAGATCGTCATCAAAGGAAAAGGCGGTCACGCCGGCATCCCGAATAACAGTATTGATCCAATCGCTGCCGCAGGACAAATCATCAGCGGGTTGCAATCTGTGGTCAGCCGCAACATCAGCTCACTGCAAAACGCAGTCGTCAGTATCACAAGAGTACAGGCGGGGACGTCGTGGAACGTGATTCCAGATCAAGCTGAAATGGAGGGAACGGTTCGAACCTTTCAAAAAGAAGCAAGGCAGGCTGTTCCGGAGCATATGAAACGGGTGGCTGAAGGAATTGCAGCGGGCTATGGGGCACAAGCCGAAATCAAATGGTTTCCTTATTTGCCTTCCGTTCAGAATGACGGCACCTTTTTCAATGCAGCATCCGAAGCTGCGGCACGGCTTGGCTATCAAACCGTTCACGCTGAGCAGTCTCCGGGCGGAGAAGACTTCGCTCTGTATCAAGAGAAGATCCCGGGATTTTTTGTCTGGATGGGAACGAACGGAACGGAGGAGTGGCACCATCCGGCCTTTACCCTGGATGAAGAAGCCCTTACGGTTGCCTCTCACTACTTTGCGGAGCTGGCAGTTATTGTATTGGAGACCATCAAATGAGCAAACAAGGGCTGACAGCAGGTCTTGCAGAGGCTGTGAGAACGTCACAGCCGGAGCATTCAGTTGACGCGATTCGCGAAGCAAAAAAAGGATTACTTGATTTTACTGCCGCTTCATTTGCAGGAAGAGAAGATAAAGGCATTCAAAAGCTCCTCCGTCTGATAGAGGATGAAGGAGGCCTGCCCCTTGTTCCTCTTATCGGACAAGGCAAAAAGGCCGCGCCATTACAATCCGCGATGCTCAATGGGTTTATCGCTCATGCATTGGATTTTGATGATGTCCACTCCGATGTAAGAGGGCATCCCAGTGCGGTCATCGTGCCTGCTCTTATTGCTTCTGCCGCTCGCGGACATGACGAGCGGCTTCTTGGCGCTTATGTTGTTGGTGTTGAAGTAATGGCACGGCTGGGCGAATCAATTGGCAGCCGCCACTATGAAAAGGGCTGGCATAATACAGGAACGCTTGGTGCGATTGCTGCCGCCTGCGCCGTAGGTTATGCTGAGGGACTGCCTCAGAAAGAGTTGGAAAAAGCGATTGGTTTTGCGGCTACGCAATCTGCTGGGATGAGGGTACAATTTGGAACAGAAATGAAACCGCTGCACGCCGGTCTGGCGGCTCAGGCTGGCTTGATGGCCGTTAAGCTGGCCCAATCAGAATTTGGCGGGTCCCGTACTGCACTTGATGGAGAAACTGGTTTTTTCAATCTGTACGGTGATTTGGAAAAAGCACAACACACTTTGCTATACGATTGGGGCGCACCGTGGAGAATCGTAAAGCCGGGCCTATGGTTTAAAATCTATCCATTTTGTTCCGCGGCACACCATGCTGCAGACGCGGTACGAAAGCTTATCTCTGAAGAATCCATTTCTGCTGCCAATACCGAGCGGATTGAAGTAGTTTTTCCGCCAGGCGGAGATGCTGCATTGACGGAACGATCTCCGAAAACTGGAGAGGAAGGCCGTTTCAGCGTTGAATATGTGATTGCTCTTGCTTTACATGGACACGAGCTGACCGTTGAACATTTCAACAGCCAGCCGATCCCAAGCGGAGTTCAAACGACAATTGGGCGAATTCAGCGAGTATATGACAATGCTATTCAGCCGGCTCCACATGCCGTTCCGAAAGGCCGTTTCACGATTGTCCGGGCCTATTTATCAGACGGCCGGATTTGCGAAGCGCGTGTGGACTGTCCAAAAGGGGCTCCGGGAAATGAGCTGTCGGAAGAAGACATAAAAGAAAAATTGAGAGTAACGGTTCCGCAGGAAAAAGCGCGACGCATTATAACAGCCGTTGAAAAAGCCGATATCAAAGAATTTTTAGCTCATATTGAATAAGATTCAGCTCTATTCGATGATTTCAGATGATATGATAAAACCAATCATACGTTTGAAAAAGGAGAAAACCATGACGGTGAATGACGCGGTTGTATTCATTTTGGCTGCCTTTTTACTATGGGGAGCGGCGGATTATTGTTTGGGAAACAGATGGGGGCTAGGCGAGCGGTTTGCGGACGGCTTCAAGGCTATGGGGCCGCTGGCGCTGTCCATGATCGGTATTGTGTCACTGGCGCCCGTGCTGGCGGCAATCCTGATTCCCATTGTTTCTCCGGTTTACACAGCGATTGGCGCGGATCCTTCTTCCTTTGCGAACACCATTTTGGCGATTGATATGGGAGGATATGCGCTGGCCGGAGAAATGGCGAAAGATCCGCAGGCCGGGCTGTTTTCATGGGTGTTTTTAGGAACAATGATGGGACCGGCAATCGTCTTCACGATTCCCGTCGCTCTTGGCATCATCGAAAAAGAGGACCATCCGTATTTTGCGAAAGGCATATTAATCGGGCTGTGCACAGTGCCGATCGGTTGTTTCACCGGCGGATTATGCGCGGGCTTTGACATCGGCATGATAGGTAAAAACCTTCTGATCCCGAGTCTGTTATCTGCTGTGACCGCTTTTGGGTTATGGAGGTATACCGACAGTATGATTCAGTTGTTTCATCTCTTCGGGAAAGCGGTCAGTGTGGTTGCGATTATCGGGCTTGCGGCTGTCTCCGTTGAAACGCTGACAGGCATTGTGCTGATTCCGGGAATGGAGAATGTCGAGACAGGGATACAAACGACAGGGACCATCGCCATTGCTCTGGCAGGGGCGTTTCCGATGGCGGCTTTTATTACAAAAACCTTTAAAAAACCGCTTCAGGCTCTGGGTAAATGCCTTCATTTAGATGAGACAGCAACAGCAGGCTTGGTGACCTCTTTGGCGCATCATATCCTGATGCTGGCTTCATTAAAGGATATGACGCCGAGAGGAAAGGTCATCAATGTTGCGTTTGCGGTCAGCGGCGCCTTTGTACTCGGCAGCCATCTCGGTTTTGTAGCCGGAATGAAAAAAGAAATGGCGGCGGCCATGATCATTGGGAAATTAGCAGGCGGAGTCACAGCTGCCGCAGCGGCTGCTTGGATGACACCTGCACAATCAACTAAACAGCAAAAACGTATCTCAGCCAGCCATAGCTGAGGCAGAAGCTGTTTCAACTTTGTCCAATCGGGAATGTTACAGTAAAGATTTCTGTGAAAGAGGGTTGGACACATGGCGGTGAAAGACCGGTACATGTCAAAAATAAAACAGGAAACCAAGCCTTGGATCAAACGATTCGGGAGGCTTGGTTATTTTGCATTCGGCGGCGTTTTTATTCTGCTTGGGGTTTTGGCTTTTATGACGGCTGCCGGGGCAGGCCGCGCCAAAGATTCGAGCGGAGCTCTCCAAACGCTATCACGCATGCCGTATGGGTCACTATTGCTTTTTTTAATAGGCATCGGCCTTATCGGCTATGTAATCTGGATGGTGTTAAGTGCGATCAAGGACACGGAGGGGCACGGAAACAGCAGGCGAGGCCTGTCACGGAGAATAGGAAACTTTTTCAGTGCCGCCGTTTATACATCCATCGCTTGGAATGCCTTGCGATTTGTGTTTGGCCAAGGGGACGGCGGCACTTCAGAACAGACGTGGTCCGCTTATGTATTGGCGCAGCCATTCGGCCAATGGCTCACAGGGCTTACGGGTGCGGGTTTTATCGTATTTGCGATTGTTCAATTTATGAAAGGCGTTCGGGCTGCTTTTATGAAAGAATTCGATACATCAAAAATGAACAAACAGATGATATGCATTACGAAAAACACTGGACGCGCAGGCAATATCGCCCGGGCCATTATTTTCTCGGCTATCGGCTATTTTCTCATCAAAACAGCCATGACCGCTGATCCCGACGACACAAGAGGCTTTGACGGCGCGCTCGCCGAACTCGCGCAGCAGCCGCATGGCAAATTGATTCTGTCTATATTGGCTTTAGGCCTGATCTTATATGGAATGTATGCCATTATGAAAGGCATTTATCAGCACATGACATGGGAGGAGTGAGCTCTGGGCAGGTCCGCGCCAAGGGCGTTTTTCAGTTTCTCAGAAATCAGGTGGATGAAAGCTGGCGCCAGCCTGTATAATAAAAGCAAATAAAAGCAGTTTTCATCAGGACTGATCCACAAGGAGGTGCGGAATGGATCGGGAAAAACAACAATTAAGCATAGAAGCGGCAAGGCTTTACTATCAGTCTGACTACAGTCAGCAGCAAATTGCTGAGCAGCTCAACATTTCAAGGCCAACCGTTTCCCGGCTGCTGCAATATGCAAAGGAAAAAGGCTATGTCCAGATTCGCGTCATGGACCCTTTTGAGGATTTGGATGCGCTCGGTTCCATGCTTGAAGAGAAATATGGTCTCCTCGAGGCTCATGTTGTGTTTTCCCCGACACCCGATTATGCAGGAATTACACATGACCTAAGCCGCTATGGTGCAGAATATATGCATGAAACGGTAAAAGACGGCGACATTGTCGGCGTCAGCTGGGGAACCACCATGTATCAAATCGCGCAAAACATGCAGCCGAAGCAGGTAAAAGGCGTCGAGGTCGTCCAGCTGAAAGGCGGTATCAGCCACTCGCGGGTGAACACGTATTCCGCTGAAACAATTCAGCTGTTTGCGGAGGCTTTTCAAACGATGCCGCGCTATCTCCCGCTTCCCGTCGTATTTGATAATGCGGATGTGAAGCGAATGGTAGAGAAAGACCGTCATATTGAGCGGATCATTGAAATGGGCAAGCAGGCGAATATCGCTCTCTTCACGGTGGGCACTGTCCGTGACGAAGCGCTGTTGTTTCGGCTCGGATATTTTAACGAAGAAGAGAAAGCCCTGCTGAAAAAACAGGCCGTTGGGGATATTTGTTCACGCTTTTTTGATGCGAAAGGGAATATTTGCAGCAGTGCTATTAATGACCGGACCATCGGTGTTGAGCTTGAAGACCTCAGACTGAAGGAACGCTCGATTTTAGTGGCCGGCGGAAGCAGAAAAGTATCTTCCATTCACGGAGCATTAAACGGAAAATATGCCAATGTTTTAATCATTGACCAGCATACTGCAAGGGTGCTTGTTAATGATTTGTGACACGTTCAAACCGTTCGCTGAACAAAATTTCAATTACCAATTTACATATGTTCAAAAGTCGGTTATGCTAAAAAATATCTTAACAAAAAAGGAAGTGTGCGAAGGATGTCATTAGCTAACATAATTGATCATACAGCTTTGAAACCGCATACACAAAAAGCGGAAATTCTAAAACTTATTGAAGAAGCGAAAACATACAAGTTTGCTTCAGTATGTGTCAATCCGACATGGGTGGCGCTTGCTGCGAAAGAGCTCAAGGGAACTGGAGTCGACGTTTGTACGGTCATCGGCTTCCCGCTCGGTGCCAATACAACTGAAACAAAAGCGTTCGAAACAAAAGACGCGATTTCAAAAGGCGCCACTGAAGTGGACATGGTCATTAACATTGCCGCTTTGAAAGACAAAGAAGACGATGTGGTGGAAGCGGATATCCGCGGTGTAGTGGAAGCTGCTGCCGGAAAAGCGCTTGTCAAAGTCATTATCGAAACATGCCTTCTGACCGATGAAGAAAAAGAACGTGCGTGCCGTTTAGCGGTGTCTGCGGGAGCGGACTTCGTGAAAACATCAACAGGCTTCTCTACAGGCGGCGCAACGAAGGAAGATATCGCCTTAATGCGCAAAACAGTAGGTCCTGATATCGGCGTGAAAGCATCTGGCGGAATCAGAACGAAAGAAGATGTAGACACAATGGTTGAGGCTGGAGCAAGCCGAATCGGCGCCAGCGCAGGCGTTTCCATCGTAAAAGGAGAAAACGCATCAAGCGGGGACAACTATTAAAAAGCTGACGGAAGGCAGACTGCTTTCCGTTTTCTGAGGAAACAGTGATTGTAAGCGAATACAAATAAAGGAGAAACACATATGAAGTATTTGATTGGGATTATCGGTTTAATCGTGTTTTTAGGCCTCGCGTGGATCGCGAGCAGCGGCAAAAAAAGAATTAAGATCCGCCCAATTGTTGTTATGCTCATCTTGCAATTTATCCTTGGCTACATTCTCCTCAATACCGGGATAGGGAATTTCCTCGTAGGAGGATTTGCAAAAGGATTCGGTTACCTGCTTGAATACGCGGCAGAGGGAATCAACTTTGTGTTTGGCGGTTTGGTGAATGCGGACCAAACGACATTCTTTATGAATGTTCTCTTGCCGATCGTGTTTATTTCCGCTCTGATCGGGATTCTGCAAAAGTGGAAAGTCCTCCCGTTTATTATTAGATATATCGGCCTTGCCCTCAGCAAGGTAAACGGTATGGGAAGATTGGAATCGTATAACGCAGTGGCTTCTGCGATTTTAGGTCAGTCGGAAGTATTTATCTCCTTGAAGAAAGAACTCGGTCTTTTAAATCAGCAGCGCTTGTACACGCTTTGTGCATCTGCGATGTCCACTGTATCAATGTCGATTGTCGGCGCGTATATGACAATGCTGAAACCGGAATATGTTGTAACAGCGCTTGTTTTGAACTTATTCGGCGGTTTCATTATCGCTTCTATTATCAATCCGTACGAGGTTGCAAAAGAAGAGGATATGCTTCGTGTTGAGGAAGAAGAAAAACAATCCTTCTTCGAAGTGCTCGGAGAATACATCCTTGACGGTTTCAAAGTAGCGGTTGTCGTCGCTGCGATGCTGATTGGATTTGTCGCGATTATCGCCTTGATCAATGGCATTTTTAATGCAGTATTCGGTATTTCGTTCCAAGGCATTCTTGGATATGTGTTTGCTCCATTCGCTTTTCTTGTGGGTATCCCATGGAATGAAGCTGTTAATGCGGGAAGCATTATGGCAACAAAAATGGTGTCGAATGAATTTGTCGCCATGACGTCGCTTACGCAAAATGGTTTCCATTTCAGTGGCCGTACAACAGCAATCGTATCGGTATTCCTTGTGTCATTTGCGAACTTCTCCTCAATCGGAATCATTGCCGGTGCCGTAAAAGGACTGAATGAAAAGCAAGGAAATGTCGTCGCTCGTTTCGGCTTGAAATTATTATACGGTGCTACGCTTGTCAGCTTTTTATCAGCAGCAATTGTGGGCTTGATTTACTGAACTTAATCGAAAAGGATCGGTGACCAAACATGAGAATGGTAGATATCATCATCAAAAAACAAAACGGAAAAGAACTCACCACTGAAGAAATTCAATTTTTCGTGAACGGCTATACGGACGGAAGCATTCCTGATTATCAGGCAAGCGCGCTTGCTATGGCGATTTTCTTCCAGGATATGAGTGACCGTGAACGCGCGGACTTGACGATGGCTATGGTGAACTCCGGTGAAACGATTGATCTTTCTGCCATTGAAGGAATTAAAGTGGATAAACACTCCACCGGCGGCGTCGGCGACACGACAACGCTCGTTCTCGCCCCGCTAGTTGCGGCTCTTGATGTGCCGGTTGCCAAAATGTCTGGCCGCGGCCTCGGCCATACGGGCGGCACGATTGATAAGTTAGAGGCAATCGCCGGCTTCCACGTGGAGCTGACGAAGGATGAATTTATTAAGCTTGTGAACCGCGACAAGGTTGCGGTCATCGGCCAAAGCGGCAATTTAACGCCGGCTGATAAAAAACTGTACGCGCTTCGTGACGTAACGGGAACGGTCAATTCCATTCCGCTCATTGCAAGTTCGATTATGAGTAAAAAAATCGCTGCCGGGGCGGACGCCATCGTGCTTGACGTAAAAACGGGAGCGGGGGCCTTCATGAAAACAGAAGAAGACGCAGCTGAACTTGCCAAAGCCATGGTACGCATCGGAAATAACGTCGGCCGCCAAACAATGGCTGTTATTTCAGACATGTCCCAGCCGCTTGGCTTTGCGATCGGAAACGCGCTTGAAGTCAAAGAAGCGATCGACACGCTCAAAGGTGAGGGGCCTGAGGATCTTCATGAGCTTGTCTTAACGCTCGGCAGCCAGATGGTTGTGCTTGCGAAAAAAGCCGACACATTGGACGAAGCGAGAGCGAAGCTGGAAGAAGTCATGAAAAACGGCAAAGCGCTTGAGAAGTTCAAGGATTTCCTGAAAAACCAAGGCGGCGACAGCTCAATTGTTGACGATCCGTCTAAGCTTCCGCAAGCGGCATATCAAATTGATGTACCTGCGAAAGAAGCGGGTGTCGTCTCCGAAATCGTCGCGGACGAAATTGGCGTCGCAGCAATGCTGCTAGGTGCCGGACGCGCCACGAAAGAAGACGAAATTGATTTAGCCGTCGGCATCATGCTCCGCAAAAAGGTCGGCGACAAAGTAGAAAAAGGCGAACCGCTCGTGACGCTTTACGCCAACCGCGAAAACGTCGATGAAGTCATCGCAAAAGTCTATGACAACATCCGCCTCGCCGCGGAAGCGAAGGCGCCGAAGCTGATCCATACGTTGATTACAGAGTAAAAAATAAAGCACATCCCATGCTGAGCGGGGGTGTGCTTTTTTGATTATAGGATGTGATCAGCCGGATATTCCTCTTGGCTGATTTTTTTCATTTTTGAAACATTTCTTTTGAAATGGTAGATGAGATAGCAAAGGATGATACAAGGAATTCCGCAGAAAAGTGCGATTCTTTGATTAGGATCAAAAGCAAGACCGATACAAGAAGCTGAACATAATAAGAGAGCGGCTATAGGCATAAGAGGATAAAGCGGCGTGCGAAATGTCAGGTCTTTTACATTTCCCCCTTTTTTCAGAAACCTCTTTCGAAACAAGAGCTGGGACAAGGCAATGCTCATCCAGACCACGACTCCTGCAAATCCAGCAATTGCAACCATCACCACATAGACAGTTCCGGGGGCCGCGATACTGGAAATGAGAGATAAACAAGATACAGCCATACTGATCATTAAGGCATTTAAAGGAATACCTTTCGATGTGACTTTCTTAAAACGGGAGCTGATCATATTTTCATTTGCTAACGACCACATCATACGGGTCGAAGCATATAAGCCTGAGTTGGCGACAGACAGCAAGGCTGTTAATATCACGAAATTCATAATGTCCGCGGCGTAAGGGATTCCGATCTCCGCAAATACGGCGACAAACGGGCTTTCAATCACGCCTGCGTCCTGCCACGAAATTAGCCCGGATAAGACGAAGACAGCGCCAATGAAAAAAATGACTGTTCTCCATGCGACATTACGGATGGATCGCGGAATATCCTTTTGAGGATTTGCTGATTCTCCTGCTGTAACGCCGATTAACTCTGTACCGGAAAAGGCGAAGCTCACAGATATCATCGCGATAAAAACGGCGAGAAAGCCATTCGGAAACAGCCCGCCATGGTCTGTGAAATTCGACAGCATAGGAGCATCCGCCATCCCGTTTAAAGAGATCAGGCCAAACATGGCGGCTCCTCCTAAAATGATAAATAAAATAATAGTGACAATCTTTACGCTGGAAAACCAGAATTCAGTTTCCGCAAATAACTTAACTGAAAATGCGTTGCATACGAAAAGAAGAGCCGCAAAAATCGCACTCCACATCCACACACTGCTGTCCGGGAACCAGCGCTGCATGAGAATACCGGATGCGGTAAACTCAGAACCTACCGTCACCACCCAATTGATCCAGTACATAATGCCGACCATAAACCCGGTTGATGGGCCGATGAATGTTGTCGCATATTTTTGAAAAGAGCCGGTTACCGGCATGGCAACCGACAATTCGCCGAGACATTGCATGACGAGGTACATCATCAACCCGCCGATTACATAAGCGAGTATCGTACCGCCGGGTCCGGCTTGATGAAGCGTATAGCCTGTACTGAGAAAAAGTCCTGTGCCTATGACGCCTCCCAATGAGATCATAAATAAGTGCCTGCTTTTCATTGTGCGTTTTAGCTGTTGGCCGCTGTTCTCCTGAAGATTCACTGTCTCGCCCTCCTTTTAGCTGCCATTCATTAGGCAGATGAGTTTCTCATACCCAAAATACAACCTGCCAGAAGATCACTTGAATGGGGAGAGTTTCATTCCTTTTAATGCGTGTAACAGAACATGGGCTGCAGCTCTGCTTGTCATATCTCGAAAATCAAGGGTAGGATCAACTTCAACGATTTCAATCCCGGCGACATTGGGCTGTTGTGCGATGAACTTGACGGCTTCAAGCAACTCATCTGTATAGAGACCGCCCGGCCCAATCGCTGGACAGCCGGGTGCATGGGACTGGTCTAAGACATCCATGTCAACAGATATAAAAATGAAATCTGTTCTTTTTTGAACGGCAGGCAAAATCTCTTTTATCGTTGGGAGTAGTCCTTTTTCCCGGATCATGCCCATCGTGTGAATGTTCACGTTATGTTTTTTGGCATAAGCTTCATAGGCCTGACTGTTGCTGAATTCTCTGATACCCAGCTGGATCAAATGTTGGCCCTCAATAATCTCTTCATCCAAAAGGCGGCGGAAGGGAGTGCCGTTTGTCGGCCCCCCGTCCTCCGTATTGCGGACATCATGATGGGCATCAAATTGAATCACAGCTGTCGTTCCTTTTGTTTGTGCTATCGCTTTTATGGTGGAGTAGCTGATCGAGTTATCTCCCCCGAGTACGAGCGGCACCCAATCCGGATGGTCCGAAAGCAGAGCGTGCATGGTTTGGAAAATGTGATGATGCGACTTTACGATATCAGTGACATGAATATCGATATCCCCCAGATCATATAGAAGATCTGATACGACGTGCTCTCCAAGCTCAGCAGAATAGGCTGATGAATGTTTCAGAGCCTGACGTATTGTTCCGGGTGCAAAGGAAGCGCCGGAATGACTGATGGATGATTTTGATAGGGGGACACCTATCAATGCCGGTCCCTTAATGTCTTGGCCGTCCCATGCTGCGATGAGGTCACTCATTTTTGTGACATCCCGGTCCTTAAACGAATACCCGGCTTCTCTAAGAAAAGGGTACTTATCCAAGAATGGCTCCCTCCCTGTTGACAACAATTGTTCCGTTTTTCATGACTTGATGTACATGGTTGACTCCGTAGTGATACGGAATATACATATAGTTCGAGGCTTGCCAAATGACAAGATCAGCTGAGCGGCCAGCTTTGAGCTGACCGGCTTCTTCTCCTTTTCCTATGGCATATGCGGCATTGACAGTGACCGCGTGCCATATTTCTTCTGCTGTCATCTTCAAATGAAGCGCGGCAATCGACATGATCAGCTGGATATTTTCAGTCGGCGAGCTGCCAGGGTTAAAATCCGTTGCCAAGCTGATACATACCCCTTCATCAATCATAGCTCTTGCCCTGGCGTATGTGCTTTTGCCAAGATAAAATGTCGTGCCCGGCAAGAGGACGGCGATCGTTCCTGCCTCAGCCAATTTCTTTATGCCTTCGTCCGATGCACCTACCAAATGGTCGGCTGAGACGGCCTTTAGCTCACCTGCTAATTCAGCACCTCCAAGCGGATCGATTTCATCTGCGTGTATTTTTAATCCGAAGCCTGCCTCAGCTGCTTTTTGTAAATAACGGCGGGATTGGCTGACTGTAAAAACGCCTGTTTCTGTAAAGATATCAGCGAAGCTGGCGAGTTCCAGCTCTTTGATTTCCGGCAAAAGGGAAAGCATTTGATCCAGAAATTGATCTGGATCGTTTTGATATTCGGGAGGAATCGCATGGGCTCCCATAAATGTGGAGACAAGGTCAACAGGCTGGCTTTCATGCAGTTTCTTTGCGACACGCAACTGTTTGAGCTCTGTCTCTTTTTCCAAGCCGTAGCCACTTTTCACTTCTGCTGTGGTTGTGCCGTAGGACAGCATTCTTTGCAGATGAAAATGGGCTTTTTGCAGCAGCTCTTCTTCTGAAGCCGCCCTGGTATCCTTGACTGTAGACAGAATCCCGCCGCCCTGCGCCAGAATATCCAAATATGAAATGCCCTGAAGCTTAAGGTTCATCTCCTTTTCACGAGATCCGCCAAATACAAGATGGGTGTGCGGATCAACGAGGCCAGGCGTTACAAGGCGTCCCGAACAGTCAATGATTTCGTCTGCCTCGTAACCGGCTTCAGCCCCTTTTTGTCCGGCGAACACAATTTTCTGTTCATGGATGCCGACAACAGCGTCTTCGATCACATGAAGATCCTGCATGCTTTTGCCTGCCCGCGGACCGCTGCTTTCCATCGTCAAAAGCTGACCGATGTTGATGAGAATCGTATCAATTTGCTTTGGCATGTCATCACTCCTTTATTTTTGCATCGGCACGATAATGTCCTGTTCCTTCGCTACTTCAACGGCACGTTCATAACCCGCATCCGCATGACGGATAATGCCCATTCCTGGGTCGCTCGTTAAGACCCGCGCGAGCCGCTCGTCAGCCAGCTCACTTCCATCGGCCACTGCAACCATGCCGGCATGAAGGGAATAGCCCATTCCGACGCCGCCGCCATGGTGGAAGGAAACCCAGCTTGCACCCGCCGCCGTGTTGACAAGCGCATTTAGCACAGCCCAATCACCGACAGCGTCACTTCCGTCCTTCATCGCTTCTGTTTCCCGGTTTGGAGAGGCGACAGACCCGCAGTCCAAATGATCTCTCCCAATAACGACAGGCGCTTTTAGCTCCCCGGTTCTAACCAGCTCGTTAATGGCGAGGCCCATCTTTTTTCGTTCTCCATATCCAAGCCAGCAGATACGGGACGGCAAGCCTTGGAAGGTGACTTTTTCCTGTGCCATATCAATCCAGCGGTGAAGGGCTTTATTTGTCGGGAACAGCTCTTTTAATAACGCATCCGTACGGTAAATATCTGCCGGATCTCCGGAAAGCGCCGCCCAACGGAACGGCCCTTTTCCTTCACAGAATAGGGGGCGGATGTAGGCAGGGACAAACCCCGGAAAATCGAAGGCATTCTCCAGCCCTTCATCCTTTGCGACTTGCCGGATATTGTTGCCGTAGTCAAATACAATAGAGCCCTTTTGTTGAAAGGCCAGCATGGCTTCGACATGTTTTTTCATGCTTTGCTTCGCAAGGCGCACGTAAAGATCTGGATTGTCTTGACGCAAACGGTCAGCTTCAGCAAGTGAATAGCCCTCGGGAACATAACCGATTAAAGGGTCATGGGCAGATGTCTGATCGGTCACAATATCAATTTTGACACCTCGGTTCAAAAGTGTGTGATGCACCTCAGCCGCATTTCCGAGAAGCGCAATGGACAAAGGTTTTCCTGCCAATTTTGCCTCTTCAGCCCACGCTAAGGCTTCCTCAATCGATGCTGTTTTTCGATCGCAGTATTTTGTTTCGATCCGCTTGTCGATACGTTTCTCATCAACCTCGACGGCGATGACGACGCCTTCATTCATCGTGACAGACAGCGGCTGGGCGCCTCCCATTCCGCCGAGACCCGCTGTCAGCGTCAATGTTCCTTTTAAGCTGCCTCCGAAGTGCTGTCGCGCGAGCTCAGCAAAGGTTTCATAGGTTCCTTGCAATATGCCTTGTGAACCAATGTAAATCCAGCTGCCAGCCGTCATCTGTCCGTACATCATTAACCCTTTTTTCTCAAGCTCGTGGAAATGCTCCCAGTCTGCCCACTTCGGAACAAGAACGGAATTTGCTAAGAGCACGCGCGGGGCCTGCGGGTGTGTACGGAACATGCCAACGGGCTTTCCGGATTGCACGAGCAATGTTTCATCATTTTTTAGTGTTTTCAAGGAATGCTCAATGGCGTGAAAAGCGTCCCAATCCCGTGCGGCTTTGCCAATGCCGCCATATACGATGAGATCCTCTGGCTTCTCGGCGACTTCCGGATCAAGGTTGTTTCGAAGCATCCGAAGCACCGCCTCTTGCTCCCACCCTAAGCATTCAAGCTCTGTTCCTCTGTTGGCACGGATTGATTTTTTTACATCAGTCATATGTTCATCCCCCTTAGTTCTTCATTCTGATGATCAGGTAATAAAGATTCTTTCTTCAGCCAGTCAGTCAAGCGTTCAATGTCATAGGAAAAAACACGGTCCTGCTGAATGGACGGCACGACTTTTCTCATTTCCTGAAAAAGCTGTTTCGTATAGGACGCTGCATGTTCTATGCCTCTGTATTCAACCGCCTGCAATGCGCAAATCGCTTCAATCGCAATGACTCTCCTTGTATTTGCGATCACCTGATAAGCATGCCGAGCGGCGATGGTTCCCATGCTGACATGGTCTTCTTGGTTTGCGGATGACGGAATAGAATCCACACTTGCAGGATGGGCCAGTGTTTTATTTTCAGAAACGAGTGAGGCCGCGGCATACTGCATGATCATTGCACCGGATTGCAGACCGGGATGAGGGCTTAGGAACGGCGGCAGGTCATTCAGCTGCGGATTCACAAGTCGTTCGATCCTGCGCTCTGCGATATTCGCAAGCTCTGATATTGCGATTTTTAGAAAATCCATGGCAAAGGCGATCGGCTGTCCGTGAAAGTTTCCGCCGGAAATCACTTTGTCACCATCATTGAAAATAAGAGGATTGTCCGTAGCGGCGTTCATTTCAATCTCTAATTTTTCTTTAACATAGCCTAGCGTCTGCCAAGTTGCACCGTGTACCTGCGGGATACAGCGCAATGAATAGGCATCCTGCACCCGCAGTTCTCCCTGGGAGGTTATGAGGCCGCTGTCAGATAGATAAAAGCGAATTCGTTCTGCGACATCAATCTGCTCCTGATAGCCGCGGGCTAAGTGAATATCCTCGTCAAATGCATCGATAATTCCCCGCAAGCCTTCAATCGTTAAGCTGGCAATTCGCTCTGTTTGATAGGCTAGTTTCTCAGCTTCAATGTAGGCGACCACTCCCATTGCAGTCATAGCCTGAGTCCCGTTAATCAAGGCAAGCCCTTCCTTGGATGTCAGCGTTACCGGCTGAATACCGGCTTTTTTCAAGCCTGTCGTTGCCGGCATTCTTTCTCCCTCAAAAAAGACCTCTCCTTGCCCGATCAGCGCAAGCGCCAGGTGGGAAAGCGGCGCTAAATCTCCGCTTGCGCCAAGTGATCCCTGCTGGGGAATGACAGGATGGACGCGTTTATTTAAAAAAGCAAGCAACTGTTCGATTAGCTCAGCGCGTACACCGGAAAAGCCTTTTAACAGCGCATTGGCGCGCAAAAGCAACATTGCCCTGGACACACACTCGGGAAAAGGATCGCCGACACCGCAGGCATGAGAGAGGATTAAATTCAGCTGCAGCGCCGCCGAGTCTTCTTTCTGAATCAGGACATCGCTGAATTTGCCAAATCCGGTGTTGATGCCGTAGATTGTCTTTTCGTCACGTACAATCCGTTCCACTGCCGCTCTGCTTTTTTTCACGCGCTCCATACTTTCCTCGGAAGCCGCTGCCTTCTCAAAATCAAACAGCACACGAGCGACGTCGGCTGTTGTCAATGAAGAACCGTCTAAAGTCACCATAAGCCCAACTCCTTTTTCTTTACTTCGGTAAAGCGCCCATACAAAAAGGAGCTATGCTGTGAACATCTGTTTTCACGCATAGCCCCCTATCGTCTAAAATCTATGGGCTGTTTCATATGTGATTAATTCCAACACCGAATGTCTCGTGCTCAAGACCTTTAATCGGCGCCCCGATTGTTCCGTAAAGCGAGACAGCAATCCAATCGCCTTCCGCTTCACTTTCATAAGGATTTCCCCTCAAAACAGCAAACCTCAAGCCCACCGTCCGAAGCAGTGATCCAAGCAGCATTTCACCTCTGGTCACGCCGTGCAAGGCCTCCATCGTCGCATGATAAAGCGCGTGTGACTCCCGATAACCCTCAGATTGAATGACACCGCTCTTTTTGGAAGCGGTTTCAATTGCGGCTACTACTTTATGCGCTTCCATTGATCCTACCTTGCCGAGACAGACCTTCCATCCATCTCGCTCCAGCTCCTCGACCTGTGTACGCTCTTCCGCCTCATTCAGCAACAGAAGAACAGACAGCCGTCCGATCCGACGCTCTTTGTGCAGTGTCATATGAATCACTCAATTCCTAAAAATTCTGATAACTATTAACTGAGTATTATATTAATTGGTTCAGCAGCAGAAGTCAAAAGGTTTTTTACAGTCTTTAACAAGTTAGATTGCTATTGTGATAGCGAGACGCAGACACGATATCCAGACAGGAGGCAAGCGCCGCTGTCTTACTCTCAATATGCATTTACTACGTCGTATTTTTCGCAAGGCATTTTCTAAAGAGCCAGCCAACTGCCTCAGGTGTTGACGGGCAATCAGCCATCATCTTAAAAAACGCCGACAACGAAATGGCTGTATCACAATCGATGCAAAACCTGACAAAGCAGTTATTACATGTACGCGAATGAAAACAGAGTGATGAAAGAAGGAGAAACAGCAAAAGAGTTGAACTATGAAGGAGAGGATATGCAAGCAGCAGTTCTGCGCAAGACTGACAGACATCAGTCTGACTATGTAAGAGAAATCACCTATCTGTTTGAATATGAAAACATTCGGCTGTTTTTAATAGGCGGGGTATTTTCATAGTGAAATGTAAGCGTTTAAAATTTAATAAAAAAGAGAGGCGAATTGTTTAGATGTTCAACCGATTGTTCCGTGTATGTTTTCTTGCAGCTCTTATCATGGCCTTCACCCTCCCAAACTCCGCCAATGCACAAAAACCTATATTTAAAGAAGTCAGCGTCCATGACCCTTCCATCATTGAAACAAACGGCACCTTTTATGTTTTTGGATCTCATCTCGCTTCAGCAAAAACAAATGACCTCATGCAATGGCAGCAGCTGACCACCAGCGTAAGCAATGACAACCCACTGATTCCGAATGTCTATAAAGAATTAAAAGAAACCTTCGAATGGGCGCAATCCGATACTCTTTGGGCGGCTGACGTCACGCAGCTGGCGGACGGCAAATACTACATGTACTACAACGCCTGCCGGGGCGACTCGCCTAGGTCCGCCATGGGTGTTGCCGTCGCTGACAACATCGAAGGGCCATACAAAAACAAAGGCATCTTTTTGAAATCAGGCATGGAAGGCACAAGCAGCGATGGAACCCCGTATGACGCAACTAAACACCCGAATGTCGTCGACCCGCATACCTTCTTTGATAAAGACGGCAAGCTGTGGATGGTGTACGGATCATACTCAGGCGGCATTTTCATACTTGAAATGAATCCGAAAACGGGCTTCCCGCTTCCTGGACAGGGATACGGGAAAAAACTGCTCGGCGGAAACCACAGCAGAATCGAAGGCCCGTATGTTCTCTACAATCCAGACACCCAATACTACTACTTATACCTGTCATTCGGCGGTCTCGATGCAACAGGCGGCTATAACATCCGTGTGGCCCGCTCCAAGAAACCGGACGGTCCTTACTATGATGCAGAAGGCAATCCAATGCTCGACGTCCGCGGCAAAGAAGGCACATTCTTCGACGACCGCTCCATCGAACCATATGGCGTCAAACTCATGGGCAGCTACACTTTTGAAACAGAAAATGAAAAAGGCACCGGGTATGTTTCACCAGGCCACAACTCCGCATACTATGACCAGAAAACCGGGCGTTCCTATTTAATCTTCCACACCCGCTTCCCGGGCAGAGGTGAAGAACACGAAGTCAGAGTCCACCAATTGTTCATGAACAAAGACGGCTGGCCGGTAGCAGCGCCATATCGTTACGCAGGCGAAACATTGAAAGAAGTAAAACAAAAAGACATCACAGGAACGTACAAACTCATCCAGCACGGAAAAGACATCTCAGCCGACATCAAAAAAACCATCAACATCCAGCTCAACAAAAACCACACCATTTCCGGGGAAATGACCGGAACATGGAAGAAAACCGGAAAAAACACAGCTGAGATCACATTAGCGGGCAAGAAGTATAACGGGGTATTTTTACGCCAGTGGGATTCGGTGAGAGAGAAGAACGTGATGACGTTTAGTGTGTTGAATGGCAGCGGTGAGGCTGTTTGGGGATCTAAATAAGATGGAGAAACGCCTTCGAGGGAAGGCGTTTTTTTATGATTATTATTGACTAATAGTAATAGTTAAGCACGAGGGGGGAATGTAAATGTTAGTGAGAAGAAAGACCTGAACGAAAAGTCCCTGTTGTGATTATTAGCCCTCTTGTGAAATCGTAAAAACTGTATTTTTAGCAAATTAGAACCGCTATAACTCCCCATAAGACAAACCTTTTTACCTATTTATCCAATATGACCCATCATGTAATATGAAAATAGTCTGTATTGTAAAGAATTGACACAGTTTGATAGAAACACGAGGTGTTGCGGCATGCATAGTGAAATGTTGTTACATTCGGTAAAAGCCGACTTACATGAAAAGCAGGAACAGATCCATCAATTAAAACGAGTGCTGCACGAAATTAGGCAAATCAAACACGATTTCTCTGAGGCCCAGCATCTCATTCACCGGCCTCATCTTCACCGGGAGGCATGGAGAGGAACACATGCGGAGCGGTTTGAAGATATTCGTGAAGGAATGAACAAAGCATATCAGCAAATCAAAAGCGATCAAGTCAGCGGAATCATCGAAAGCATAGAAGGAAAAATCGATTCATTAGAGGGCGATGTGTATTCTATAAGACGCCAAATCACGAGGATAGAGCATGAAATAGAGAAGGAAAAACATAAAAAGTGAGGTGAGCACAAATGGCACAGGAAATTAAAATGGTCTATGGCACAGTGAAGCAAGGGCTTTCTCAGCTTAAGAATTCAGCTGAACTCAAATCCTCCTTGCCCGGTCATCTCTCAGGCAGAAACCATTTGAATGTTGTGAAGTCCATCGAGCAATTAAATGAGGACATCAAAGAGCTCACTGAAGCATATGCGTCCGTTCTGGCCAAGCATATTGCACAAACGGAAAGTGCAGTAAATGCCATGAAGGAAACGGATGAAAACATATCATCTTCCATGAAATAAAGCGCGGGAGGACAAGGGATTGAAAACATTAGATGTCCACGCTCTTCACGAGGGCATTCAGCATACGATTGAGAAACTGGACAAGCAAAAACAGCAGCTGGAGAAGCTGGAAAAAAGCGTTGAGCATCTGGCAGGCATGAAGGATGCGCTGAAAGGAAAAGGCGGAGATGCCATCCGGACCTTTTACGAGGAGTGCCACAAGCCTTTTCTCCTTTTCTTTGGCATGTTTATCGACGAATACAAAAAAGTGCTGAAACAAACACAGCATGCGATTTCCTCTGTAGAATCTGACTCTCACGGCATGATCGCAGAGGCTTTTCTCTCACATGATGCGAGACATGGGGTCAAGCATGCACGAGAAGTGACAGAGCATCTCACAGACGCAGTCAATCGCCAGACATCAGCCATCGGCCACATCGTCAGCTTGCCGACAGTCAATGATACTTTTTTCCGAATGGAAACAGAACAGGCTGAGCGGCTGATTTCGGACACCCTGCATAAGCTCTTTCAATTTGACGGCCAGCAAACCCAAGCACTAGAAACCGCAAAATCAGATTTTCAAACGATGAAAAAATATATAGACCAGCTCGAAACCATGTACACTGGCCCAAAAATTGAAATCACAGGCTACAAAAGCGGCTCCATCCTGAAATCACAGGAAGAAGAAAACATCAACCAAACCTTCGGCGCGATTAACTCTCAAATGAAGCAGGCGGATGATTCTCCGATGGAGATGATGTTGAAGAAATTAGCCGAGAATGAAAAGTCAAAAGTGGATTCAGTTGTCAAAACGGGTCATTCTAAAAAGGTAAGTAAAAATATCATTGTTATTAATGGTAAAGTATATAATACGAGTGAACATAGAGAACATGTAAAAACTGATTTCTCAAATGCAGAGGTTAAGCAAGTCGTTTTTAATGATACACTTTATAATGTATATATATCAGGTAATAATATGAAACTTGAACCTGTCGTCTCGCTTTCGGACATTAAAGTGGATGAGAGCGGATATGTGAAATTGTTAGAGACAGCTGTAGATCTTACCGGTGTGAATGATCTTTTTAAGGCAGCCACGGGCAGAGATCCGGTATCAGGCGAAAAAGTCACAGGGAAAGACCGTGTTGTTGCCTCCATAAACTCAGTACCATTTGCCAAAATAGCTAAGTTAGAAAAGTTAATAGATATTAATAAACTTATTAATGATGGGAAAAAGGCTAAGAAGGCTTCGGAAGTTAAAAACGTTGCTAAGGATAAAGCGAAAATTGCGAATGATGTAAGTGGATCTGCTAATAAAATTAATTCTGATTTAATAAAAAAGTATGCTAGAGATATAGAACAACGCACAGGTAGAGAATTACCTAAAAATCAAATAGATAAATTAAAGGAAGCATTAAGAAATAAAGAATATAAAAAAATGTCACCAATAGAGACTGCAAAACACAGGACTAAATTTGATAAAGTAAAAAATAAAGTTATAAAAGAATGGGAAGAAAACACTGGACAAAAATGGCCTGTTTACAAGGAAAATGTTGTATCTAAAAAAACAGGTAAAATTATTAGAAAAAAAGGGGATAAGTATGATGCTCACCATATAATTGAGAATACTTTTGGCGGAGAACATGAATGGTGGAATATGCATCCAGCAAAATTTCCTAACGAGCATCAAGCTGGGATTCATGGTACAGGCTCACCAGCAAATGAATTATTTAAAGGAGGCAAAAAAAAATGAGTTATAATTTTATAAAAGCAAACAAAGAAAATGATTTTTATCCAGTGAATCAAAGTGAGATTGAAGAGGTTGAAAAAAACTTAAACTTAAAATTACCTAATGAATTAGTGAATTTTTATTTAGAAGTTGGCTATGGGTTTATTAAAGGATCAGAGTTTAATACTAATCGCATTTTGGATCCATATTCTGTAAGAGACTTTCGATTGAGGATAAATGACTTTGAATTTTATCCTGACATAGAAATATATGATGAGTTTGAGAATGATAAATTAATATTTTTTGAAGGTAGTGAATCGGCATTAATGTCAATTGAATTAAATGATAATAATGAAAATCCGATTTACTATTATGATATTCAAATTGCAACTTCTCTTACCGAGTTCTTAAGAAAAATAGAAGAGAATGATCAGTATTATCTTGATTTATTAGATGATGAATGATTTTAACATTATCCCATTACCGCTCCCTTAAAGGAGCGAAATGACATGTTATCGATCAATAAACAAGAGGACCCGGTTTTTCAATTTTTAGCTGGAACATTCCATCAGGATATTGAATCTCCCGATGACGCTTTACAAGAGTTATTAGCAGAGGAAAGTAAGAAATATTTGGAGGATGCTATTGTCTTTTTAACGGATTTTATAGAAAGTGAGCATTCAGACAATGAGAAAAATGAATACATTCAATCTTGCGCAGATGGCGTGTATTTTCCTGCGTTTAATTTAGAACCAATAGATTGGCTAAAGAATGTAATAGTGCAGATAAAGAAGTCTTTAATAAAATTTAAATGGTAACGATTCTTAACCTTGATTGGAAAAATGCCTTTCAAGGTTTTTAATCATTTTTTATTGAAGTTAATACTATGTTCAAATCTTTATGATTATTTTTGTCTAGGAACGATAGCCAACACCAAAAATGAAAGCGTTGACATCCCGCGAATCTAGTGCTAAAGTATACCTACAAACAAATAAAACGACCCGTCAGGATTGTTACTGCGAAAGCAGGCAAAACCTAAATGGTGCAGGTGCAGGAGGAGACTCTCGCAATCTGTGTCGTTTAGGTTTTTTTATTCTCTTTTAGGAGGTGATGCGGCAGTTGATACAAAAAAAGCTGGTGAAAGGCGGCCACCTTTCATCCAGCAGTCCCCCCATAAAAAGGAGGTATACACATGGATTATGATAAATTATCGAAAGACATATTACAACTCGTAGGCGGGGAAGAAAATGTTCAGCGCGTGATTCACTGCATGACGAGGCTGCGTTTTAATCTTCATGACAACGCGAAGGCAGATCGCAGTCAGCTGGAGCAGCTGTCGGGGGTGATGGGCACCAATATCAGCGGCGAGCAGTTTCAAATCATTATCGGAAACGATGTGCCGAAGGTGTATCAGGCGATTGTGCGGCACAGCAATCTCAGTGATGAAAAGAGCGTTGGTTCATCCTCTCAGAAAAAGAATGTGCTGAGTGCGGTCTTTGATGTGATTTCTGGTGTGTTTACTCCGATTCTGCCTGCGATTGCGGGAGCGGGGATGATCAAAGGGCTTGTTGCGCTGGCAGTTACGTTTGGCTGGATGGCGGAGAAGAGCCAGGTTCATGTCATTTTGACGGCTGTCGGTGATGGCGCGTTCTACTTCCTGCCGCTCCTGCTTGCGATGAGTGCGGCGAGAAAGTTCGGGAGCAATCCGTACGTAGCGGCTGCCATTGCGGCGGCGATTCTGCATCCGGATTTAACAGCTCTGCTCGGTGCGGGGAAACCGATTTCCTTTATCGGTCTTCCTGTAACCGCTGCCACTTATTCGTCAACAGTCATTCCGATTTTGCTGGCGATTTGGATTGCTTCCTACGTGGAAAAATGGATTGACCGTTTTACACACTCGTCTCTCAAATTGATTGTGGTTCCGACGTTGACATTATTGATTGTCGTGCCGCTGACATTGATTACAGTTGGTCCGCTTGGCGCTATTTTAGGAGAATACTTGTCTTCTGGTGTCAATTATTTGTTTGATCATGCAGGGCTTGTGGCGATGATTTTGCTGGCGGGAACATTCTCTTTAATCATTATGACGGGCATGCATTATGCCTTTGTGCCAATTATGATCAACAACATCGCTCAAAACGGACACGATTATTTACTGCCGGCTATGTTTTTGGCGAATATGGGGCAGGCTGGGGCATCATTTGCCGTCTTCCTTCGCTCCAGAAATAAAAAATTCAAATCACTCGCGCTTACCACGAGCATCACGGCGCTGATGGGGATCACAGAACCTGCGATGTACGGCGTGAATATGCGTTTGAAAAAGCCGTTTGCGGCCGCTTTGATTGGCGGTGCAGCAGGTGGCGCGTTTTACGGGATGACGGGTGTTGCTTCCTATATCGTCGGTGGAAATGCAGGACTGCCGAGCATCCCTGTCTTTATCGGGCCAACGTTTATTTACGCGATGATCGGTCTCGTGATTGCATTTGTGGCGGGAACAGCAGCTGCGTATTTGCTTGGATTCGAGGATGTGTCTTCTGACGGCAGCCAGCAGCCGGCAGTGCATGAAGGCAGCGGAGAAATCATTCACAGCCCGATTAAGGGAGAAGTGAAAGCCTTAAGCGAAGTCAAAGATGGGGTGTTTTCTGCCGGGATCATGGGAAAAGGATTTGCCATTGAGCCTGAAGAAGGAGAAGTGGTCTCGCCTGTTCATGGAAGCGTTACCACCATTTTTAAAACAAAACACGCAATTGGCATTACGAGTGATCAGGGAGCTGAAATTCTCATACACATTGGATTGGACACGGTGAAGCTGGAGGGACAATGGTTCACGGCTCACGTCAAAGAAGGCGACAAGGTCGCACCGGGAGATCCGCTTGTGTCCTTTGACCTGGAGCAAATCAAAGCCGCGGGATATGACGTCATTACTCCGGTGATCGTGACCAATACAGACCAATATTCGTTTTCGCCGGTGAAAGAGATCGGTAAAGTGCAGACAAAAGAAGCGCTGCTTGCTTTATCTTAAAAAACTGATGGGGTGATCAATATGAGTTCAAATGCAAAACGATTTCCAGAAGGATTTTTATGGGGCGGCGCGGTTGCTGCCAACCAAGTGGAGGGTGCTTATAACGAGGGCGGTAAGGGGCTTTCGACAGCTGACGTATCGCCGAACGGCATCATGTCTCCATTTGATGAATCAATGACTTCCTTGAATCTGTATCACAACGGGATTGACTTTTATCATCGTTATAAAGAGGATATCGCTTTGTTTGCGGAAATGGGTTTTAAAGCGTTCCGTACATCAATTGCGTGGACGAGAATTTTTCCGAATGGCGATGAAGAGGAGCCCAATGAAGAAGGTCTTAGATTTTATGATGATCTGTTTGATGAGCTGTTAAAGCATCATATTGAGCCTGTTGTAACCATCTCTCATTATGAAATGCCGCTCGGTTTAGTGAAGAAGTATGGCGGCTGGAAGAATCGCAAAGTCATAGAGTTTTATGAACGCTATGCCAAAACGGTTTTCAAACGCTATCAACACAAAGTGAAGTATTGGATGACGTTCAATGAAATTAACGTGGTGCTCCATGCGCCGTTTACCGGAGGCGGCCTTGTCTTTGAAGAAGGAGAAAACAAACGAAACGCGATGTACCAGGCGGCACACCACCAATTTGTCGCCAGTGCTCTCGCTGTCAAAGCGGGTCACGAGATCATCCCTGATTCGAAAATCGGCTGTATGATAGCGGCAACGACAACCTATCCGATGACCTCTAAGCCGGAAGATGTCTTCGCGGCAATGGAGAATGAGCGCAAAACACTATTCTTCTCAGATGTTCAGGCAAGAGGCGCGTACCCGGGATATATGAAACGCTATCTGGCAGAAAACAATATCGAAATTGAAATGGCTGAAGGCGATGAAGAGCTCTTGAAAGAACATACGGTAGATTACATTGGATTCAGCTACTACATGTCGATGGCGGCGAGCACTGATCCGGAAGAGCTTGCAAAATCAGGCGGCAACCTGCTGGGCGGAGTCAAAAACCCTTACCTGAAATCATCAGAATGGGGCTGGCAAATTGACCCAAAAGGCTTGCGCATTACGCTCAACACATTATACGACCGCTATCAGAAGCCACTGTTCATTGTTGAAAACGGCCTTGGCGCTGTAGACAAAGTTGAGGATGACGGCACAATTCAGGACGATTACAGAATCAACTATCTGCGTGATCATTTAATTGAAGTGCGCGAAGCCATTGCGGACGGCGTTGAATTAATCGGATACACATCATGGGGGCCAATTGACCTTGTCAGTGCATCTACTGCGGAAATGAAAAAACGCTACGGCTTCATTTATGTGGACCGGGACAATGAAGGAAACGGAACATTAAACCGCATCAAGAAAAAAAGCTTCAACTGGTATCAGCAGGTCATCGCTACAAACGGAGAGAGTCTCTGATAATTTTTTGAAAACTCATGCGCTTCAATTGACAATAACGAAAAGCAGGCGGACAATAAAAGAGAAAGATGAACCACCCACAGTCCGAAAGGCGGGAAGAGCATGTTTAACAAAATGTTAGTTGCGATTGACGGATCAGATATGAGTGAAAAAGCGCTTGATGCCGCAGTGCATTTGGCCAAAGAGCAGCAAGCGGAACTAAGCATTCTTCATGTGGGGAGAGAAGCCGTCGTCACGACTTCTTCTCTGACGGGAATTGTCTATGTGCCTGAACACTTTATTGATGAAATCAGGAACGAAGTTAAAAAAGAAGGCCTGAAAATCCTAGAGAACGCAAAAGAAAAAGCAGCCGAAAACGGCGTTCAATCTGAAATCATTTACGCGAATGGCGAGCCGGCACATGAAATACTAAATCATGCAAAAGATAAAGGCGTCAGTCTGATCATCGTTGGCAGCCGGGGGATCAGCGGCCTGAAAGAAATGATGCTTGGAAGCGTCAGCCATAAAGTGTCTCAATTATCAACCTGCCCGGTTTTGATTGTTCGATAGATTTATTGAAAAAGCGCCCCTTGGGCGCTTTTTTTATTTATTAGAAAATGTAACTAATAATATATCTCGATGCGCACCATCTCTATTGGCAGTGCCGACCGGTGTAACCGCATGAAAGACCTTTTGCCCGAGAGCAAGTGTTTCAAGCGGGTCTGTCAGCCGCAGCACTTTATCAATTTGCTTAACAGACGGAGCAATTAAGTTATCTCCTCCGATAGCATCCTCGCTCAGCTGAAATAGATGGACGAAAACAAGCGGTTCGTCGTCACGATGCAGCCAAATGGGTGAGCTGTATGAAGGCGCGTCAGGTGTCACTTGATATCTGACTTGGTGGAGCCCGACGATCACTTCTTTCTCCCAATCTACAAAATCGGTTTGGCGGGCCATTTCTACATTTGAATGTATCATTTGCCGCATTACAGGATGCTGGAGAAACTCATCTGATATTTTTTCAAATTGTCTGACGATACCGCCGTCATCATAATTATATTCTTTTGATTGGAAATATCCATTATCCGGATCTAATTCAAGAGTGTCGGAGTGAGGAGCCAAAATGTAGCGGGAATGCGCTCTGTAACGGCCGCCTCCTTTAGGATCAGCTTTCAAAGCGTCATATGTAAGCTGTAATTCGCGGACTGCGGCGTCTGTATTTTTTTGCCGGTAGAAATCTGCTGGAATATACGAATAGCCGTTTTCCTTTAAAAAAGAAGCATATTTAGAAATATCGGATCTCAACTCTTTTTGTACGTTTGAAACTTGAACCATATGAATCTCTCCTTAAAAAGTAGATGATTTTTTTAGTAATTTCCTGTATGATAGAAAATGTGGAAAATAGAGGATGTAGTGCAATGCTAAATTATTTGTAATATATTGTCAAATGATAATATTCAGATTATTACAAATTACCAAAATGAAAAAAGGCAGAATGTAAAATGATGAAGAAAAAGAATATAATGATCACTGGGGCAAATAGCGGAATCGGCTTTGCGGCAGTAAAGCAATTTCTAACAGAAGGCTTTCGAGTCGTTGGAGTGGATATTCAAACGAATAAAATGTCAGAATTTATAGTAAACAGTGAGTTTCACATGGAAAAAGCAGACTTGTCTGATGTCCAGCAGGCGGAATCTTTGATGCCAAAACTTGAACAAAGCCGACTGATCCCTGATATTTTGATCAATGCAGCAGGGATAAGGGAAATCACCCCTGTTCTTGAATTATCGGCAGAATCATTCAAAAAGGTCATAGACATTAATCTCACGGCAGCTTTTATTCTTTCCCGAGACGCGGCAGGGCTGTGGTCAAAGCTGGGAAAACGAGGCTGTATAATCAACATCGCCTCTGTGTCCGGTCTGATGGCAGAGCCTGCGCGTGCTGCCTATGTGTCTTCCAAGCACGCGGTCATCGGACTAACGAAGCAGCTCGCTATGGAATTCGGATCAAAGGGGATCAGGGTGAATAGCATTTCACCGGGCGTGATCCAAACAGAATTAACGGAAGAGTATTTTCAAGACGATGAAATGGTTCAGCTGATCAAGGATAACCATGCCCTTCATACGTGGGGGCAGCCGAGTGATATTGTTTCCTGTATGAAGTATTTGGCTTCTGATGAGGCGCACTTTATTACAGGTTCAAACTTTGTCATAGACGGCGGCTGGACGGCCGGCAAGAAACTATAAAAAAAGGGAAAAGCACCTTGCAGTTGGGGTGCTTTTCCCTATACATAACTGGAGGTAGAATACGCTTGATGCAGCAAGATCTCTCAATCACACCAAAACAAAAATCAACAGCCGTAATCAAAATGGTCATCTCTATGGTGATTTTCGGCTCCATCGGCTTTTTCTCAGAGCATACCAATCTGCCGTCATTTGAATTGGTCTTTGTCCGCTGCCTTTGCGCGACGCTATTTTTAAGCTTTTGCTGGCTGGCGTCCGGCCAATATAAAACTGAAAAATGGAGAAAGAGAGACGTGCTGCAAACATTGGCGTGCGGTTTCTTTCTTGTATTCAACTGGGTGTTCTTATTTAAGTCTTTTGAAGAAACGTCCGTTACAATTGCTATCTCCGTTTATCACCTAGCACCGGTGCTTGTTCTTCTCCTGGGAAGCATCATCTACAGAGAGAGATTACATGTCATCTCCGTCAGCTCCATTATCATCTGTTTTCTGGGAACTGCGCTGATTTCCGGGATTAACGGCAGTACTTCATTGACGCAGCTGATGGGATCAGGGATCATTTGGGCAGTTCTCGCCGCCCTGTTTTATGCGTTCACCACTTTATTGGGAAAAGGCATTCAAAACCTCAGCCCTTACACGACCACCTTCCTGCAAACGGGTTTAGGGGTTATCATTCTGATTCCGTTTATTCACTTCGGCGCTTTTGCTGACCTTTCTCAGGGAAACTGGATTATGGTGGTATCTACCGGTATTATTCATACGGGTATTGTGTATTTGTTGTTTTTTGACAGCTTGCGATTTTTATCAACGAAATTTATTTCAATCATTGTATTTCTCGACCCCGCTGTCGCGATCGTGCTCGATACAGTCTTCACAGGTTTCCGCCCTGACCTCTATCAAACGCTCGGCATCGTGCTGATCTTTGCAGGCATGGCCTTGACGCTTGTCAGGAGGAAGGGGAAGGAGAATGTGGCAGCTGAAGGTACGGATATTGAACAAATCCAATAATGAAAAAATGTAAAAAGGCCTATGCGGCCTTTTTTTATTTTAGGTCAATAGACTCTCGCTAATCCTTAAAATAAGATAAATTTTCTAGAAAAATATTGTAATAATATTTCAGTCTAGTTAAGATTATTGAGTAAATATTACTTTTATTACAGAAGGAGAGAGAAAATGAAAAAAAGAAAGAGGCGAAACTGTAAAAGGTTCATAGCAGCATTTTTAGTGTTGGCTTTAATGATTTCATTACTGCCAGCAGATGTACTGGCAAAAACCACAGAAGAAGAGAATGGAAATCGTATTGTTGCCGATGATCCAGAAGAAACTTCTCGGAAAGAACAAACTGAGGAAGCCGTACCTTTTGATCCAAAAGATATAAACAAAAAGGGTGAGATCACCTCAGAAAGAACAGAAAATACAAAGCTCTATTATGAAGGTGACGGTGTCTATAAACAGGAAGTATACCTTGATCCTATTCATACAAAGGAAACACCGGATGCTGACTGGGAAGACATTTCTCCTGAGTTAAAAGAGTCGACAAGCAAACAAGTCGAGACAGAGAACGCTATTTTGAATTCAGATTTTCAAAAGCAAATGAAGAACGGGCTTTATGCGACTTTTGAGCATAATGACCATAAGGTTACATATTCACTTGCAGAAGCGAAAGGCCCGAATAAAACTTCACTTACTCCGAAAGATACCTCAGCAGATTATAAGACTGACAGTAATGAGATTGTGTATCCGGATGTTTTTCCGAATATTGATCTTCAGACTTTCACATTCAATGAAAACATAAAAGAAGATTTAGTCCTTCATCAGTATGATGGATACAACACATTTACATTTCAATTAAAAACCAATTTGCAGGCTAAAGAGCAAGAGGATGGATCCATTGATTTTTCTGATGAAAAAGGCAAAGTTGTTTTTTCTGTGCCTAAGCCTTTTATGACGGATTCAAAACTAGATGAGCTTTCCGGCGAGGTTGAACGGTCAGACAAAGTCAGCTATAAGCTGGAAAAGAATGAAGAAGGGTATTTGCTTCATCTTACGGCAGACGAGAACTGGCTGAAAGACCCAGAACGCGTATATCCAGTTTCTATTGACCCGTCAACTTCTTTATCTGTTTCATCGGACACGTTTGTCATGAGTGCCTACCCGACGACGAACTATTCGGCCTCCTCACAAAAATGGGATGCTAATTTAAAGGCCTATGTACTGAAAACGGGCTATTATGACAAAACAACAGGCACAAACTATGCGTTCATGAAATTTAACAACCTAAAGCCAATTCAAAATATGACTGTCACTAAAGCTACATTAAAAACATACGTAGCCCATTCCTATTATGGAACAAAGGCAACCGGTCTTTGGCTGGATTCGGTAAACAGCAATTATGATAATGCAAAAGTGACATGGAACACCAAACCGGCATCTAAAAATATCGGAAAAGCCGACGTCCATAAAGGACAATGGGCGAGTTATGACGTGACTGCTGCTGTAAAGTCGTGGAACTCTGGCGGGGCCAACTATGGATTTAAGCTTCATACAAACGGAAACGGCAAGGAATATTGGAAAAAACTAATTTCTTCAGCGAACTCCGCCAATAAACCGTATATTGAAGTGACGTATACCATACCAAAGGGAAACACCCCTACAATTAAAGCTTATCACAACGGCGATTCCACAGGTTATTTCGATATCAGTTGGAAAAAGGTTGAAGGCGCAAAAGGATATAAGGTATGGATCTATAATGGTAAGGAATATCAAGCGATTTCTGCAGGCAACGTCACGTCGTGGAGCACAAAAGGGAAAAAAATCTGGCCTACGAGCGCAGAAATTGCCTCCAAGAGATATAAACTGCATCTGGACGGCAAGGATGGAGCTGAATTGGCATTAGATCCATCCCCGGTCTATAAGAATTCCGGCGGAAGCTATGCTACAAGCAAAAACTATTGGATTGGCGTCAGTGCGATATTTGACCAAGGTGAAGGAGCGATGTCCGCACCGGCAAAGCCCGTTATCCCTAATGTAGGAAAAGCACAAGCACCTTCAGCAAAGGGCTACAATAATGGGAATGCCACAGGATATTTTGATCTTTCTTGGAAAGCTGTATCTGGTGCAACCGGCTATAAGGTTCAGGTGTTCAATGGGAAAGGCTTTGAGACACTTGATCTGGGAAATCAGACGTCCTGGACCACCAAAGGGAAAAAGATTTGGCCGACAAGTGCTGAAATTAAGGCTGGGAAATATGCTCTTCATCTGAAAGACGGCAATGGTGCAGAGCTCCCGATCAATCCCGGCCCAACTTATAAAAACGCCGGGGGAGATGGAGCCAAAAGAAATTACTCGTTTAAAATTATCGCATACAACAAAGATGGCGAAGCGATTGCATCACCGGCTGCTAACCCGGCACTTCCTGATATCGCTAAGCCAAAGAATTTAACTGGCTATTTGTATACAAATACAAAATCGAGTCAAACGGGCTATGTAAATTTGATATGGGAAAAGGTTCAAAATGCGAAAGGCTATAAAGTTAACATTTACAACGGTAAGGAATATCAGTCCTTTGATGTGGGTGACGCGGATCATTGGACAACCCAAAATAAAAACATATGGCCGACTTCTGAGGAAATCAAAGCCGGAAGCTATAAGCTGCATACCGATGGAAAAGGCGGGGAATTAGCCCTCGATCCATCACCTGTCTATAACAATGCAAATGGGAATTACAAAGGGAAGAAGAATTATTCTTTCGCGCTTGTCGCTTATGATGCGAATGGTGAAACGATTCCAACGGCGCCCTTTAACCCAACGTTCCATGAAGGAGCAGAATTCCTTGGGACAGAAGAATACTGGTCTATCATTGATATCCCAAGCGGCCAGTTAAATGGTGCGACAGGCAATGTCATTGTGAATGAAGAAGATTTGTCAATTGACGGACGTGGTCCGGGACTTGGCTTATCGAGAACCTACAACAGTCTTGACAGCTCTGATCATTTATTTGGGCAAGGCTGGTATGCTGATGCAGAAACATCTGTCATCTCAACGGATGGCGGGGCAATGTATATCGATGAAGACGCTACGACACATCGATTCACGAAAAAAGCCGATGGCACGTATCAGCCACCGACCGGTGTATATCTTGAATTAACAGAAACAACTGATCAGTTCATATTAAAAACAAAGGATCAAACCAACGCTTATTTCAATAAAAAAGGCGGTAAGCTTCAAAAGGTAGTGGATGGCCACAACAATGCGACCGTCTACACTTACAACGACAAAAATCAACTGATGGCCATTACAGATGCTTCAGGCCGCAAGCTTACATTTACCTATGATGAAAACGGCCATGTGACGTCCATCACAGGACCTAAGAATAAGAAAGTCACCTACTCATATGAGAATGATTTGCTGAAGAAGGTTACAGATACAGACGGGACTGTCACAAGCTATGACTACGATAGCGAAGGGCGCCTTGTCAAACAGTATTCAGCCAACAGTACCGAAGCAAAGCCTGTCTTTACCGAATATCAGTATAGCGGACACCGTCTCGAAAAAGCGATCAACGCTAAAAAAGAAACATATGTCTACAGCTATGATGCTGATAAAAAGACACTTCTCATGACACAGCCAAATGGCCGGAAGGTACAGTATGGCTATAATGAAGCGGGAAATCCGATTCAGGTCATTGATGATGCGGAAGGGCTAAAAATTACAACGAATACAAAATATGAAGGCAATAATGTCGTAGAAGATGTAGATCCAAACGACGTCGGCACAGGAAAAGCAACAGAAAGCTATCAATATGACAAAGATGGCAACGTTACGTCGGTTAAAGACGCATATGGAACTGAGACATACGAATATAACAAAAACAACGATGTCACAAAAATGAAGGATACCGAGGGCAATGTCACGGATATTGCTTATGATGGACTGGATGCTGTATCCGAAACCGATCAGAGCGGAAAATCATCGTCAGCAGCCGTTTATGATAAATACGGAAATCAGATTCAATCCAGCAAAGATTTATCAGCTTCAACTAATATTTTGAAAGATGGAAGCTTTGAAGCACAAAAATCCGGCTGGAATCTGACTGCCTCTAAAGACAGCGGCAAAATTTCAGTCATCGCCGATAAAAGCGGAGTTCTTTCCGGATCAAAGGCATTGGAAGTCTTGAGCCAATCAACGTCTGCAGGAACCGATCACGGGTTTTCGTCAGCGACACAAACAGTTGAACTGGAGCCGAATACAACCTATACATTAAGCGGGAAAATCAAAACAGATCTAGCGAAAACAAGAGCCTACTTTAACATTGATTTGCGAGACAAAGATCAAAAACGAATTCAATGGATTCACAATGAATACAGTGCATTAGCCGGAAAAAATGACTGGACAAAACGGCAAATCACTTTTACGACTCCAGCAAATGCAGGAAAAGCTGTTGTATATATGGAAGTCGATCATAAAGATAAAGATGGCAAAGGAAAAGCATGGTTTGATGAAGTCCAGCTGGAAAAAGGCGAAGTATCGTCAAGCTATAACCCAGTTCAAAACAGCAGTTTCACAGCTGCAACGGAAAGCTGGAATGTAAGCGGAGCATCCGTTGATTCTGAAGAAGGCTTTAATGATGATGTATCATTAAAAGCTGCCCGGACCAGTGCGTCCCAAGCCGGATCAGTAACAAAACAAACCGTTGTCTTAGGGCAAAGCGCAAATGACAAACCGGTTTATCTCACACTGACAGGCATGTCGAAAGCAAGCAGTGTCAAGTTCACAGATGAAAAAGACTATTCTCTGCAGGCTAATGTCACTTACTCGGACGGCAGCACAGGCGTATACAATGCGAAATTCCCTTCTGGAACACAGGAATGGAACCGCTCAGCTGTTGTTATACCAAAAACAAAGCCGATCAATAAAGTCGATATCAGCATACTGTTCCAAAAGAGCGCAACAGGAACCGCGTGGTTTGATGATATCCGTTTGATTGAAGGAAGCCTTCTGACAAAAAGCACGTATGACAGTAATGGTAACTATGTGACCAAGGAAGAAGATGAACTAGGATACTCTACTTCAACTGATTACGATGAAACTGGTAAGAAAACGTCTGAAACGGATGCAAAAGGTGAAAAAACAACCTATACGTATGATCAGGCAGACCAACTGACAAACATGACGCTCTCCAACGGTACGTCTATCCTTCACAGCTATGATAAGGAAGGCAATGAGATAAGCAAAACCATCCGAGCGGGAGCAGATCAAACCTATAAATACGAATATGATGTGATGGGCAAGCTTGTCAAAACAACTGACCCTCTGGGCAATGTGCTAGCAAGCGAATATGATGCCAACAGCAACCTGACCAAAACCATTTCTCCAAATGGCAACGAAGTGTCTCTTTCTTATGATGGAACAGACCGGGTGAAATCAAAATCGTATAACGGTACAGAAAAGTACAATTTCACGTATGACAAAAATGGAAATGAAACGTCGGTCGTCAATAAAGAGCAGAGCACCACAAAGAAACGGACATTTGACAACAAAAACCGTTTAACCGAACTGACAGACCGCGGCGGCAGCCAAACTTGGACATACCCTAGTGACTCCGATAAGCTGAAAACCTTCTCGTGGAGCCATGGGGATCAAAAAGGAACGAATCAATTTACGTATAACAAGCTGGATCAAATGATTGAGATGAAAGACAGTACATCTTCCTATTCATTTGATTATGATGAAAATGGCAACGTCCAAACCTTTATTACGGGCAACGGCGGTGGAACAAGTTTTTCATATGACGAAAGAAACCTTGTAAGCTCGCTGCATATCGGTGACAAAAACGGCGGAAGCATTCTGACGGAAAGCTATGAATATGATGCCAACGGCAATCGCACAACGATAAACAGCTCAGCAAGCGGCAAGGTGCAATATGAGTATGGGAAGCTGAATCAGCTTGTCAAAGAAACCCATGAAGACGGTACTGTCATTGAATACACATATGATGGATTCGGGAACCGGAAAACCGTTACAACTGTAAAAGACGGCTCAAGCAAAACGGTGAACGCTTCCTTCAACATCATGAACCAGCTGACAAAAGTCAATGATGAAAGCATCTCTTACGATAAAAACGGCAATCGCACATCCGACGGCAAATTCACATATACGTGGGATGCAGAAGATAACCTGACCGCCGTTACCAAAAAAGGCGAAGACAAGCCATTCGCAACATATAAGTATGATGAAAAAGGAAACAGAATCCAAAAAACCGTCAACGGAAAAGTCACGAACTACTTCTACGACGGAGATAGCTTGAACGTCTTGTATGAAACAGACGCGGACAACAACGTCACAAAATCATACACGTACGGAGACAGCGGCCAGCTGTTATCCTACACGGAAAATGGCAAGAAATATTTCTATCACTACAACGCACACGGCGACGTCATCGCGATCTCAGACAGCACTGGAAAAACCGTTGCCAAATATCAGTACGACGCATGGGGAAATCCAACAAAAACCGAAGCAAGCGACGAAGTAAAAGACAACCGCTACCGCTACGCAGGCTACCAATACGACGAAGAAACCGGCCTGTACTATCTCATGGCCCGCTACTACGAGCCAAGAAACGGCGTGTTCCTATCGCTCGACCCAGACCCGGGCAGTGATGGGGATTCATTGGATCAGAATGGGTATGCTTATGGAAATAATAACCCTGTAATGAATGTTGACCCGGATGGGCATTGGGTATGGCTTGTGGTAAATGCCGGGTTTGCAGCCTATGATGGGTACAAGGCATATAAATCAGGTAAAGGGTGGAAAGGCGTAGCGGTTGCAGCCGCATCAGGATTTGTAGGTGGTGGAAAGTTAAAATTAACAAAAAAAATCGGAAAATGGGCCACCTCAAGACATTGGTATAAAGGAACATTTAAAACTAAAAGAAAGTCATTGGACTATCATCATAATAAACATATTGTGAGAAATGGTAAATCTTACAGTAAAAAGAGATATACAAAAGTTGCTAGAGCATTTTATAGATCTAATAAGCATTTACGCGAAAAAGTAATACTAGCTACTGGAAAAAAAGGTTACAGGATTAAGAATGGAAAAAGAACTGGTTATTACACAAGAAGTGGAAAGGTAGTTACATTTGTGAATAATAAATGGAAGAAAAAGAAAAAGCGTTAATTTTAATTTCTACAATATAGAAGGGCCTGAATATGGATGAAATTTTTTAAAAGATATAATATTGATCAAAAAACATTAGATGAGTTCAAAAAATATTATGTATTATTACATGGTCCGTTTCCAAATGATATGTATGATTTTGAAGAAGAAACAAATACTTCTTTAGATGAATTTTATGAATTTTTTGCCTTAATAACTGGAAGTTTAAATTATATAATTGAAGATAAAAAAATTCCTAGATATCAAAGAGAAATGTTAAAAAAAACGTTCTATGAACATTATCCTCATTTTAGGAATTATAAAAGTGATATTTTAAAATATCAAGAATTAAGTGAATGCTTAGAATTTCATGAAAAAATTAGGATTTTGATTAATAAGCTTATAACAGGAGGGTGAATCTTTAAACTAAAATAATAAACAAAAACAGCTGTCAAGTATATTTGACAGCTGTTTTAATTAATTCGGGAAAGACACAATTTATTTTTACAGCGACAGTCTGAATGTGTATACTTTCACAAAAGCATACACATACGGTGATAGTGGACAACTGCTAGCATTCACGCAAAATGGCAAGAAATATTTCTATCACTACAACGCACAAGGTGACGTCATTGCGATCTCAGACAGCACTGGAAAAACCGTTGCCAAATATCAGTACGACGCATGGGGAAATCCAACAAAAACAGAAGCAAGCGACGAAGTGAAAGACAACCGCTACCGCTACGCAGGCTACCAATACGACGAAGAAACCGGCCTGTACTATCTCATGGCCCGCTACTACGAGCCAAGAAACGGCGTGTTCCTCTCACTTGACCCAGACCCGGGCAGCGACGGAGACTCATTGGATCAGAATGGGTATGCTTATGGAAATAATAACCAGGTGATGAATGTTGATCCGGACGGGCATTGGGTATGGCTTGTGGTAAATGCCGGGTTTGCAGCCTATGATGGGTACAAGGCATATAAATCAGGTAAAGGGTGGAAAGGTGCTGCTTGGGCAGCTGCTTCTAACTTTGGCCCTGGAAAAGTGCTGAAAGGCGCCAAGAAGGTTTTAGGTGTTGCGAAGGGAGCTAAGAAGTATTTAAAACCAGGTAAATATGCCAAAAGGTCAATTCCTGAAAGAAGTACAAGTAGCAGGTTGAATAAAAAGGAAGGAAGAGTATTAAACAAGATTGGGAATAAATATGGCTGTCACACTTGTGGTAGAAGGCATCCTGGAACTAAAAGTGGAAATTGGATTGCGGATCACCAACCAGTATCAAAATTAAGGAAGAAAGGCCAGCGTCAAAGGCTATATCCTCACTGTCAAACTTGTTCGCGAAAACAGGGAGGATATACAAGTTCTATCTTGAGAAAAAGACATCAACGGAGGTGAGGAAAATGGGAAAAAAAGAAGCGATTTTAGCATTACTTAACGATTCATTCAGAAAGGAAGAGTTCCCTTTTATTTGTAATTCGAATTTTGATTTTGCCAAAGGAAAGCTTTCGGTATTTGTTGATGGAGACAACTGGCTTTTAACGATCCAGCTGTTTGGATTGTCAAAATTGGGTCCAGCCATTGATTTTTATGCGTTTGGAAACCAGTTAATAAATAAAGCAGCAAATTATTTAGTGGATGAACCGCTTTGTTTTGTAGATAAAATAGGAGATCAACTAGAGTTGGAAGATGTAGAACCAGGTTTTACAAGGAAACAAATTAATGTGTTCCTTAGAGGGAGAACATTTAAATTTTTCATTGAGCAAGAAATACTAGCAAAGATTACATCAGAGAATGAATGGATTACATGTTTAAGGCAAATGATTAAAAATCGTTTATTCCTCGACGCACTCTGGTTGACAAAACAAGAACAACTACAATTGGCAGGCTTCTCCTGTGAGTATGACCAACTGTATTCAACTGAATCTTGGATGCATCCTGAAACGGAAAGGGATTTTCCTAGCCTTTCTCCTTTCTTTCAATCTATTGCTCAAGCAATTTGCCGTAAAGATGCTGCATGTATCCAGAACCATGATGAAGGTAACACAGATTGGTCGACATGGATATATTCAGATTCTGTTCAGTATTATTAAAGATGATACGGATATACAGCCTATGGCTGTGTATCCATAATATTTTATCATATGATGATCATACACGATATAAAAAGGATATATTTTCCTGAAAAGGTCGAAATCATTATTTAGTTTGCAAATATAAAGATAAAAACAGTAAAAAAGGAGAATAAACATTGATTAAAAAAACAGAAATTCTTAGTCTATTAGATGACGAATTCAGTGAGTTAAATCGACCTCTTTTTGAATGGCGCGAATCTAATTATATTGGAAGTAAATGTACCTTAGTACGATTAAATAAAGAACACTGGTTACTGGCAATCCAATGCTTCCAAATAGATAATGAAGGACCCTTTCTGTCTGTTCATGCTTATAGTAACTGTTTTTCAGAGAACTACAAATTGATCATAATTAATGACATCGTTTTAAAGACCAAAGAAGATGAGAAAGTAACATATAGTGAAAGTAACTTTAATCAATTAAGCGAAGCGGTGAAAATAAAAATTGCAGAGTCCCTTTACTGCGTAAATGTCCACCAAAGAAATGAGTTCCAAAAGAAGACCAAAGAAAAGGCATGGAAAACTTATTTTAGAAATTTGTTTGAGGATGCCACTTTTAGAGAAGCACTCTGGATTAAACCAAAAAAACTTAAGAGTGAACTAGGTTTAAAAGGTGATGATGAAGGTGTATACGAAACAGAGAACTGGGAATATCCTGATTATTTAACAGATCCAAGTGAATTAATTTCATTTCAATCATTTGCTCAATACCTTGAAAGCGGAATAGGTCCAGTTAATGTAGGAGTTTCTAATAACCATTGGAAAGAATGGGAGGATTACGATATCGAATGAATTTGGGGAAACGTCAATAAATATTGTATAAAGCTCGTGACTTCTTATGGGTTTCTTTCATCCAAAGCTCATATGGAGGAGCAATCAGCATTCCACCAATGGGGTCAGAACTCAACTGTAAAAGACTATACGATTTATGGGTAAAACTTAAAGAGGTCAATAAACGAGTAAGAAGACTTATCTCACCATTTCTAACCTAGGAGCATAACCAATGAAAAAATTAAAAATGAATACAATCATCAACACGGACACCCAAGATTGTTATTTCCATGCCGATGCACAGGGGCGTGTCTACATTGGAAAAGGTGTGAAAGGAGATATCACCATTTCAATCTATGATCCTTCCGGTGATGTTCGGGATTTTAGAGTGAAAGAGCAGATTTCATACAGTGATATTCTGCTCTTTCAACAATGTACAGATGGCTATGTCTTCGTTTATTACGAATCGTATAAGCCGAAGGTAAAGGTTTTTTCAGAAGGAGGAAGAGTGAAAAGTGCTTTTCACTTGCCTTCAGGGGTTTCCTGTTGTCTTTTGGATGAGAAACAAAACCTATGGGCCGGCTTAAGTGATGAAGGTATTTATGATGACGAAAACCCCAGTGGACAAAGCTTGCTGTGCTTCACTTTAGACGGACAACTAAAGGAAACTCATATTGATCAACAGCTTTCAGAAATATATGCGCCCGTGGTAGATGACTGCTATGCACTTGCAGAAAAAGATGGACTGATATACATGCTGTATTACTCTTATACAGTCATTGTTGCCTTTGATGAGACGGACGTGAAACGAGTGTGGATTGTTTCTGATAAAGATTATTCTGGAGTATATGACCAGCTTGCAATTTCGGATGACGGGTTTTGGATATGCAAAGATGAACATTCACTGTCCCTCATTCCGGCTGATGTCAGTCTACCGATACAAGAGGTGAAATGCTGTGATCAAGACGGGCGGGAGTTCTCGATACAACAGTTGAAACTAACAAGTAATGCTATTTATGCAATATCAGACTCGGGGATCTATAAGAGGGATATCAGAGGGGGAAAAGCAAATGAATGAAACATCGTTTTGGCAGCTTATTGACCAAGCTGGCAGCCAGGAAGACCCTAATGAGTGGCTGCGTGATACATTATTGAAAAAAGAAATCAATGAGATCGTTGATTTTGAATTTATGCTTCAGACATTCATGGACAAAAGCTACCTGTCCTCACTATGGGCGGCAGCATACATCTTAATGGACGGTTGTTCGGACGATACATTTGATTATTTCCGCGGATGGCTGATTGCCCAGGGTAAAGAGACATTTGAAAAAGTGCTGGATGATCACGAGTATTTGGCAGCACACATCACGGAGGAAACGCTTGACGAGGAAGGCTATCCGCAAAATGAAGACTTGCTGTCAATGGCAATCGAAGCGTTGACATATATAAAGACTGGCGACGATGAATGGGATGATGAAGTACACGACGAGCTTTTAGATGCGCTTGAGCAAAAGGGGCTTGCCGAATCGGACGGTATTGAATTGGATTGGGAAGAAGAAGATTTGCCTGATAGGTTTCCAAAACTGTGGGAGCGTTTTTGGGAAAATCCGCTGGGTGAGTTTTAAATAGTTGAAGATAAGGCTTGTATCAATAAGCGATACAAGCTTTTTTAGAACAAATCTAAACATGGACGACAACGAAAACAAGAGAATGATGAATCAATTTAAAAGAACTTGAGAAATTGACGGCGGAGGGAATGCAGCTCATGCAAAAAAGATTAATCGAAAAACTCGCCGAGAATAAAAGACATATGTTGATGAGCGAAATCAAAAAAAAATTAGTCCCTTGTGCAGAAAGAGGCTTCACTTATCGTTTTGCTGATCTGTCGCAAAGCAAGCAATTGCTTGAGCTGGTTTTATCAAATTCAATACCAGCCAACACCCGTGAGGTTGATGCCCTCGAAAAAACGGAAGCGAAACAGTTGATCTGGAAAATATCTCAGTCATATGTTGCTTATGATGACCGGGACGTTCTGCTGTTTCATCAATACTGCAGCGAAATTGGTGCGTTAATTTCTTCTTTTGGAAAATGTCTCGAGCACCTTGACGGCATATTTGAATGTATTGGGTTCGACAAAGGGCTTCTCAATCATAGTTTTATTTTGGTTGAGCCTAAGGGTCAGTTTGGATTATGTATATTGCACACGGAATATGGCTGTGAGGTTGTATATTGGTAGATTAGTTTCCTGGGAGGAAACACCATTCGGGATCGTTTATGGGAAAATATTCAATACCTAAATAACAGTACGGTGCTTTGCATACTAATAACAAATCATTTAGTACTTGAATACGTGGTGATCAAATTGAGCGAGCCAAAGCTAATAGAATGCATAAAAAAAATCAAAAGTGTCTTAAATGGACAAACAACAAGAGAAGAAGTGTCGGATTGGGCTGGAACTTATGTTCATGCGGATGACCCCGAAGTAGAAGATGATAGAGTCTGGAGTATGTTAATCCTTCTAAGCGGGATTGATTTGAAAGATTCTCCTGAAACTTATTTGCATTCAACTGATGATTTAAATGATTGGATCAAACAATATACTGAATAATTTGTGGTTGATGGTAAGGTGTTATTGATTAAAAAAGAGGCAGGAGATGACAATGTACAAAACAATTAATGAATGGGTTGATTACATAGATGAGGGGTGCAGTGTCCTTTATTTAGATTTTAATGTGTTTAAAAAAGAGCTCTCACTTAATATAAAGGTTTTTGAAAGTGAAGCTGAATATACTCATAAAATATTATTTCAAAATGTGGCATCCGCTTATTATAGTGCAGATATTGGCGACATGAGATTGGAAAAAATAGATCCGGAAGAATACAATTGGCAAGTATTTGAGATGAGTTATCACCCAGAAGGGATCGGGAATCTATCAAATTCTATAATTCCGGAGTATCAATCAAATGCTAACTTTCTTATTGACATGAACAGAATGCTGATTGCTATAGAAGCTGAAACAGTTCGCTTTGATGATCAATCGTTTTATGCATACCTTAAAACAAGGAGGCAGCATGGCCAAAATTAAAGACGATTGTCTTGAACTTGAACTAACACCGAGAAGGTATCAAGAGATGGATGATGATCCATTTATTTTATCCATATTTGAGTTGTTGGAAAATAAAAAAGCGATCATTCGCGATTTTTCCGCTGTTTTATTAGAGAGTGAATATAAATTGCTGATATCTGGAATTGAAACGTTGATAATGGGAAATCAAGATATGATAAATTTAGAAACCATTGATCCACTTTTAATTCTCAATATTAATAAAGAAAACGGATATTACAGCTTTAAGATTAAAATTATACGTGAAGATGACAGTAAGTTTAATTCTAAATTGTTTGAGATTACCTGTAATAAAGAGAAGCTAGAATGCTTTGCAGATGCTTTAAAAACAAACCTAGAAGATGTAAAAAAACCTTCAAAACTTCCCTAACCGTAATAATCTGATGTTATATCCAGAGGGGCATTAGATAGGGTCAAGGACTAGCTGATGTCCCTCTTACACTGCTTACAAGGAAGAGTAAAAAATGAATGAAAAAGAACTTGAGATGACATTAAAGTTAGATCCTGATAAAAGATATCGTTATTTTATTAAGAAAATTGTTGACTATGAAGAAGTCTGGTCATTAAGTAATGATAAAGGGTGGGTTACATCTGAAGACGATAATGGAACAATACAACTTCATTTTTGGCCGACTGAAGGGCATGCAAAACAATGTTCAAGTGAGAAATGGAAGAGTACATATCCAGAGTCAATAAGTTTAGAGGATTTTGTAGAGAACTGGCTTCCCGGTATGCTTAAAGATAAAGTTGGTATATCCATTTTTTTTAATAATATAGATTCAGTTTCGATACCAATTTCTCAAGTTCTCTCTGACATCGAGGATGAATTAGAAAACTATTAAAAGAGATAATCTTCTTTCTCCATATTCAGAGGCACTCGGAAAGGAGTTTCTTTTTCAAAATAGTCGACTTACAAAAGGGGATATTTACTAAATTTTGTAGATAGCTTTTTGAAAGGTGGCATATATGTCTGATTTATTTTTTAAAGGATTACACACAGTAACAGAGAAAGGCAAAATTTTATTATCAATGAATGATTCAGAATTCATTGTGTTGACCCAGCAGGAACGTAATGATCATGGATACTTCATCAATCATCTTTCTATTTATTCAAACACTGATGGTCGATTTTTAAACAGCTATAGCGTACAAACCAAAAAGCAAGTTATAAATATACAAAAAGTTGATGATTCATTTTTGTTTTTAATTGATAAAGAGTACGAGGATGGAATAAGTAACGTTGAACCTAACATATATGTGTGGAGTCCGCTCAAAGGATTCTATCAATCTTTTTATGCGGGGCGATATATAAATTCAATGATGATAGACCAGAATAAGTGTCTATGGGTCGGGTATGATGAAACAGGCATATTTTCATGCGTTGATCAGGAAATAAGCTCAAAAGGAATTAATAAATTCACTTTGAAAAATGGAAAATATGAATTGGACTCCAATGATGTTAGTTCGTATGTGATTGACCAATATTATTCTACTTTTGTAAGTGAAGATGCCATCTATTTGCATTACAGTTCGATGGGAGAAAACTATTTCCAAAAACTGAAATTATCGGGAGGAACGTTAGAGCAATATAAGGCTGAAATAGAGTTTCATTCCTGTATCCAAAACGGTTTGTATCTTTACCTGTTCATTCAGGATGACACATACCATATAAAAAAAGCAGCCAAGACAGATGATATGCAAAGCTTTGTAGAACATAAGATGTTGAATGAAAATACTGGAGAAGATCTATGTTTTTCCCAAGTAGCTGTATATAAAGATAAGTGTGTAGGAATTGACCATCATCATAATCTATTTCTGTTAAATGATAAATCTTTGTAAAATCGGGAGCATAACCAATGAAAAAATTAAAAATGAATAAAATCATCAACACGAACACCCAAGATTGTTTTTTCCATGCCGATCCACAGGGGTGTGTCTACATTGGAAAAGGTGAGAAAGGAGATATCACCATTTCAATCTATGATCCTTCCGGTGACGTTCGGGATTTTAAAGTGAAAGAGCAGATTGCATACAGCGATATTCAGCTCTTTCAACAATGTGCAGATGGCTATGTCTTCGTTTATTACGAATCGTATGAGCCGAAGGTAAAGGTTTTTTCAGAAGAGGGAAGGGTGAAAAGTACTTTTCACTTGCCTTCAGGGGTTTCCTGCTGTCTTTTGGATGAGAAACAACAGCTTTGGGTCGGTTTATGTGATGAAGGGATTTACCATGATGAGAATCCCAACGGCCATAGTGTGTGGTGTTTTACGTTAGATGGTCAGCAGAAGGAAATACATATTGATAGAAAGCTCGAAGAAATGGATGCGCCGGCTGTAGATGATTGTTATGGACTTGCAGAAAAAAACGGCTTGATTTATATGCTGTATTACGGAGATGCAGTCATTGCCGCATTTGATGAAACGGTCGTGAGACGAGTGTGGATTCTGTCGGATAAAGAGCCGGACTCAGAAGCGTTTGATCAGCTCGCGATATCCGAAGAAGGTTTTTTGGTTGGGACGTTCAATTGTTCCAGTGAAGAGCTTGAGTCGTCTCTTTATTTGATTTCTGCCGATGTGAGTCAAGAGATGGAAGAGATAACATGCTGTGATTCTAACGGTGAAGCCATAGACGTTCAACAGCTAAAACTAACAAGCAACGCTGTTTACGCAGTGGCCTCTTCAGGTGTTTATAAACAGGATATCCAATAAGGTGTAGGGATGAGATCATGATGAATTGGCGCGCCTTAAGTCAGACAAAACAAGACCGCATCTGGTCAGAAGTGAACAAGCTCATAAAATGGAAACCCGGAAGCAGATGTCATCACATCATTCCGCCTGATCCATATCGAGTGTTTGATATCTCAAGCGCGATGAGCAGTAAAGCTGGTCATAATGATGTGAGTGGAGTGCTGAGTGATTTAGAGACTTCTATTTTAAAAGCATTTCAATTATGTACTGGAAAGAAAGATGTAATGTACGCACTAGATTGGCAGCATGACGGATATACCTTTAGTCCTCATCAGGCAATGCCTAAGGATGAATTTGGCGAATGGCCTGTTCCCGTATTTCCAAATGGAGACTATTATTTCTTTTTTCATCAGGACTTCTCTTGGGGACTTTTGGGAGACCCGTGGAAATGTACAATCACTGTTTTTGGTGAAGAGCTGTTGGAGGCGATAGATAAATATCCGCCGATTCTGTTTCAAAATAGATGAGTGTTCTGAAAAACGGAGGTGGAACATGGGCTTTTGGGAAGAGAAATATAAAAATAAAAAGATATTCGTAAGTGATGATGGTTTGGATATTTGTCACGACGCCATCGAAGATTTTCACGCTGTGTTCCTGGAACAATTGGATCGCAAGCCTACTCTAAATGAATTTATTTATACTCTCTTTCAGGTATTAAACTCAGACGGCGATTCGCTTTTTAAAGAATTAGAAGGAAAACAAGTCACCGATATCAACCTAAAGATGAAAAAAAGAACTACTTTAAGTGAAGTTAGGCCTGGTGTTGTCATTGAAATCCCTTTACGGCAAATCAATCAGTTTACATATGCATTAGTGGTAAAAGGAGATTTAGCAACAGATAAAAATGATGATCTTCTCATTCAGTATTTTGATATTTTTACAGATCAACGCTTGAATAAAAAAGACATTTCTCTCATGATGGCAGAAAAGCAAAGAACCCTTTTTATTGCGAATACAGGATATACAGGCTTTCTTCAGGGAAGTTGGAAGGTTGTTTCCAAGGTGCCGATAGATTTGATGAGGAAATTTGATCAATCTGCTATAACATTTGTCATGTATGAAGATGGAAAATACCTCATTAGCCAAGACGATTCATTAGCGTCAGAGAGTGATTTAATAGAGGTTGATGAAAAGCGGGGGAAGACGTTTAGCAATCCGATTGGGCTATTTGGTCATTTGAGTATCGAGGATATTCTTTATCAATATTTCAAAGGAACCTCGATGGAGGAATTGATCAAGTATGAGTTGTAAAAAGGGTTTTATTGGTGGGGAGGTACATATGAGCAGGTATTGTCTGGAATATGCGAATTCTGAACTTTTTCTTTTAAGTGATTTTTTCAAACAATTCCCTCTCCCTATCACTGAGTATCATTGGGTCATTGGCGATATTTTGAATATGATGGATGTATCCGAGGATAAAGATCATTGGAACGATATCATTGGCGGGCGTGAAGACTATCTTTTTATCACAGGTGAGGAGTTTCATCGAATATTAAATGAATTTAAGGTTTATGTGATTTTTTCTACTTTAACAGCTGTACCTAAAGAGACGTTACCCTATAATCTAACAAATGTGCCTTTTGTCGATGGGAATGTTGACTATTATGTAGATGATTATGTTTCTCCTGTGAAAGAGTGTATTTTTGAAGTCGGTTTCTTTGATTCAACAGATATTATATTTACAGTGACCGATGAAAACATAGAAAGAATGTTGAAGGATGCTTTTCCTGATTTGAAGCCTTACTGTGAGTATGGAGTATAAAGACGCTATCAACGGAGGAATCAAAATTGAGTATTTCAGGAGCTACTCCTATTTTGTTTCAGCATATCAAGAAATGGCGTTTTTATCGGGAAACAGATCACGTGCTTGGTGCCATTTATACGATTGAGCTAGTAGCTGTTTATCATTCACGCACGATTGTTGTCATATTCAAAGACGTTTCAGCCGTTACGATACGAGAAATCGAAACCCTTTCGGATATGTCTGATTGCCTTCTCAGCATTGAATCGCAGCCGCAAGGCATCTACCTTGTGGAAGAATGGGAAGAGGAGACGTTCCGTTTTTATTGCCGGCAATATGAGGTGATGGAAGTTGAATAGGGTGAGGAGAGGATCAACGTGCTTCAAAAACTGAAAAAAAGACAGCGAGAGCTTGAAGAAAAGCCGTACCCTGATGAATTGTACGGCTTTGAAGCGGACATCTATGAGTTTTTTATGCTAGTTGATGGCAGTTTGGATTATGTGCTGGCGAATAAAAGGATGCCCCGGCATCAGCGGCGTTCGTTGGAGAAAACCTTTTTTGAGCTGTATCCAGACATACTTTCGGATATGATCAAAAACGATAAGGATCTGTATCATCACATTCTCTTGTATGAACAAGTCAGACAAGAGATATGCGTGGCGCTATCCAACTGATAAGGGGAAGATTTTATGGAAATAACCTCTATAAGCAGTATTGGCAATTTGGACATGATCGATCTTAAGTCTGGCCAAGTTGTTATGTCTTGTGAACTTGAAGATGCAGAGTCGTTTTATCGTTTTTGGGAAGGGCTTGCCTACGATCGAATCATGATACAGGTAATAACGACTGGTTCATTTATAGAACACCTGTCCGAGTATTTTGAAGGTCATGCTTACAAGGTGACGAAGCTGGCCAAAAGGGAATTCCGTTTCGAATCCGTAATACAGAAAGCAGACCGTGACATTGCAGGTTATCTCTTTCTGCTAGCTTCCATCAATGACGATGTTTTTCTGATCACTGATCCTCAACCGGATAAAAGTTATTTTTCAGAAGGGAAGCTCCAGTGTCTAACGGACTCAGGCGAACGGATCATGTGGTTTGAATACGATGCTGTAGACATCTATATGGTTGGCGGTAACTAAGAATAGGGGGAATTCATTTGAATATCACACAATACGAGAAATTGAAAAAGCATCTTTCTGATGAGGATACAGGTCCATTTACATTAAACGAGTTTTCTTTCTATATGAAAGAAGATGATCGTTATATTCAAATTCCTGTGTTTGAATTAAAACTATCTGCTCAAACCTGTGACATTCAATTGCGGTTTGAAAACATTAGTGCATCGAGGCTGGATGACCTTGAATCCATCGATGCGGTTGAGTTGGAGATTGAACCGACTGATGATCAATGGGAAAGACTCCGTTATTATGTGTATGACGAAGAAGACCAAATAAGCTTCTATTGCGGAGGTTGGGATGTGATCAAGTGTGACAAGAAGTCACACTGATTTTCCCCTTCTTGAGACTCCCCCCTCATTTTTATTCCTCAACGCCATTTTTTTCTCCCTTCAGCCATCATAAAGAAACAATCACCGAGTATGCATTAATGTATACGTTTTCATAGAGGGGGAGTCTTGATGAAAAAATGGATGGCAGCGGTTTTTGTGATGATGTTGATGCTGTGTTTTGACGGGAATGAGAGTGTGAAGGCAGCGGAGCAGAAGGTGTATCAGTTTGACTTTGGAAACGGTTCAGTTGAGCCTGGTTATATTGGTGTCAGGGCGTCTGATCGGTATGACCGGTCAAAGGGCTACGGATTTCAAACACCGGAGAATATGAAGGATGTGGCGGCATCCGGAACTGGTGTGAAGAGTGATTCGGTTCAATTTTTAGCGTATGGGACGAAAAGCAATAACACGTTTCAAGTGGATCTCCCGAACGGCCTTTACGAGGTGAAGGTGATGCTTGGCAATACGGCAAGGGCCAGTGTGGCGGCGGCGGGCGTGTTTCAGGTCATCAATATGACAGGGGATGGCGCGGAGGACACGTTCCAAATTCCTATCACCGACGGGCAGCTGAATCTGCTGGTGACAGAGGGAAAGACAGGCACCGCTTTTACGCTCAGTGCCCTGAAAATCAAGAAACTGTCTGATAAGCCGGTGACGAAACGAACCATTTATGTCGGCGGCGACTCGACGGTGTGCAATTATTATCCGCTCAACAGCAGCAAGCAGGCGGGCTGGGGGCAGATGCTGCCTCACTATATCGATAAACACACCTTTCAAGTGAGAAACATGGCGTCTGGCGGACAGATCGCGAGAGGATTCAGAAATGATGGACAGCTTGAGGCGATCCTGAAGTACATCAAGCCGGGGGATTATTTTATCTTGCAGCTTGGCATTAATGACACAAATCCGAAGCATAATGAATCTGAAGCGGAGTTTAAAGAGATGATGCGTGATATGATCCGCCAGGTGAAAGCGAAAGGAGCGGACGTCATCCTATCAACGCCTCAGGGCAGGGCGACCGATTTTACTTCTGAAGGCATCCATTCGTCTGTCAACAGATGGTACAGGGCCTCTATTTTGGCTTTGGCCGAAGAGGAAAAAACATACCTCATTGACTTAAATGTCCTCAGCTCGGCATACTTTACATCGATCGGTCCGGAAAAAACACTCGCGCTTTATATGGACGGAGATACGCTGCATCCGAACCGCACGGGGGCCGACGCACTGGCGCGATTGGCTGTTCAGGAGCTAAAACACCAGGGAATCGATGGCTTTTAACACGTCATTTTTTCGACAAAACACATACGCCTTCGTCAATTAGAGTATAATGAGAACATCTGCAAGAGACAGGAGTTTATACATGAGTCATTTTAAAAACTATCAAATCAGTCATGACATTTTACGAGCACTGGGTGGACTGGGATATACAGAACCGACCAAGGTGCAGCAGAGCGTGATCCCGGCTGCCCTTGAACGAAAGGATCTAGTCGTCAAATCACAGACGGGAAGCGGGAAAACGGCTTCGTTCGGGATTCCTCTCTGTGAGCTGGCGGATTGGGATGAAAACAAGCCGCAGGCGCTTATTTTAACTCCAACCCGTGAGCTTGCGGTGCAAGTAAAGGAAGATATCACGAACATCGGACGGTTTAAACGAATCAAAGCGACAGCCGTATTTGGAAAATCCTCCTTTGATAAACAAAAAGCTGAGCTTAAGCAAAAAAGCCACATTGTTGTCGGCACGCCGGGACGTGTTCTGGATCATATTGAAAAAGGCACGCTGCCATTGGATCGTCTCTCTTATTTGGTCATTGATGAAGCGGATGAGATGCTGAATATGGGCTTCATCGAGCAGGTCGAGGCGATTATCAAGCATCTGCCGACTGAGCGCACGACGATGCTGTTTTCGGCAACGCTGCCGCAGGATATCGAGAAGCTGAGCCGTCAATATATGCAAAACCCGGAGCATATCGAAATCAAAGCGGCCGGCCTAACCACAAGGAATATTGAACATGCAGTGATTCAAGTAAGAGAAGAGAATAAATTTTCATTGCTGAAAGATGTGCTGATGATGGAGAATCCCGATAGCTGCATCATTTTCTGCCGAACGAAAGAGCACGTCAATCAGCTGACCGATGAATTGGATGACTTAGGATATCCATGCGATAAAATTCACGGCGGAATGATTCAGGAAGACCGATTCGACGTCATGAATGAATTTAAACGGGGCGAGTACCGTTACCTAGTCGCGACAGATGTCGCTGCGCGCGGGATTGATATTGAAAATATTTCCCTTGTCATCAACTATGATCTGCCGCTTGAAAAGGAAAGCTACGTGCACCGCACAGGCCGGACAGGTCGCGCAGGGAACAAAGGAAAGGCCATTTCGTTTGTCGCGGCCTTCGAAAAACGGTTTTTAGCCGACATTGAAGAATATATCGGGTTTGAGATTCAAAAAATGGAGGCCCCTTCTCAAGAGGAAGTGGCTAGAAAGAAACCTGAATTTCTAGCTAAAATGAATGACCGTCCGGAAAGCAAAAAGGACAAAAGCGAAGAGCTGAATAAAGACATTATGAAGCTGTATTTTAACGGCGGAAAGAAAAAGAAAATCAGAGCCGTTGATTTTGTAGGAACGATTGCCAAAATTGATGGTGTGTCAGCTGATGACATCGGCATCATCACGATTATGGATAACGCCTCATACGTTGAGATTTTAAATGGGAAAGGCCCTCATGTTCTCCAAGTGATGAAGAACACAACCGTCAAAGGGAAAAAGCTCAAGGTAAATAAAGCGAATAAATGATGAATGACCTGCTCCCAGTTAAAGGGGCAGGTCATTTTGCTGCTGGCTGACATCAGCGCTGGTCTCCTCCGGAACAATGGCAAGAATCACAATACCAATTACAAACAGAATGATCAGGCTGAACACCGCAGTCGAGGATTTCCCGGTTAGCTGGGCGGTCACGGCAATGAGCAGCGGGCCCATAATTGAGGCGAATTTTCCGAAAATGTTGTAAAAACCGAAGAATTCATTGGCGTGGCGCTTTGGCACAAGCTTGGCGAAATAGGAACGGCTGAGGGCTTGAATACCGCCCTGCGAGGTGGCGACAAGCATGGCCAGTATCCAGAAATCAAGCGTTGTCTCCATAAAATAGGCGTACACGCAGACAATCATATAAATAACGATCCCAACGTACAGCATTGTCTTCCCCGTGAAGCGTTCTGCCAGTTTTCCGTATACAATCGAAAACGGCGCGGCGACGACCTGGGTGACAAATAGGATGATCAGAAGGCTTGAGGAGCCGATCCCTAAATCTGATCCATAGGATGTCGACATCGTAATAATCGTGCCGACACCGTCGATATAAAAGAAATAAGCGAGTAAAAAGAGGAACAGTGCCCGGTATTGCCTGATCCGTTTCATCGTTTGGCCGAGCCGCTTAAAGCTGTTGATGACAATATGAGGTTCTCTTTTGATGTAATAGCGTTGATGGACATGTTTGATCATGGGGATGGTGAACAGCCCCCACCAAGCAGCCGTTATAAAAAAGGACAGCTGGCTTGCAGCCGATACAGACATTGGAATTGTTTCTGCTTGAGCGAGCAGGATGACAGCAATGCTGATGATAAATGGAATCGTGCTTCCAATGTATCCTAAGCCAAAACCCCGTGCTGAGACGAGATTCATCCGCTTCTCAGGCGTGACGTCCACGAGAAAGGCATCATAAAACACATTGGCGCCGGAAAAACCGATAGCCGATATCGTATAAAACAGCAACAATAGCAGCCAATGTTCACTAGGGATAAAGGCGAGCATCGCGGTGCTGGCGACACCGGCAGACACAAAGAAACCGAAGAACTTTTTCTTGCACCCTTCATAGTCGGCGATTGTGCCTAAAATAGGGCAGAGCATCGCAAGAATAAATGTTGAAATCGCAATGGTATAGCCCAGATAGGCAGTCGATTGAGCGGCGCTGACACCGCTTTCCGCAGCCGCTGATTTATAAAATAACGGAAACACCGCGGTGGTCACGACAATTGAGTAAGCCGAATTTGCCCAGTCATATAACACCCAGCTGTTTTCTTGTTTCGAAAAACGTTTCATCATCAGAGCCCCTCTCCGGTAACGATACTTCTATTGTACGAGAAATGGGCCTGAAAAGAATGGAATGCACGTCAATTTTTACAAAATATTTATGTTTTTTCGCTTCAAATCATACTTTTGATTTATTGCTGGGGTTAGGTGCATCTGGTACCATTTAACTATATTTTATGGTATTTTCCAGAAGGCTTCAGCAGAGAGGAGACAGAGCATGAGGCGAATAGGCTTGTGTATAAGCCTGCTGGTCACAGTTCTTGTGATGAGCGCATGCGAAAGTGAAGGTGAGGCTCAAACGTTCGCAGACTGTGATCAAAAGACAGTAAAACAAACCGCAGCCAAACCGATGAGCAGTAAGAAAAAGCAGGATTTCCAAGCCCTTGCAAGCGAAAGGCAGCTGGCCATTGTGTTCAGTTCCATGATCAAAGTGAGCGAAGCATTTGATTATGGGATCGGCAATCCAGAATACTTCGTGCGAAGCAGCATGACTGAAGAAGAAGCAGACATTGCGAAAGAGAACCTTGAATCGATTAAAATTGAAAGCAAATCGCTCAAAAAACAAAACAGCGAGGCGATCGCCTTGCTTGAAAAAACGCGAAATCAAGAGATGATCCGCAGCGAAATTCAGCAGCTGAAAGAAAATAGAGCCGCTTTTTTTGAGATCACAGGCCGTATGATCAACCTCATCAGTCAAGTCACACCGAAAAACGCGAAGACGACAAGACAGCAGCTGGATCAACTGAAAAAACAATATACACAATACAGCGCTGAAAGCGTCAAAATCATAAATAGCATTGTCAAAAAGCAGAAAGCGGATAAGGCATTATTTGAACGCCACCTGGAGGCGCTGCTTCAAAAACAGCCCGGACAGCCGGTACTGAGTGAATTGTACTAGCTGGTTCCCGCCTTTCCCTGATGATATTGACCTAGTGCAAAAAGAATGTACAATCAAGATGTAGCCTGTTCTTAGTTGATTGGAGGGACATGTCATGAAAATTGCGAAGGTGATCAACAATAATGTGATCAGCGTTGTCAATGAACAGGGAAAAGAGTTGGTTGTCATGGGCAGGGGGCTCGCGTTCCAGAAAAAGTCCGGCGATGATGTCGATGAAGCCCGCATTGAGAAGGTGTTTACGCTCGATAACAAGGATGTATCAGAAAAATTTAAAACCCTTTTGTATGATATACCGATCGAGTGCATGGAAGTATCCGAAGAGATTATCAGCTACGCAAAATTACAGCTCGGCAAAAAGCTCAACGACAGCATCTATGTGTCGCTGACCGATCATATTAACTTTGCCATCCAGCGCAATCAGAAAGGGCTTGATATCAAAAACGCTTTGCTGTGGGAAACAAAACGGCTGTACAAAGACGAATTTGCCATTGGCAAAGAAGCGTTGGCCATGGTGAAAAACAAGACTGGCGTGTCTCTGCCAGAGGATGAAGCAGGCTTTATTGCTCTGCATATTGTTAATGCCGAGCTGAACGAAGAGATGCCCAATATCATCAATATTACAAAAGTCATGCAAGAGATTTTGAGTATTGTAAAATACCATTTTAAGATTGAATTTAACGAAGAATCGCTTCACTATTATCGGTTCGTCACCCACTTAAAGTTTTTCGCACAGCGTCTTTTTAACGGTACACATATGGAAAGCCAGGATGATTTTTTGCTGGAGACAGTGAGAGAAAAGTATCATCGGGCGTATGACTGCACGAAGAAAATCCAAACCTACATTGAGCGGGAGTATGAGCACAAGCTCACCAGTGACGAGCTGTTGTATTTAACGATTCACATAGAAAGGATAGTCAAACAAGCATAATGAGAGCGCTGACATTTTTATTTTCGTGTGTTCGTTTTTTCTTACATTTCAATATGATGATGGTAGGATTGTTACTGATAAAGCAGGCAAAACCTAAATTACAATGAGTGCGGATCATTTATGTCTGGGCTAATGGTAATTTAGGTTTTTATTTTTAAAGAGGGAGGGTGATCATAGCAATCAGTAAGATTCGTTATTATCATTATTTTGACCGATGTTCCCTTTTAAAAGAATCATGTAAGATCAACATAGAAAACGCTTTCAATGAAAGGGGAATGCCAATATGCCTTATCTGAAACGAGTGTTGTTGATTCTTGTCACTGGATTGTTTATGAGTTTGTTTGCAGTCACTTCTACTGCCTCGGCTCAAACAGGTGGATCGTTTTTTGACCCTTTTAACGGCTATAACTCTGGCTTTTGGCAAAAAGCAGATGGTTATTCAAATGGAAATATGTTCAACTGCACTTGGCGTGCTAACAACGTATCAATAACGTCATTGGGTGAAATGCGTTTAGCGCTAACAAGTCCATCTTATAACAAGTTTGATTGCGGGGAAAACCGCTCTGTCCAAACATATGGCTATGGACTATATGAAGTCAGAATGAAACCAGCTAAAAACACAGGGATCGTTTCATCGTTCTTCACTTACACAGGTCCGACAGATGGAACCCCTTGGGATGAGATTGATATCGAATTTTTAGGAAAAGACACAACAAAGGTTCAATTTAACTATTATACAAATGGTGCAGGAAACCATGAAAAGATTGTGGATCTCGGGTTTGATGCAGCCAATGCCTATCACACGTATGCGTTCGATTGGCAGCCAAACTCTATTAAATGGTATGTCGATGGGCAATTAAAACATACTGCAACAAACCAAATTCCGACAACGCCAGGAAAAATCATGATGAACCTGTGGAATGGCACGGGTGTCGATGATTGGCTCGGTTCCTACAATGGTGTAAATCCGCTATACGCTCATTACGACTGGGTGCGCTATACAAAAAAATAATGTACAGAAAAGGATTTCCGCCAGCGGAAATCCTTTTTTGATTAAAACGAAATAATCCCGATCAAAAGCGCCGCAATCGTCATCACAATCGTTGTCCCCACGGCCCATTTAATAGTGAATTTTTGATGGTCGCCAAAGCTGACGCCTGCCATTCCGACTAATAGATAGGTGGAAGGCACGAGCGGGCTGAGCAGATGCACGGGCTGACCCAGCAAGGAGGCCCTTCCGATTTCAGCGGCGTCTATTCCGTAAGCGGAAGCGGCTTCGGCGATGATGGGAAGGACACCGAAGTAAAAGGCGTCATTCGACATGAAAAAGGTGAAGGGCATGCTGACGATCGCAGTGATCAACGGCAGGTGCGGACCCATAGCGTCAGGGATGAGTGAAACGAGAGAATGCGCCATGGCATCCACCATTTTTGTGCCGGAGAGAATGCCTGTGAATATCCCTGCCGCAAACACCATTGAGACAACGTTTAACGCGTTACCCGCATGCGCCGAGATTCGTTTCTGCTGCTCTTTGACATTTGGATAGTTGATCATCAAGGCGATGGCGAACGCGGTCATAAAAAGAACAGGGAGCGGCAGCAGGCTGGTGATCAGAGCGGCCATCAGAGCGATAGTCAGCAGCAGGTTAAACCATTGGAGAGCGGGACGCTTCAGCGGCGTAGCCTCTGGATCGGAAGACGGTGCGTGATCAATCGAAATGACGCCGAGCCGCTTCCGCTCTTTCTTTCCGAGGATATAAGCAACGGCGATCACCCAGAGAATGCCGGCGATCATAGCGGGAATCAGCGGCGTGAAGACCTCTGACGTGTCCAATTTTAAGGAGGCCAAAACCCTCGCAGTCGGCCCGCCCCACGGGATAATATTCATAACCCCCGAACCGAGCATCGCTATTCCCGCTAACACCAAACGATTCATGCCGAGCCGTTTGTACAGTGGCAGCATCGCCGCAATCGTAATCATATAGGTTGTTGTCCCATCTCCGTCCAGCGAAATGGTCATGGTCAGAACCGCTGTGCCTACGGCGATTTTTAACGGGTCTCCTTTGACAAACGATAAGATTTTGGCAATGAGAGGATCAAACAGGCCTGAGTCGATCATAATGCCGAAATACAGGATGGCGAATAACAGCATAATCCCGGTAGGAGCGAGGTCTGTAACACCCTGAATCATCATCTCGCCAAGATCTTTGCCAAATCCGCTGATCAGGGCAAACACAACAGGAACAACAATCAAAGCAATAAGTGCGGAAAGCCGGTTAGACATAATAAGGTACATAAAAACAATCATCATCACAAAACCGAGTATGGCAAGCATGATATGACCTCCCCTATTCAACAGCTTTTTTCGTAAGCGCTTCCATCCTTTCTCTCTGTAAAGAAGGCTTATTTCAAATGTGTATGACCTCATCCTGATATGTAGACCTAAAATCCTATTGAGCGGATTGGCAGTTTATCTGAAGGACGCCACGGGTAAATGTGCTGTAGAATGTTTCGTTTTAAAAAGGGGGAACAGACATGAGTAATGATCAAAATAAACGTGTAAATGAACACTCAAAGGACGAGCAGCTTGAACAGTACAGGACCGATAACAGCGGGAAGAAAATGACGACAAACCAAGGCTTGCGGGTGTCAGAGGATGAGCATTCGTTAAAGGCCGGGGTTCGCGGTCCAACGCTGATGGAGGATTTTCACTTCCGGGAGAAAATGACGCACTTTGACCATGAGAGGATTCCGGAGCGCGTTGTGCATGCGCGCGGGTATGGCGTGCATGGCTTTTTTCAGGTTTACGAGCCGATGACCGAGTACACACGGGCCAAATTTCTTCAGGACCCTTCAGTGAAGACACCGGTATTTGTCCGTTTCTCTACGGTTGCGGGTTCTAAAGGCTCCGCAGACACGGTGCGGGATGCCAGAGGCTTTGCGACAAAGTTTTATACTGAAGAAGGAAATTATGACCTTGTGGGTAATAACATTCCGGTGTTTTTCATTCAGGACGCGATCAAATTTCCGGATTTGGTTCACGCATTTAAGCCTGAGCCACACAATGAAATGCCTCAGGCTGCGACTGCTCACGATACGTTTTGGGATTTTGTCGCCAATAACCCTGAGTCGGCTCACATGGTGATGTGGACGATGTCAGACAGAGGCATTCCGCGCAGCTACAGAATGATGGAAGGCTTCGGCGTCCACACGTTCCGTTTTGTCAATGAGCAAGGGAAGGCGCGTTTCGTGAAATTCCATTGGAAACCGGTGCTCGGCGTGCATTCTCTCGTATGGGATGAAGCGCAAAAAATTGCCGGGAAAGATCCCGATTTCCACCGCCGCGATCTGTGGGAAACGATTGAAAACGGCGGCACGGTTGAATACGAGCTTGGCGTGCAGATGATTGACGAAGAGGATGAATTCAAGTTTGATTTTGATATTCTTGACCCGACCAAACTGTGGCCGGAAGAGCTCGTGCCGGTGAAAATCATTGGGAAAATGACGCTGAACCGCAACCAGGATAATGTGTTTGCGGAAACAGAACAGGTCGCATTCCACCCTGGAAATGTCGTGCCGGGCATCGATTTTACAAATGACCCGCTTCTGCAGGGGCGGCTTTTCTCTTATACAGATACACAGCTCATCCGTCTTGGCGGCCCGAACTTCCATGAGCTTCCGATTAACCGGCCGGTATGTCCGTTTCATAACAACCAGTACGACGGCTATCACCGGATGACGATCAATAAGGGACCTGTCGCTTATCATAAAAACTCTCTGCAAAACAATGATCCGTCGCCTGCGACAGCTGAAGAAGGCGGATACGTCCACTATCAGGAAAAAGTCGAGGGCAAAAAAATCCGCCAGCGAAGCGACAGCTTCAACGATTATTACTCACAGGCGAAGCTGTTCTGGAACAGCATGTCTCCAGTGGAGAAGCAGCACATCATTTCTGCTTTCTGCTTCGAGGTCGGGAAGGTCAAAAGCAAGGACGTCCAGCGGCAAGTCGTTGATGTCTTCAGCAATGTCGATGAAGATTTGGCGCAAGAAATCGCCAAAGGAGTAGGCGTGGCGGCGCCCGCGAAGCGTAAAGCATCTAAAGAAATTCTTACTTCGCCTGCGTTAAGCCAGGCCCGTACAGTGAAAACCGCGTCAACAAGAAAAGTCGCTGTACTTGCTGGAAACGGATTTCATGAAAAAGAGCTGCAAACAGTGCTGGATGCTTTAAAGAATGAAGGAGTCATAGTGGATATCATCAGTCAAAATCTAGGGTATATGACAAGCGGCAGCGGCCAGCAGCTTGAGGCCGGCGGCACGTTTCTGACTGTTGACTCTGTTCTGTATGATGCCGTCTATGCCGCAGGAGGGCCGGAGTTAAAAGACAACAAACAAGCGATGGCATTTATCAGGGAAGCTTACAATCACTACAAGGCGATCGGTGCGGCAAATGAAGGAATTGACCTTCTTCAATCCTCTGTCGGAACAACAGAGGGACCAGGCATCGTGACGGCTGAAGATGAATCTGACTACACCGCTTTCAGCAAGGCATTTATCGATGCGATTGCTGCTCATCGCCATTGGGATAGACGAATTTGACCGGCTCCTGTATCTTTAAGGAAGATACTTTTCATAAGGAGCATGGCAAATGAACGAAAAACAGCTAGCTGAAGCTTACGAACGCGATGAAAATATGATGATTTTGGTGTTTGCCCAATGGTGCGTGAACAATGATCTTGATCCGATGGAGCTGTACGTCAAAGCGTATCCGCAGCAAAAGCTGAATGAAAGCTTGAAAAAAACCATGGACGATCTGGTCGTGCCAAAACACGAAGCAGAGCACATTCCGGACCAGACTGTCATTGCGGTATTAGAGATGTTTGGAAATACAGATTTGGCACAGGCCGTTCATGAAGCGATTTCCGGGCGATAAAAAAGAGACATTCTGTGTCTCTTTTTTAGTGGGAAAAATCATGCTGTTAGACCTAGAAACTTCTTTCGACTTAATCAGTCTATAAAAGTGTGAATTGCTTAAATAAGGGAATGATAAACAGCGACATCAAAGGAGGAGATCGAATGAAGTGGAAAACATACTGAAAGCTGCGGGGATTGCAGTCTTGCTTTTTTCCGTATTTGCATATGCGGCCCCATCTTTAAACGCAGTTCAAACGAAAAAACCAACTGTCAGCACCCATACGTACAAAAAAATCAAGGAATTAAAGTATCCACAAGTGCATCACATCGGGAATGCCGCTTTTGAAAAGAAAATCAATCAAGAGCTGAAAGCCTACATTGAACAATCGTATCAGGAATACCTGAAAAACAAAAAAGCAGGTGAACAACAAGGCTTCAAAACGGAATATCAAACATCCTTCAGCGTCAAGTACAATGCGGCGGGCAAGCTCAGCATTCAAACGCTCAATTATATCTATTCAGGCGGTGCCCATGGTTTAACGTCTGTTCAGTCTTTCAACTATGACTTGAACACACAAAAGCGCGTGACGCTGAATCAGATTCTGAACACCAAAACAAAAGTCAGCAAAACGAGAGATTATCTGTATAGTTATATCAAAAAACACGATGAGCTGTTTTTCCCTGATGTAAAGAAAGAGGATATCACCCTAAACCAAAACACAATGTTTTACTTTACGGCAAACGGGATCGCCATCGTCTTCGGCCAGTATGACTTGGGGCCTTATGTAGCAGGAATTCGGGATGTGCAGGTTCCATCCTCTATTTATCAATAATCAAAAGAGCCATATCCGAAAAGGGATATGGCTCAATGTTTCTACCACACAAACAGGCCGACAATAGCAGCACTTAATAAAGATACCGCAATTCCGCTGACGAGGAGCTTCCACACGTTTCTCCCGATGACCGTTGACTTTTCTCCGTCAAGGATCGAGTTATACGTGCCGTAAATCATGCCGACCGTACTGAAGTTTGCGAAGGACGTCAGGAATGTCGTCGCCACCGCAACGGTGTGAGGCGGAAGGGATTTGAGATTGTTTTTCAAGTCAAGCATCGCAACAAACTCGTTCGTTGCCAATTTCATGCCCATCAACTGAGCAACATACATCGCATCATGCACTGGCAATCCAAGCAGGAATGCGAACGGACTGAACAGATAAGCAAAAATCGTCTGGATGGTCAGGCCGTGTACGAAAACGCCAAGAATGCCATTCACTGCTGACGTTAGTGCGACATATCCGATCACCATGGCCAAGATTACGATAACCATGTTCATGCCGACAAGCATACTGTTAGAAATCGTAGAGAAAAAGTCTTTCTTTTCTTCTTTAGGCGGTGTATAGATGATATCTTCATCCTCCGGCACGTGAACAGGATTCAGCAGGTTTGCGATAATCAGCGCATTTAAGCAGTTCAAAGGAATCGCTGTAAACACGTATGTCGCCGGCACCATTGACAGGTAAGATCCAATAATAGAGCCGCTGATGCTGCTCATGCTCATTAAACCGAATGTAAGCAGGCGGTTGTTATTTAATACCGTAAGCTGCTGGCGGATGACCGCAAGTGCCTCGGTATTTCCCAGGAACATCATTTGAATAGAGAAAAAGCTTTCTAATTTCGGCAAGCGGGAAGCCTTTGAAATCACCCATCCGATTTTATCAATCAGCCAAGGCAAAATTCCGAAATATGTTAGAATATCAAAGAATGTGACGATAAAGATAATTGGAAGAAGCGCACTAAAGAAAAAGTCTACTGTTTCATTCGCCATCACTGACGGAAAGGCAAACGCGATACCGTCACTGGCGCAAGCAATCAGCCAAGTGAAGAAATCACCAATTTTACCGATGGCCCAGCTTCCGACTTTTGTTCCCAGCATAAACCAAGTAATCAGCAATTCCAGAACAATTAATGTCATGATCGGGCGCCACTTGATTTTCTTTTTCTGCGGAGAACATAGGAATACAACTGCCATAATCACAATGAGACCGACAAGGTTTAGTAAAAAGTACATGATAGCAACTCCTATGAGGGTTATTATGGAAACAAAAAAAGCTCTTATCCTTCACAAATTCTGGAAGTGCAGAAAGTGTGAAAAATAAGAGCAAACAGAAAAGAACTTGTCCTTTTCAACTCGTTCAAATTTATTCAAACTTTCTTGTAGTCTAGTTTTTTACGGTTACTAGGTAGAAACAATCAGACCATATTACTGATCATATACAAGAATGTCTTTTTCTAAGATGATAGCAGTATTTTATCCTTTCACTTTTTGAAAATCAACCTTTTTAACTATTTTCACAATAATAAAATTTATATTCTGAAATGAGAAAATAAAGGAAAAACATGCTGGATTGCTATGTTGATATGATGATTGAAGAATCAGGAGGGGAAAAATAATGAAGCATATTATCATTACGGGCACGTCAAGAGGAATTGGAGAAGCCTTAGTCCAAAAGCTCATCGATTCTAACCATCGGCTGTATTGTATATCAAGACGTCCTAATCAAAACCTGATAGATCAGGACAACCACATGCAATATTACTCGTTCGACCTCAAAGAGACCCACAAAATTGAAGCATTCTTTCAAAATTTGTTTGCACATATCAAACGAGATCCGCATCCGGAAGGCATTTATTTGATCAATAATGCCGGCGTGCTGTCACCTGTGGCGCCGATAGAACATAATAAAGCGGAGGATATTGCCCGGCATATGCAGATCAATTTAATTGCTCCGATGGTTATGACCTCCCATTTTGTGCAGCACACGAAGCACATCGAAACGGATAAGCGAATCATGAATATCTCGTCAGCCTCTGCCAAATATTTAATGCCCTCACAAAGCTGTTACAGCACGTCAAAAGCGGGGCTGGATTCCTTTACGAAAAGCATCAATTTAGAACAGGAGAATCAGCGGAATCCAGTGAAAATCGCAGCGGTTTATCCCGGGGTGGTGGACACTCGGCTGCAAACTGAAATCCGCTCCGTCCGCAAAGAAGATTTTCCTTATGTTGATGAATTCATTCAGTTAGAGAAAGCGGGGAAATTACAGTCTCCTGAAGAAACCGCAGACGCATTACTTCATTTTCTGAATCAGGATGACTTTGGAAAACAAGCAGTCGTTGAACATCTCATTCCGGTTTCTGGATAATTGTTGTATGATAGGAGGGGGGAAACCCATACAGCAAAAAGGGAGTTTTTTTCATGATTATCCAATTCATTCGTTATAGATAATGACAGGTGTAGACAAACTGCCAGACCTGGCCAATTTTTGAGATAGGCCTAGGTTTATTTGTCTATGCCTTTTTCATTTATCTAAAAATGAATGAATGAGGTGTTTTTTATCATGAAGCAAACCGTTGATTTCAGCTTGTTTCGATGTCCGCTCTGCGGTTCTTCCATGGATGCGGCATCAGGAAAAAGCTTGATTTGTACAGAACGGCGGCATACATTTGATTTATCTCGGCACGGCTACGTGAACTTCCTGACGAAGCCGGTCAAATCCGGTTACGGTGCCGAGCTTTTTGAAGCGAGAAGCAGGCTGATTGGAGAATGTGGTTTTTTTGAGCCGCTCCATGATACGATAGCAGAACTCATCAGCCATCCCAAATCCGGTCAAGAGGCATTCACCATCCTGGACAGCGGTTGCGGTGAGGGTTCTCATTTGAATGCGCTTTGCGGGTTTGATTATGCAGGGAAAGCAGCGATGGGAATCGGCATCGATCTTTCGAAGGATGGGATTGTAAAAGCTTCTAAGGCATTCAAAGATCAAATGTGGGCGGTTGCCGATGTGGCACGTGCTCCATTTCATGATCGCCAATTTGATGTTGTTCTGTCTATTTTTTCGCCATCTAATTATGCAGAGTTTCATAGACTGCTGAAGGATGATGGCATGCTCATAAAAGTAGTGCCGCGAAGCGATTATTTACTAGAATTACGGCAATTTTTATATACTGATTCACCGAGGCGTACGTACTCTAATGCGGCAGCTGTTGAGCGTTTTACAGCACATGCGGCGCACAGCCGTCCTGTCAGGCTCCGCTATATCAAAACGCTTGACCGGCAGGCGATCCACTGGCTTCTCAAGATGACGCCGCTTGCCTGGTCGGCGCCGAAAGACCGAGTCAGCCTGCTGAAAGAGATGAAATCAGCCGATATTACGGTTGATGTTGATATCCTAATAGGAATGAAATGAATGGCAGAGGAAAGCTCCGAGAAAAGGGGCTTTCCTTTTTTAATCGGAATAGTTGGCCCACACTTCTCGTACATATGGAAAGGGGACGGAAACAGCCGATGCGGACAGGTTTATGTAAACGCTTTCTAGTTCGCGGAAACGGGGGATGTGTGTGGAACTGATCATCATTCTATTGGCATTAGGTTTGCTGATGTTTACGGCGTATCGGGGATTTTCTGTCATATTGTTTGCGCCGATTTGCGCGTTATTCGCGGTGCTGCTGACAGACCCAAGCCATGTGCTGCCTTTTTTCTCATCAATTTTTATGGAGAAGATGGCGGGTTTTATTAAGCTGTATTTCCCAGTGTTTTTGCTCGGTGCGATTTTTGGAAAGGTCGTTGAAATGGCCGGACTTGCGGCATCGATCGCGAAAACGATTGTCAGGCTTGTCGGGGCAAAAAGAGCGATACTTGCCATTGTGCTGATGGGCGCTGTCTTGACGTACAGCGGTGTCAGCCTGTTTGTTGTCGTATTTGCCGTATATCCTTTTGCGAAAAACATGTTCCAAGAAGCAAACATACCGAAACGCCTCATCCCGGGAACGATTGCTTTAGGGGCTTTTACGTTTACGATGGACGCGCTTCCGGGAACGCCGCAAATCCAAAATGTCATTCCGACGGCGTTTTTCAAAACAGACATTTATGCCGCCCCTTGGCTGGGTTTGATGGGAGCAGTCATTGTGCTGGCAGCTGGGATGCTCTATTTGGAATCAAGGCGGAAAAAAGCGCAGGCATCTGGCGAGGGTTATGGCGGTTTTGATTCGCTGAATGTTGCGCCTGAATCGACTGAGTCCCGTGCTAAACCGGACAAAAGCCCGATTCGGGATGCACTTGCCTTTGTCCCGCTTATTCTTGTCGGTGCAGTGAATAAATGCTTCACCATTTACCTGCCAAAGTGGTATCCGAATGGATTTGATTTTTCCTCCATAGGATTAAAGGAGTTCGGCAGGCTTGATATTTCTTCAGCCGCTGCCATTTGGTCGGTGGAGATTGCTTTAGTGATCGGCATCATCACAACGATTTTATTTGATTGGAGAAGCGTGTTTGCTCAAATGAAGGAAGGGCTGAATGAAGGGATCGGCGGAGCCTTGCTGGCATCTATGAATACGGGTGCCGAGTATGGGTTCGGCGGCATTATCGCCGCGCTGCCGGGATTTCATAAGCTGAGCAGCGGAATTTCTCATACTTTTACCGATCCGCTTGTCAATGGCGCTGTTACGACAACTGCGCTGGCGGGAATCACCGGCTCGGCTTCAGGTGGCATGGGCATTGCGCTAAGCGCGATGTCAGAGCAATACTTACAGGCGATTCAGGCTTACAATATTCCGCCGGAGGTGATGCATCGAGTCATTTCAATGGCGTCAGGCGGGATGGACACACTGCCGCATAATGGCGCCGTCATTACGCTTCTGGCTGTGACGGGACTGACTCACAGGCAATCGTATCGCGATATTTTTGCGATCACGCTCATCAAAACGGCTGCCGTATTTGCTGTGATCGCGATTTACAGCCTGACCGGCCTAGTGTAAGAGAAAACGAAAGGGGCATCAATATGGGAAAAGTGTTGTCATCTAGTAAAGAAGCTGCGAATTTGATTCATGATGGAGATACGCTGATTGCGGGAGGGTTTGGGCTGTGCGGCATTCCTGAACAGCTCATTTTGTCGATAAGAGATCGAGGAGTAAAGGATTTAACCGTTGTCAGCAACAATTGCGGAGTCGATGACTGGGGGCTCGGTTTGCTTTTGGCTAATAGGCAAATCAAGAAAATGATCGCATCCTATGTCGGTGAAAATAAAATTTTTGAGCGACAGTTTTTAAGCGGAGAGCTTGAGGTCGAGCTTGTTCCCCAAGGAACGCTCGCCGAGAGAATTCGTGCAGGCGGTGCGGGCATACCGGGATTTTATACGGCGACAGGCGTCGGCACAACCATAGCTGAGGGAAAAGAACATAAAACATTCGGCGGCCGGACATATGTGCTGGAGCGAGGCATTACCGGCGATGTGGCGATCGTCAAAGCGTGGAAAGCGGACACCATGGGCAATTTGGTTTTTCGGAAAACGGCGAGAAATTTCAATCCTGTTGCCGCCATGGCAGGCAAGATCACGATTGCCGAGGCGGAAGAAATCGTGGAAGCGGGAGAGCTCGATCCAGATCATATCCATACGCCGGGAATTTACGTTCAGCATGTCGTGCTTGGCACGAGTCAAGAAAAACGGATTGAAAAGCGAACAGTTCAGCAAGCATCGGGAAAGGGTGAGGCGAAGTGAAGGAAGCGAGAAAACGAATGGTCAAACGGGCTGTACAAGAAATCAAGGACGGCATGAATGTGAATCTCGGGATTGGAATGCCGACGCTTGTCGCAAATGAGATACCCGATGGCGTTCACGTCATGCTTCAGTCGGAAAACGGCTTGCTCGGAATCGGCCCCTATCCTTTGGAAGGGACGGAAGACGCGGATTTGATCAATGCGGGGAAGGAAACAATTACCGAAGTGACGGGCGCTTCTTATTTTGACAGCGCTGAGTCATTCGCGATGATAAGAGGCGGGCATATCGATTTGGCTATCCTTGGCGGAATGGAGGTCTCGGAGCAGGGTGATTTGGCCAATTGGATGATCCCGGGCAAAATGGTAAAAGGGATGGGCGGCGCCATGGATCTCGTCAACGGGGCGAAACGAATCGTTGTCATCATGGAGCATGTCAATAAGCATGGTGAATCAAAGGTGAAAAAAACATGCTCTCTTCCGTTGACAGGCCAGAAAGTCGTGCACAGGCTGATTACGGATTTGGCTGTTTTTGATTTTGTGAACGGCCGCATGACACTGACGGAGCTTCAGGATGGCGTCACAATTGAAGAGGTTTATGAAAAAACAGAAGCGAATTTCGCTGTAAGCCAGTCTGTACTCAATTCTTAATGGGAAGGTGTTTGACATGAGAAAACAAGTCGCCTTGGTGACTGGGGCTGCCGGCGGAATCGGATTCGAAATGGCAAGAGAATTCGCCCGTGAAGGCGCCAGCGTCATCGTTTCAGACCTCCGTCAGGAAGCATGCGAAAAAGCAGCCACCAAGCTTGCAGAAGAAGGCTTTGACGCGGCGGCCATTTCGTGTGATGTGACAAAGGAAGCGCAAGTTGCTGATATGGTGGACACCATCCAAAAACGATACGGCCGCTTGGATATTTTGGTGAACAATGCCGGTATACAGCACGTCGCCCCGATTGAAGAGTTTCCGACAGAAACCTTTGAACTGCTGATCAAGGTTATGCTGACGGCGCCCTTTATTGCAATGAAGCATGTTTTTCCGATCATGAAAAAACAGCAGTATGGCAGAATCATTAATATCGCGTCTGTTAATGGCTTAGTCGGCTTTGCGGGAAAATCCGCTTATAATAGCGCCAAGCATGGCGTCATTGGACTTACAAAAGTAGGGGCGCTGGAAGGCGCGCCCCACGGCATTACAGTCAATGCGCTCTGTCCGGGTTATGTCGATACCCAGCTTGTCCGCAATCAGCTTAGCGATCTATCAAAAGCAAGAAATGTCCCTTACGACTCGGTACTTGAAGAGGTCATTTTTCCGCTTGTGCCGCAAAAACGGCTTCTTTCCGTCAAGGAAATTGCGGATTATGCCGTGTTTTTAGCAAGCGAGAAGGCGAAGGGCGTCACTGGGCAGGCTGTCGTTCTTGATGGGGGCTACACCGCACAATGACAGAAAAACACACTTGCTCCGAATGGAATCAAGTGTGTTTTTCTTTGCTTATTTCCAAACATCATTCGCGATCTCAACCACATGGCGGAGCTTCGCCCATTGCTGTTCTTCAGTCAGCTTGTTCCCTTCCTCAGTTGAAGCGAATCCGCATTGAGGGCTGAGGCAAAGCTGGTCTAAGCTGACATAACGGGACGCTTCTTCGATACGGCGTTTCACGTCATCCGGATGTTCAAGCTCACCGAATTTAGATGTCACTAAACCAAGAACAAGCTGAAGATCAGACCGTTTTACATAACGGAGCGGCTCAAATCCGCCTGAGCGCGAATCATCATACTCTAAGAAAAGGCCGTCAAGATTCAAGCCGTCAAAAATGGTTTCGGCTGCTGCGTCATAGCCGCCTTCTGCTGTCCAAGTGGACTGGAAGTTGCCGCGGCAAATATGCATGGTTACCGTCAAGTCATCCGGACGGTCTGCAATCGCGTCATTAATGGATTTCGCAAACAGCTGGCGAAGCTCGTCAGGCGTTGTTCCGAACGCTTCGATTTGTTTTAAGCCTTTTTCTGATAAGAAAACGGCCCATGCCGTATCATCCAGCTGGAGGTAGCGGCAGCCTCTGTCATAAAACGCTTGAATCGCTTTTTTATATGCTTTGGATACATCATGCTGGAAAAGGTGATAGTCGTTTTTATACGCATCCTTTTCCAGTTTTCCGCGGAAAAACAGCATATTCGGGCTTGGAATCGCCATTTTTGGCGTCGCGTCACCGGCAATGCTATGGAGAAATGAATAATCTTCAAGCATTGGATGAGTTGAAAAATCGATATCACCTGTGACTTTAATGCCGCGTGCTTTTGTCTGTACGTTATGGAATTGGATTCCGTGCTCAGGAGTAAACGGCTCAACGCCATCTAAGTTTTCAAGGAAATCAAAGTGCCACCACGCTCTGCGGAATTCACCGTCTGTCACGACGTTCAGGCCGATTTCCTTCTGTTTTTCCACAATGCGGATGATTTCATCGTTTTCGATCTGGCGAAGCTGCTCAGCCGTAATATCGCCGGCCGCTTTTTGCAGCCGCGCTTTTTTGACGAGCTCAGATCTCAGCAGGCTTCCGACTTGATCCGCGCGAAACGGCGGTTTTTTTCTTTGAAGTGATTTTTGTTCTGCGGGTGTTGTTTGTTGTGACATGTTGTCCATTCCTTCTTTCCATTCAAATATAAAAAAGCTCTTCCTTTGGATAAGGAAGAGCTTGCGTGACAATCTCAACCTTATCTTCAAGAGCAATCATTGCTCTAAAGGATTTAGCACCATTCTGTTAAACAGCGGTTGCCGGGTATCGCAGGGCCAGTCCCTCCACCTCTCTTGATAAGGAAAACCTTTTTATGAAATTTTCTGATAGTATCTATTATTCACATATTTTCTATTTCTGTCAATGATAGATTATCTCCACACATCGTTGGCGATGTCGATGACATGGCGAAGCTTGGCCCATTGCTGTTCCTCTGTCAAAAGGTTGCCTTCTTCTGTAGAGGCGAAACCGCACTGCGGGCTGAGGCACAGCTGATCCAAGCTGACAAAACGCGCCGCTTCATTGATACGGCGTTTCACATCCTCTGGATTTTCAAGCTCGCCGTATTTCGATGTGATCAAGCCAAGCACGATTTGCAGATCCTTGCGTTTCACAAAACGGAGCGGATCGAAGTTTCCGGAGCGGTCATCATCGTATTCCAAGAACAGGCCGTCAAGGTTTAAGCCGTCCAAAATCGTTTCCGCTACAGCGTCGTACCCTCCCGATGCCGCCCAGGTTGAGCGGAAGTTGCCGCGGCAAATGTGCATTGTGATCGTTAAATCATCAGGCCGGTCTGCCACTGCATCGTTAATCGTTTTGGCAAACAAGGCGGGCAATGTTTCTGGATCGCCTCCGAGCGCCCGGACAACCTCTCTGCCTTTTTCCTCAAAGAAGAGAGACCATGACGTATCATCAAGCTGGATATAACGGCAGCCAACATCATAGAAGGCTTTGATTGCCTTTTTGTACGCTTGGGCCAAATCATGAAAATATTCCTCTTGATCGTCATAAATGCCTTTATCCGCCTTTTCGCCAAAAAACAGCATATTCGGGCTTGGAATCGTCAGCTTTGGTGTCGCGCCACTGGCAACTTCATGTAAAAATTGATAATCAGCTAGTGCTGGGTGGCTCGTAAAATCGAGTTTTCCCGTCACTTTGATGCTGCGCGCTTTCGTTTTTGCGTTATGGAACTGAATCCCCTCAGCCGGGATGAACGGCTCCACACCGTCAAGTCCTTCCAGGAAGTCATAATGCCACCAGGAACGGCGGAATTCCCCGTCTGTTACAACTTCAAGACCGATTTCTTTTTGTTTTTCCACGATGCGGGTGATTTCTTGATTTTCGATATCACGAAGCTGTTCCGCTGTTATCTCACCTGCCGCTTTTTTTTGCCGGGCTTCCTTCACCGTAGCGGAACGAAGCAAACTGCCGACGTGATCGGCGCGGAAAGGTGCTTTGCGTTGTTTTTCTGTTTTTTGTCCTGTAACATTCGTTTGTTGGGCCATGTTATTCGCCTCTTTCTGAATTATTGAGCATGTAAAAAGCTCTTCCTTTGTGTAAGGAAGAGCTTGAACGATCAAATCTCCGCCTCATCTGCAAGAACGCAATGTTCTTAAGGATTTAGCACCATTCTGTTTGAAACAGCGGTTGCCGGGTATCATAGGGCCAGTCCCTCCACCTCTCTTGATAAGGTACAACTTCATATTTAAATTTCAATTATCTTAATATTATTACTTTTGGATCAATTGTCAATGCTTTTTAGAAAATACTTTCATCTTCATCGTTATATAAAACCATATCAAGCACGATAGCAATGGCAGTGCAAATCAGAACATCTTCCTCGTTTGCAATCTGTAAATGATAGGAATCACCCCAGCTGAGCCACTTTTTGCTCACTGACATCCGGACATTTTCCCCGTCCGTCAGCTGGAATTCATCCCTCCATAAGTCACCATCGATTTCCCAGTTAAGGCCGGAAATCACAAATTTCGGTTTGAAAAACGTTACTTTCTTCGTTACCTCACAAACTGTTTTCCCACCAATTGAAATCTCATAGCGCGGCAATAAAGACATGAGTTTTTGTTCTATGGAAACGAGCGTTTTCCCGGATGAATCTATCATTTGTAATGAGTCCCCTAACGAGAAAAAACGCCCCTCTACCTTGAAGATTTCTTGTTCATCCCGGTCATAAATGTGGAATGCATCTTTAAATGAGAACATTTTTTGTTTCATAAATAACTCGATCATTTCAGAAGTCTCCTTTTGGATTTGCCTTGTATGAAATTACGGATAGAGGATAAAAAGGTTTCAGGCTCTATCTCAACACAATTTTAAAAGGCTGCGTCATTCCGCAGCCTTTTCGTTTGAAATATAGAATTAGGAAAGATGCATCCGGCGTTTTTGGCGGATAGCGTCAAGGTCGATTAGGTTGTTGTGATGAGATGCGGCTGCTGGAAGAGGGCTTGTCTTTTGCGGTTTGCGGCGATTGTCCCTGCTGAAAGAAAAAAGAAGATAGCCGCATAAAGCGATGATAATAAATAGGATCATATTACATACCTCCCAAAAAAAGTTTTGGTACTCTCTATTGTACGGATAAAACGTCAAAAAGTATTCAAAAAATTCTAAATCAAATAAAAATAAATAACTGCCCCTCAAAAACAGTCTAACCTGATGACCTGAAAATAGTCTTGCATTATGGTGATTGTTCTTATTGGTTATTGGTTCTATAGTTACTATCGACGTTAAAATGAATTCCTTTATATAACTTTTAACCTAAATTAAAGTAATTCAAATTACCTGTTTTTGGATGCCGTTATCTTTCTTGATTAGTTTATACCCTATTTTGCGGAATTGAACACAAAAAACCCAAATTACGGAGCATTTGGGCGGTACGAGAGAATGCGGATTTTGTTTTGGGGATTTGGATGACTGGTCAGAAGAAGCGTTTGAACATTTTTCTGATTTTTTGAAATGGGCTGGATTTCTTTTGCGTGTTAAGCGGCCTGGAAATGATCCATTTTTTCAATAGGCTCTTTGCAGCAATTGCATGCTTTGTCATTGTTTTTCCTCCTCATTTGTTGATACTTGTTTTACGGAGGACGTGTTTAAAATGTTTCATTTTCACATAAAAAAAACCAGCCCTTTT
>NZ_JBOBQH010000005.1:0-267521 GCF_050585765.1 Bacillus sp. ATD | reverse complement strand
CTGGGGGAGCGGCTTTTTTAATGAAACGTTTGTTTAAACATAATGAGCGTATTTTTTCTCAAGGATATTCTGAAAGGTTGCGGCAATTGAGCAGATGGCCCAATAAATGAGAGCGGTCAGAATATACATGGTCATGTAATCAAACTCTCTGCCTCCGATGATTTTCGCATGCTGGAGCAATTCCGGCACTGTAATCATTGCAGCGAGAGATGACGCTTTGATTAAGTCGAGCAATACATTGGCAAGCGGAGGCAACGCAATACGTATCGATTGCGGCAAAATGATGCCCCTCATCGTCTGCCAATAGGAAAGGCCCAGCGAGGATGCCGCTTCCCATTGTCCTTTATCAACGGATGAAATGGCTGAACGGTTAATTTCCGCAATGTAGGCGGCACTGTTAAGGCTAAAGCCGATTAAAGCAGCCGTGACAGCAGAAAATTCAATGCCGATGTATGGAAACCCAAAATAAAGGATAAACAAAATCACCAAAATCGGAACGCCCCGCATAAATGAGATATAGAGCTTCGCCGGCCATCTTAACAAAGCAAGCTTAGACATTCTGGCGAGTGATATGAACAGGCCGATCACAGTTCCCGCAAACATGCTTACAAAAGAGATGAGCAGTGTATACCCAATGCCTTTTATGACATAAGGAAACGATTCAATGGCCAGCTTCGTGTTGAAAATATATTCCCACTGAATGCTATTGATCATGGCGTCCGATTACAAATCAACGTCCTGAACGTCGACATTCAGTTTCTTTGATACATCTGCTTTATTGAAGAATTGCTTCGACAGCTTTGTCAAAGTGCCATCCTTGCTCATTTCCTTCAATGTTTCGTTCATCTTTTTCTGAAGTGCCGCATTGCTTTTTTTCATGACAAGCGCCTGTTTGTTCGGCATGTACTTGATGTCAGGATGGATCGTAATGTTGAGATCCGGGAATGCTGCGAGCGCGAGTGTCTGCAGGTAATAGTCGTTTAAAATGACATCAGTGCGTCCGTTGGCGACATCTTTTAAATATTGCTCATTCGTCGCATTATCATAAATCACTTCTTTGGCGCCGTATTTTCTCGCGACATCCATGTAGACGGTGGTAGCAGCGCCAGCCGCTTTCTTCCCTTTCAAATCCTTAAGCGTTTTAATCCCTGATAAATCGTCTTTACGGACGATTGCCGTGCCGTATGAATATTTATATGGAGTAGAAAATGCGAACTTCTTCTCGCGGTCCTTCGTCACATCGATGTCATTCGCGGCTGCGTCAACCTGTCCGCTGTTCACCGCTGTCAGCATCCCGTCAATGCCCATCTCCTTGAACTCAACCTTCAATCCCAATCGTTTTGCCGCTTCGCGAACGACTTCAACTTCGTAGCCCGTCAGCTTATCGGAGCCAGAGTCGGTATCGTGATAAGAAGTAGGATAGAGCGTACCTGATGTAGCGACTACGATTTTCCCTTTATCCTTAATCTGCTCCCAGCCTGTATCCTTGGAATCGGCTTCATTTTTGCCGGAACAAGCTGCCAATATAAGAAAGAAAGCCATTGTGAAACTGAATATAACGGCTTTGGATTGCTTGAATGATTTCACCTATTTTTCCCCCAATCTGTTAATCAACTAAAAAGATAGCATTGAACATAAGGGGTTGCAATATGTTGATGACGTTTTCAAAAAGTTCGAATTGTGTATACAAAAGGCATGGGTGGGTGTTTAAAAGCGGCTATGAAGGGAAGAGGTGATGAAAAAAGGAGTTGTCCAAGGATGAATGCCAGACGTGTCAAGGATAGGAGCATGTGAAGTGAAGGTGCAGCAGAGAGCAATACCGTAAGAAATGGTCAAGAGGCATGAAAGCGATCTTCAGAATAAATTAAGTCTTGCTGCTGCCCCTAAGGCATATGATATATTCGATGAGAAAGAAAATGGAAACATGTAAACCATAATGGGGGAGTCAAATGAATATTTACAGACCAGCCGGATTTTGGATCAGACTTGGAGCTGCATTGTTAGATTACATTATAGTCTCGGTACCTCTTTTGCTGATCTATTGGCTGATTACAGGAAAAGACCCGAACGACAGCATGTTCATCAGTTTGGTTGTTCTGCTGTACTCTATGCTGCTGCCGGTGTTTTGGCGAGGCTACCTTATTGGAAAAAGAATCTGCGGAATCAGAATCGTAAAAAAAGACGGATCACAAGTCAGCCTGTTAACAATGTTTTTACGAGTTATTGTTGGCGGCCTTGTTTACGGTATAACCTTCGGACTTGGCTTGATCGCCAGCCTGATTCTGATTGCCGTACGAGAAGACAAACGAACCCTGCATGATTTAATCGCGGGAACGTATGTCACGTACGCGTCACCTGGTGAAGAAGAACTTTATACTGACGAAGAGATTAGAAAGAGCGAATAATATTCGTTCTTTTTATATTTATGCATAAAAAATACAATGCAGCAAAACATATGAAAAATAGGATTGGAGGAATAAACTGGATGAAACGAATAACCATCAACGTGATCACAATGTTCATTGCCGCGGCTGTCATTTCTCTGACCGGTATAGCTGAAGCCGCTGAAAAACAGCAGCAGCCTCCCGCAAATGTCACACTGACAGATCAGCAAAAGAAAGAGATTGAAAGAATGGAAGCAGAGATTCTAAAAAAACGCAAAGACGTGATCTCAAAGTATGTACAATACGGCGTACTGCCTAAAGAAAGAGGAGAATATATCAAAAATCACATGGACAAACACTTTGAAATGATGAAACAAAACGGCTTTGTTCCAAAGCCCCATCCCCATCCGCATAAATTTGAAAAAAGACATTAAGACGGTAAGCATCCAATGGGAATTGGGTGCTTTTTTATTGTTAAAAGTTGCAAAATGAATTTTCTGAAAAATACATCGTTTAAATTGATTATATCTTATGATAAGATATAAATGAGGTGTATAAAGATGGAAACGGACTTCATAGCAAAACTTAATCAGCAGTGGACAGAAATTTATTATTTATTACATTATCAACATAAGGATAATATTTCTCACCAGGCAATACGAATCATGCAACATATCGAAAAGCAAGGTGAGGCAACAATAGGAGCTTTGGCTGAATACTTGTCTGTCTCACACAATACAGCGTCTGAGCATATTAAACGTTTGATTCAAAAGGGATTTATAGCTAAACGGCGAAGTCAGCAGGATGAACGAAAAGTTTTCGTTTTCTTAACGCAAGAAGGAAGAGCTGTTCTTGAACAGCATACACAGCTAGATAAAGAGAAATTGAAAGAAATAATTGAACGAATGAGCACATCAGAAAAGGAATTAGTTGAACAGGCATTTGAACTATTGAGTAGGAAAGCTAAACAATGGCAGTTTTAAGTAAAGTAATCATCTCTGCGTTGATTATCGGTTTTGTTACTGAAATATCAAAAAGACATCCGACCTATGGAGGGATCATTGCCGCTTTGCCCTTGGTCAGTTTATTAAGCCTTTTTTGGATGCAGTTACAAGGTGAAAAAACAGCTCAATTAAGTCAATTTGCATCTGGTGTGCTTACAGGAATCCCAGCTACAGTTTGTTTACTAGCTATTTTGGCTTTTTTGCTGAAAATTCATGTGCCGTTTTGGTTTGCATTATGTGTTGGAATACTAGGATGGGCTATGTTTTTATGGATGCAGAAGATCTTTCTCAATATATTATTTAACTGAGTATAGAAAGGAGATGCTATGTTTTTAAAAAAGGTTACTCTTCTTCGAGATAAGATTTTGGACTTTGACAGATTTCCTTTTACTATCCCGGCTATAAGTCAATTAAATGACATCTTATTTACTAGCCAAGTGACTTTTTTTGTGGGGGAAAATGGGTCTGGAAAATCTACTTTGCTTGAAGCGATAGCAGATAAGTGTGAATTCAATACAGCGGGTGGAAGCCGAAATAATGTCTATGAATTACAGGAGTCAGATTCCCATTTAGGAGATTACATACGTTTATCTTGGCTTCCAAAGGTAACAAATGGCTTCTTCTTAAGAGCTGAAGCGTTTTATCATCTTTCTCTTCATCTGGATGAAATGGAATTAGATGCTCCTCAGCCCTACCGTTCCTATGGAGGGAGACCGCTACACAAACAATCACATGGAGAGTCCTTTATGTCTCTATTCCGTCATCGTTTTAAAGAGAAAGCGATTTATCTTTTAGATGAGCCAGAAGCAGCACTTTCTCCAGCTAGGCAGCTAGCTTTTTTGAGAGTTATACATGATTTGGTGAAGGGCGGAAAGGTACAAATGATCATTGCGACTCATTCCCCTATCCTGCTGGGCTATCCCAATGCTAATATTTTAAGCTTTGATGATGGAAGAATACATCATATTGAATATGAGAATACAGAACATGTTCAATTAACACGATATTTTCTTGGACAAAGAGAAAAAATATTAGCTGAACTGTTCCGCGACTAAGATCGAGTTGATCTGAAACGCGTTTCATAACCTATGATAGATTTATCAAATCATTCAGGAGTGATAAACACTATGATTCACCAGCATCCAGAATCTTTTCCGAAACATTTTTTGTGGGGCTCTGCTTCTGCAGCGTACCAGATTGAAGGCGCTTGGAATGAAGATGGCAAAGGCCCTTCTGTTTGGGATGTATTTACGAAAATACCGGGCAAAACGTTTAAAGGAACCAATGGAGACATTGCGGTTGACCATTATCACCGATATAAAGAAGATGTCGCCCTGATGGCTGAGATGGGATTAAAAGCGTATCGATTTTCCGTCAGCTGGCCGCGGATTTTTCCAAAAGGAAGAGGGGAGATCAATGAAGCAGGTCTAGCGTTTTACGACAACCTGATTGATGAATTGCTTTCTCATCACATCGAGCCGGTTTTGACTTTATATCACTGGGATTTGCCTCAAGCGCTTATGGACGAGTACGGCGGGTTTGAGTCAAGAAAAATCATAGAGGATTTTAATCATTACTGTATTACTCTTTATAAACGTTTTGGAGACAGGGTGAAATATTGGGTTACGTTAAACGAACAGAACTACAATTTTAATCACGGCTTTATTACAGCCATGCATCCGCCTGGAGTGAAAGACAGAAAACGATTTTATGAAGCAAACCATATTGCATTTCTGGCTAATGCAAAAGCCATTGAATCCTTTAGAGATTATGTGCCTGAAGGCAAAATCGGTCCAAGCTTTGCTTATTCTCCGGCTTATCCTTTATCAAGCCATCCAGAGGATATCCTGGCATTTGAAAACGCAGAAGAATTTATGAACAATTGGTGGCTTGACATGTATTGCTGGGGAACCTACCCGCAAATCCCTTTCCGTTACTTGGAAAAACAGGGATGGGCGCCGACTATCGAAGCGGGAGATATGGAGCTCCTTGCCAAAGGGAAGCCTGATTTTGTAGGTGTCAATTATTATCAGACGATCACCTACGAACGAAATCCGCTTGATGGTGTGTCGGAAGGGAAAATGAATACGACAGGCCAAAAGGGAACCAATCAGGAGACGGGGATACCGGGAGTGTTCAAAACGAAAAAAAATCCTCACCTGACAACGAGCAACTGGGATTGGACAATTGACCCAATTGGGCTGCGTATCGGCCTTCGCCGAATTACAAGCCGCTATCAGCTTCCAGTGTTTATAACAGAGAACGGTTTAGGGGAATTTGATAAAGTTGAGGACGGCACTGTACAGGATGATTATCGAATTGATTATTTGCGTTCGCATCTTGAGCAATGCAGACAAGCCATCAGTGACGGTGTCGATTTAATCGGCTATTGCAGCTGGTCGTTTACTGATCTGTTAAGCTGGCTGAACGGCTACCAAAAAAGATACGGATTTGTATACGTCAATCGTGATGAAGAAAGCACATACGATTTAAAACGCTTGAAGAAAAAAAGCTTTTATTGGTATAAAGATGTCATCAAGACGAACGGAGAAAGTTTATAAAGAGTCCCTGAGAGTTATTCTCTCAGGGGTTTTTCATTACACAGAAACAGCATCAATAATATAAGTGTCAGCGTGCAAATCTGACATTTCAGCCGGCACAGTCCAGCATGTCAATTGATAGTCTCCTTTGGGGAGATCAAAGGACAGTCTTTTAGACATGATGCTTTCAATTTGAATTCCGTTTTCTGTGAGATGAAAAGGAACAGTCACTTTTTTCTCGTAGGCGTTTACTGTTTCTGAACTGTTCAGGCGCAAAAGAATAAAGGCCTTTGTATTTCGCTGCGCCTCAAAGGAAATGGCCCCGTCTGCCGCAGTATAACCTTTTTCAATCGCTTCGTCAGTCCAATCCATTACAGGAGGTGCAGAATCCTTTTGAAATACAGTAAATTGATGATATGAAATCGAAAGTTCTTGCGGCTTCCATGATTTGATCAATGTGCTGTTCCTCCTCTATGTACTGTTTACTGAATTGTGAATAAAACCTTTGTGCCGTCTGGATAATCGGTAAGCTGATGCCCGACCCAAGAGCCTGCTCCGCGATTGTCAGCGGGAGAAATGTATTCTACAGAAGCTCCCTCACCGCCTTCTTTGCACATGGCCATTGGCCATTCATCTCTGTCATACCCCGTTTTGGAAGGTACGTCCTTTAATGATTGCTCGCGGCGTTCCTCAGCTCCGTCTCTGTCGATCGTGCACACCTCTGAGTGCCCCTCATTTATCGCATCCTTAATATGCTTGGCCGTTTCGGGATAACGGTCAGAAGGGAGGGCGATCGTTTCGTCATATTCTTTCGTTTGAGACGTTTTTTGATCAGCTGAGAAAAAGTCTCCTTTTATCAGGCCGACAGCTGCAGCTGCTATGATGACGATGACGAGAAGTATCGTTTTTATGATGTCCGTCGTGATGTTCACCTCCCGCTTTTAAAACTGACACAAGAGTAATCCAGAAAGCATGTGGTGTAAAGGTTTAAATTTTAGGTTTTCTGCTCAGTTTATTGCAGAAATCGTAATTTTAGCAGGTCGAAATATTAGTTTTCAGCAAAATACGAATGCCAATTTACAATAATGATAGTAAGTCATCAGCCGTTTTCAGCTTGATTAATCATTTTAAATTGGCTTATGATACCGGTAAGCTCCTCAGCTAATTGAGACAGCGTTTCAGAAGCTGCGGTAATCTCCTCCATTGCAGCAAATTGCTCCTCTGTTAATGCAGCCGCTTGCCGGGTATTTTGAGTAGATTCTTTAATGTCGGCCGTATTGGCTGCAAAGGAATCATTTATTTGATGTGCACTGGCTGAAATGTTTGTTACAGATGCTGATAAATCACTAATCTCGGCGCTGATTTCACCTGTTGCAGCTGCAATTTCCTTAAATGCATCTCTGGTGCGCTGGATCATGGTGACTCCTTCTGCAGCTTCTGTTTTCACATGCTCAACAGATCTTGCAGATTGGTTCATGTCATTTTGTATTTCTTTGATCAGTTTTGAAATCTGTCCCGCAGACTGTTGAGACTCTTCCGCTAATTTGCGTACCTCATCGGCAACAACAGCAAAGCCTTTTCCATGTTCACCGGCTCTGGCAGCTTCGATCGCTGCATTCAGCGCAAGCAGGTTTGTCTGGTCGGCAATTTGGGTGATGACCGATAAAATTTGCTCAATTTGTTTAGAGCGGCCGTCTAGCTGGTGTATGATTTCTCCGCTTTTCTGAATTGAATTGTGAATCGCGTCCATTTGAGCCTGTACATTTGCAATTTCCTTTTGTCCAATGTCTGCTTTTGATTGAGCGAGCTGCCCTTTGTCAGCGATAGCGGCAGTATTTGCAGAAATATCCCGGATGTCTGCTGAAGCTTGTTTTAATGAGCTTTCACTATTTTCAATTCGGGTGATCTGATCTTGGGCTCCATTTGCAATCTGCTGTACAGCTTCTGTGATTTTTTCTGAAGCTTGATTTGTTTCCTCTGCTCCGGCTGAGAGCTGCTGAGAGGCTGACGCAAGCTGAAGGGCTGATTGTTGTACAGTTTGGATGGTATCGTTCAGCTTCATTCTCATCTTGTTATAATAGGCGCTTAGTTCTGAGAGCTCGTCACCGGTTTTATCTGACACCTCTATTGTCATGTCTCCGTTTCCGGCACTTTCAAACGCGCTTTTTAAAGCGTTCAGCCGCTTGTTGATTTTTCTGGTGAAAACCAGGACAAGGATGACTGATACCATAATGACGATAACAAGAACGATAGCGAATTGAGTGAAAAGCGAATGTGTAAGTGATGCTAATATGCTTTGATTGGCTCCGGTATAAAGCATGCCGATGATGTTCCCGTTTTGATCTTTTAACGGCATGTATGCCGTCTGATAAGAGGAGCCTGCAACATCTGCTTGTCCGTAGAACCGTTTTCCGTTCTTTAATACAGTGTCAGTAACTTCAGAAGAAGCCTGGGTGCCAACAGCTCTTTCTCCATTCTTCATGACATTGGTTGCAACACGAGTATCGCCTTGGAAAATGGTAATGGTATCACCCGTTTTTTCGCCAAGCAGATCAACGATATCTTCATTTCCATTGATTTGTGTTTGCCCTTTATAGAGCTTATTGTTTTTCACCTGCCAGTCCCCTGAAATGACATCATCAATATAAGCATTGCTTAAAGCGAGATCCCCTTTCGCTTTTTCAGTTGCCATTTGTTTCATGTTTTCTGTAATTTCCTTAAGCATCACCGTGCCGACTGATGCGGAAAATAAAAGAATCACCACAAAAACCAGGAAAAGAATTTTAGTTCCTAGCTTCAACTTAAGTCGTTTTATCAACATAATTCCTCCTTTTGCAATTCGTAGGTCATATTACTTATCGGATTTTCAGGCTTAAAGTTTTATTTTAGAAAAAATAAAACCGGCCTGATCTTCAGGCCGGTTGTGTAAGGCTATTCAAGGTTCGCGTGGTGGGTGAACATGGTTTCAGAATCGAGTTCTTTTTTCTCCATGAGTTTTAAAATTACTGCGTCGTAGAATAGCAGCAACGTTTGTTCAAATAATGATCCCATTGGCTGGATGGTTTTATAGCTTCCGTTTGACTGGTCTTTAGGAGAACCAGGCATTCTAATGATCAGGTCTGCTTGTTTTCCGATACTTGATTGCGGATTGATGGTTAAAGCTGCAACATTTCCGTGTAAGCTTTTCGCTTTTGCTGCGGTATGAATCAAGCTCTTTGTCTCGCCTGAGCCTGAGCCGATAATAACTAGATCACCTTCGGCGAGCGGCGGAGTGAGAATTTCACCGACTATATGGGCGTTGAAGCCCATGTGCATCAATCTCATCGCGAAGGATTTTGCCATCAGGCCAGACCGCCCCGCACCCGCAGTAAAAATTTGATTAGACGAAAGAATGTGATCGGCAAGCTGGTCAGCTTCTTCATCAGAAATATAAGCTGCTGAACGGTGTAACTCATTGAGAATTTCCGTTACGTATTCAGTCGTTTTCATCTGATTTATCCTTGGGCAATCAGCTGTTTCATTTTTGAAGCTGTTTCGGCTTTGTCTGCCGCGCTTGTAATTCCGCCCCCAACAATGACAAGGTCAGGCTTTTGTTTGATTACTTCTGGCAGTGTATCAAGTTTGATGCCGCCCGCGATTGCGGTTTTTGCGTTTTTTACGGTATTTTTGATTGTCGTTAATTCTTCGAAAGAGTTTTTGCCCTCTGCTTGAAGATCATAACCAGTGTGGACGCAGATGTAGTCAACACCGAGTGCGTCGATTTCTTTCGTGCGGGATTCGATGTCTTTCACGTTAATCATGTCCACTAGGATTTTCTTCTTTTGTTTTTTGGCTTCTTCTACTGCGCCTTTAATCGTTGCATCGTCTGTAGCCCCTAAAACGGTGATGATGTCAGCGCCCGCTTCCGACGCTTTCATGATTTCGTAGCCCCCGGCATCCATGATTTTCAGGTCTGCAAGAACTTTCAATTGCGGAAATGTGTCTTTTATTTCTTTAACGGCTTTTAGGCCTTCATTAATGACGACCGGTGTTCCGATTTCAACCACATCGATATATTGTTCCACTTCTTTGACAAGCTCAATGGCTTCGGGGATGTTGACGAGGTCTAATGCAAGCTGTAATTCCATTGTTGATCCACTCCCTTTTTCGAATTATTTTTCATTCTATAGGTTCCTTCTTTTGATGAGAAGTAGGCACTTTGAAGTCAACAAGTTACTTGGAGGATACTGTGTGGAGCGGCAATCAGATTTCTTTCTCTTAGTATTATGAGTGAGTATAATGAAAAAAGAGTCTGCAAAAAAGTAAGTAAGTGACGATACGTATCTAACATATAAAAAGGTTACTGAGGGGGGATTTCTTTTGAGCCGGATGGACGGAAAAAGGTTTAATTGTGAGAAGGAATTAACGCTTGCAGTGATTGGCGGTAAGTGGAAAATGCTCATTTTGTGGCATTTAGGAAAAGAAGGCACAAAACGGTTCAATGAATTAAAAACATTGATTCCTGATATTACGCAGAAGATCCTCGCGAATCAGCTGAGAGAGCTTGAGCAGGATATGATTGTTCACAGGGAAGTGTATCCGGTTGTCCCGCCGAGGGTTGAATATTCTCTGACCTCCCAAGGAGAGAGCCTCATGCCTATTCTTGATGCCATGTATGAGTGGGGGAAAGGTTATATGGAATTGTTTGATATCGACAAAAATGTCATGAAAGAATCGTTGTAAGGCGCTCTTCGCAAGGGTGTCTTTTTTTTGCCTGTTTTTCGGTTTTTGCGCGGTAAACATATATCATGTAAAGACTGTAAATCGCAGTCAACAATAAATAAGATTGAACGCAGAAGTTTGTTTTAAAAATTTTTATTTTTCTGTAAATAATGTTTAGTGGAAATAATTGCGGCATCCCGCAAAAATATCCCTGTAAATAAACTGGAATCTTTCGGCATCCCGCATGAAACTTTTCACCCATTTTTCGGTGATAAAAACATTTTTTTCATTTAAAGTGAACGGTAGCAAGATAAAAAATATTGAAAACAATGAATAAATAGCCAAAATTGTTTCCTATTAGGGTGGGGGGTCTTGCGTCTTTATTCGCTTGTGTTAAACCCCGCAATGCTGACTGACGGCAGCCTGTTTTAATAGCGGTAGATTGGAAGCACTGCTTTTTAAGTGTAGTACTTTGGGCTATTTCGGTTGTTAGTTCATAAGAATTAAAAGCTGGTATGGATAAAAAAGAGAAAATGCGCTGCACATGTTCACTGCTTATGAAGACTAGGGGAGGTATGACAATATGGAAATAACTTTTTATCCTTTAACGGATGCACAAAAACGAATTTGGTATACAGAAAAATTTTATCCTCACACGAGTATTTCAAACCTTGCGGGGATTGGTAAGCTGGTTTCAGCTGATGCGATTGATTATGTGCTTGTTGGGCAGGCGATTCAAGAGTTTATTCGCAGAAATGAGTCCATGCGCCTTCGGCTGCGGCTCAATGAAAATGGGGAGCCTGTTCAATATATTAGCGAGTATCGGCCTGTTGATATAAAACATACTGACACTACTGGAGATCCGAATGCGACAGAGTCTATTTCACAATGGAGCCGGGAGGAAACGAAAAAACCTTTGCCGCTGTACGATTGTGATTTGTTCCGTTTTTCCTTGTTCACTATAAAGGAAAATGAAGTGTGGTTTTACGCAAATGTTCATCACGTAATTTCTGATGGCATCTCCATGAATATTCTCGGGAATGCGATCATGCACATTTATTTAGAATTAGCCAGCGGCTCAGAGACAAAAGAAGGAATCTCGCATTCATTTATCGATCATGTTTTATCTGAACAGGACTATGCTCAATCGAAGCGGTTTGAAAAGGACAAGGCGTTTTGGAACAAGCAATTTGAATCGGTGCCTGAACTTGTTTCCCTGAAACGGAATGCTTCCGCAGGAGGGAGTTTGGATGCTAAGAGGTACTCTAAAGATGTGCCTGAAGCGCTTCATCAACAGATTCTATCGTTTTGTGAGGCAAACAAAGTCAGTGTTCTTTCGGTGTTTCAATCGTTGCTTGCCGCCTATTTGTACAGGGTCAGCGGCCAGAATGATGTTGTGACGGGAACCTTTATGGGCAACCGGACGAATGCGAAAGAGAAGCAAATGCTAGGCATGTTTGTTTCTACGGTTCCGCTTCGGACAAACATTAACGGCGGGCAAGCGTTTTTAGAATTTGTCAAAGATCGGATGAAGGATCTCATGAAGACACTTCGCCACCAAAAGTATCCGTATAATCTCCTGATCAACGATTTGCGTGAAACAAAGAGCTCTCTGACCAGGCTGTTTACAGTTTCTCTTGAATATCAAGTGATGCAGTGGCAGAAAGAAGAGGATCTTGCCTTTTTGACAGAGCCGATTTTCAGCGGCAGCGGATTAAATGATGTCTCGATTCATGTAAAGGATCGATGGGATACTGGGAAACTCACCATAGATTTTGATTACCGAACTGATTTATTTTCACGTGAAGAAATCAACATGATTTGTGAGCGCATGATGACCATGCTGGAGAACGCGTTAACGCATCCAGAACATACAATTGATGAATTAACACTGATTTCTGAAGGGGAGAAAGAGAAGCTGCTTGCGATGGCCGGCGGTAAATCTGTGAACTACCGTAAGGACATGACGATCCCAGAGCTGTTCCAAGAAAAGGCTGAGCTGCTTTTAGATCACCCAGCAGTTGTATTTGAAGATCGCACATTGTCTTATCGAGCGTTACATGAGCAATCTGCACGCATTGCCAATGTGCTGAAACAAAAAGGGGTTGGCCCGGATAGTCCTGTCGCCGTACTGATTGAACGCTCTGAACGGATGATTACATCTATCATGGGGATTTTAAATGCCGGCGGAGCCTATGTGCCGATTGATCCCGGTTTTCCTGCTGAGCGGATTCAATATATTTTGGAGGATTGCGGGGCGGACTTCATCCTGACTGAATCGCAGATTGAAGCTCCTGCGTCCGATGCTGAATTGATTGATTTTGATCAGGCGATTGCGGAAGGCGCAGACGACATGCCGGAGGCTGATGTAAACGCGCGGAATCTTGCTTACATTATTTACACATCGGGAACAACCGGACATCCGAAAGGCGTTATGATCGAGCATCGCCAGGTTCATCACTTGGTTGAATCTCTGCAGCAGACGATTTATCAAAGCGGCTGCCAAACCCTGCGGATGGCATTGCTTGCGCCTTTCCACTTTGATGCGTCAGTGAAGCAGATTTTCGCGTCGCTTCTTTTGGGACAAACCCTATATATCGTACCGAAGAAAACAGTGACGAACGGGGCCGCCCTTGCTGCGTATTATCGGAGAAATAGCATTGAGGCGACGGATGGTACACCTGCCCATCTGCAAATGCTGATAGCGGCGGGCGATCTTGGCGGACTTAAGCTGAAGCATATGCTGATTGGCGGAGAAGGCCTATCCTCTGTCGTTGCGGATAAGCTGATGAAGCTGTTTAAAGAAACAGGCGCGGCACCGCGTTTGACCAATGTGTACGGGCCGACTGAAACGTGTGTTGACGCCTCTGTTCATCCGGTTATACCGGAGAGTGCCGTTCAATCAGCGTATGTGCCAATCGGGAAAGCGCTGGGAAATAACCGCTTATATATTTTGGATCAAAAAGGCCGGCTGCAGCCTGAAGGCGTGGCTGGCGAGCTTTATATCGCGGGAGACGGTGTAGGCCGAGGCTATTTGCATTTGCCTGAATTGACGGATGAGAAGTTTTTACAAGATCCGTTCGTGCCGGGCGAGCGCATGTACCGAACCGGGGATGTGGTGCGCTGGCTTCCAGATGGAACAATCGAATATTTAGGCAGAGAGGATGACCAGGTCAAAGTCCGCGGATACCGGATTGAGCTTGGGGAAATTGAAGCTGTGATTCAGCAGGCGCCCGACGTTGCAAAAGCCGTTGTTTTGGCACGGCCTGACGAACAGGGAAATCTTGAGGTTTGCGCATATGTTGTGCAGAAGCCTGGAAGCGAATTTGCACCTGCCAGCCTGCGGGAGCAGGCGGCCAGACAGCTTCCTGACTATATGGTGCCGGCTTACTTTACAGACGTGACAGAAATTCCGCTTACGCCAAGCGGCAAAGTCGATCGCCGCAAGCTGTTTGCGCTAGAGGTGAAGGCTGTCAGCGGTACGGCCTATACAGCGCCGCGAAATGAGACTGAAAAAGCAATCGCAGCCATTTGGCAGGATGTGCTGAACGTTGAGAAGGCGGGGATCTTTGACAATTTCTTTGAAACGGGCGGACATTCATTGAAGGCCATGACCCTTTTAACGAAGATTCATAAGGAAACAGGCGTCGAGATTCCGCTTCAATATTTGTTTGAGCATCCGACGATTGCGGCTCTTGCACAGGAAGCAGATCACAGAGAAAGCCGGGCATTTTCTGTGATTGAACCTGCTGAAAAACAGGAGCATTATCCGCTTTCTCTGGCACAGCAGCGAACATATATCGTCAGCCAGTTCGAGGATGCGGGAGTCGGCTACAACATGCCGGCGGCAGCAATTCTGGAAGGGCCTTTAGATATTCAAAAACTGGAGCGCGCATTTCAGGGGTTAATCCGACGCCACGAGTCTTTGAGAACGTCATTTGTTCTTGAAAACAGCACGCCGAGACAGAACATTTACGACAGCGTTGAATTCAACATTGAGATGATTGAAAGAGGCGGCCGCTCAGATGAGGCAATTATGGCTTCATTCGTTCGGAAATTTGATTTGGCGAAAGCTCCGCTGTTCAGAATCGGTCTGCTGAAGCTTGAAGAGAACCGTCATATGCTGCTGTTTGACATGCACCACTTGATTTCTGACGGTGTATCCATTGGCATTATATTGGAGGAATTAGCACGCATTTATAAAGGCGAACAGCTTCCTGAGCTTCGTCTCCAGTATAAGGACTACGCCGTATGGCAAAGCAGGCAGGCTGCTGAAGGGTACAAGAAGGACCGAGCTTATTGGAAGGAAGTCTTTGCAGGCGAGCTCCCGGTGCTTCAGCTTCTGTCCGATTATCCGAGACCGCCTGTTCAAAGCTTTGAAGGGGATCGGGTGTCAATCAAGCTGGATGCGGGGGTAAAGGATCGCCTCAATCGTTTGGCTGAACAAAACGGCGCCACTTTGTATATGGTGATGCTTTCCGCTTACTATACGCTTTTGTCAAAGTATACGGGACAGGATGACATCATTGTCGGGACGCCGTCAGCCGGCAGAAACCATTCCGATACAGAGGGCATTGTCGGGATGTTCGTCAATACGCTTGCGATTCGCAGTGAGGTCAAGCAGGATGAGACGTTTACCCAATTGATCTCGCGTGTCCGCAAACGCGTGCTGGATGCCTTTTCCCATCAGGATTATCCGTTTGAGTGGCTTGTTGAAGATTTGAACATCCCGCGTGATGTAAGCAGGCATCCGCTGTTTGACACGATGTTCAGCCTTCAAAACGCGACAGAGGGCATTCCGGCTGTCGGCGATCTGTCCTTGTCTGTTCATGAGACCAATTTCAAGATAGCCAAATTTGATTTGACAGTGCAGGCGAGAGAAACCGATGAAGGCATTGAGCTTGATTTGGATTACAGCACGAAGCTCTTTAAACAAAGCACGGCAAACAGGCTGCTTACGCATTTTGCGCGTTTGCTTGAAGATGCTGCGGCTGAGCCGGAACAGCGGATTTCCGAGTTTAAGCTTCTTTCTGAAGAGGAGGCTGCTTTGCAAATTCAGCAGTTTAACCCGGGCAGAACACCTTATCCGAAAGACAAAACAATTGTTCAGCTGTTTGAAGAGCAAGCGGCGAATACGCCAGACCACACTGCGCTTCAATATGAAGGCGAATCACTCACTTATCGTGAACTGAATGAACGGGCCAATCGTTTAGCCCGCGGCATTCTTTCTCTTGGAGCTGGCGAAGGCAGAACTGCGGCTGTCTTATGTGAGCGGTCCATGGAGATGATTGTGTCGATCTTGGCAGTATTAAAATCAGGTTCGGCTTATGTTCCGATTGATCCGGAACATCCGATTCAGCGGATGCAGCATTTCTTCCGTGACAGCGGCGCAAAGGTGCTTCTCACACAGAGGAAATTAAAGGCTTTAGCGGAAGAAGCTGAATTTGGCGGCGTTATCGTGCTCGCAGATGAGGAAGAAAGCTATCATGACGAAGCGCGAAATCTCGCACTGCCTCTTGATTCTGCGGCAATGGCCAACCTGACGTATACTTCCGGAACGACAGGAACGCCAAAGGGGAATATCGTGACACATGCCAATATTCTCCGTACGGTGAAGAAAACGAATTATCTCAGCATTACAGAACAGGATACGATTCTCGGACTTTCAAATTACGTGTTTGACGCGTTTATGTTCGATATGTTCGGCTCTTTGTTAAACGGAGCCAAGCTGGTGCTGATACCGAAAGAAACCGTTTTGGACATGGCTCGTCTGTCCCGCGTCATTGAACGGGAGAACATCAGCATTCTCATGATTACAACCGCTTTGTTCCACTTGCTTGTGGACTTGAATCCGGCATGCTTGTCAACGCTTCGCAAGATTATGTTTGGCGGGGAACGGGCTTCGGTTGAGCATGTCAGAAAAGCTTTGCAAACGGTTGGAAAGGGCAAGCTCCTTCACATGTATGGGCCGTCTGAAAGCACGGTTTTCGCGACGTATCATCCGGTTGATGAATTGGAGGAGCACACGCTGTCTGTTCCGATTGGAAAACCGGTTAGCAATACGGAAGTATACATTCTTGACCGTACGGGACACGTGCAGCCTGCCGGGATTGCCGGAGAGCTTTGCGTCAGCGGCGAAGGACTCGTGAAAGGCTATTACAACCGTCCAGAACTGACTGAGGAGAAATTTGTTCCTCATCCGTTTACATCCGGCGAACGCATGTATAAAACGGGAGACCTTGCGAGATGGCTGCCGAATGGCGACATCGAATTTATCGGGCGAATTGACCATCAGGTGAAGATTCGCGGACAGCGCATCGAGCTTGGAGAAATCGAACATCAGCTGCAAACCCATGATCGTGTTCAGGAGAGTGTTGTGCTTGCCGTTGATCAAGGAGCGGGAGATAAACTGCTTTGCGCTTACTATGTCGGAGAGGGAGACATCTCATCACAGGAGCTGAGAGAGCATGCTGCGAAGGACTTGCCGGCATATATGGTTCCTGCGGTGTTTATCCAAATGGACGAGCTGCCGCTGACTGGGAACGGAAAAATTGATCGGAGAGCGCTGCCGATTCCTGATGCCAACGTTTCAAGAGGTGTTTCATATGTTGCGCCACGCAATGAAACGGAACAAAAAGTCGCAGACATTTGGGCGCAGGTGCTTCAGGCTGAACGAATCGGCGTCTATGACCACTTCTTTGACATTGGCGGACACTCATTAGCAGGCATGAAGATGCTTGCCTTGGTTCATCAGGAACTGGGCGTTGAGCTGTCACTCAAAAATCTCTTCCAGTCACCGACGGTTGAGGGCTTGGCACAAGTGATTGCTTCTGCTGAAAAAGGGACAGCCGCCAGCATCAGCCCGGCAAAGAAACAAGATACGTATCCTGTTTCTTCACCGCAAAAACGGATGTATGTCCTTCAGCAGCTTGAAGGCGCGCAAACGAGCTATAACATGCCGGCGGTTCTGCGCCTGACAGGTGAGCTTGATGTTGAAAGGCTTAACAGCGTCATGCAGCAGTTAATGCAGCGTCATGAAGCCTTGAGAACCACGTTTGAAATAAAAGATGGAGAAACGGTGCAGCGGATCTGGGAAGAGGCTGAGTGCGAGATAGCCTATTTCGAAGCCCCGGAAGAAGAGACAGAGCGGATCGTTTCTGAGTTTATTAAGCCTTTCAAAATCGACCAACTTCCACTGTTCAGAATAGGGCTTATCAAGCATTCAGACACTGAGCATGTGCTGCTGTTCGATATGCATCATATTATTTCTGATGGTGCATCTGTCGGTGTGCTGATTGAGGAGCTTTCAAAGCTGTACGACGGAGAAACCCTTGAGCCGCTCCGTATTCAATATAAGGATTATGCCGTGTGGCAGCAACAGTTCATTCAGTCTGAGCTTTACAAGAAGCAAGAGGAACATTGGCTGAAGGAGCTGGATGGAGCGCTGCCGGTACTGACGCTTCCGACTGACTACAGCCGGCCTGCCGTTCAAACATTTGAGGGAGACCGCATTGCATTTTCATTAGAAGCAGGCAAAGCTGATGCTCTGCGCAGGCTTGCAAAAGAAACGGATTCCACGCTTTACATGGTGCTGCTGGCTTCATACAGTGCGTTTTTATCAAAATTGAGCGGACAAGACGATATCATCGTCGGTTCACCTGTGGCCGGACGATCTCAAGCGGACGTCAGCCGCGTTATCGGAATGTTCGTCAATACATTGGCGCTGCGCACGTATCCGAAGGGTGAAAAGACCTTTGCTGACTATCTTAATGAAGTGAAAGAAACGGCACTCAGCGCTTTTGATGCGCAGGATTACCCGCTTGAGGACTTGATCGGAAATGTTCAGGTTCAGCGTGACACAAGCAGAAATCCGTTATTCGATGCAGTTTTTTCAATGCAAAATGCGAATATAAAGGATTTAACAATGAAAGGGATTCAGCTTGAGCCACATCCGTTTGAACGGAAAACAGCCAAGTTTGATCTCACACTGACAGCTGACGAAACCGACGGAGGGCTTACATTCGTACTCGAATACAATACAGCTCTGTTTAAGCAGGAAACGATTGAACGATGGAAGCAATACTGGATGCAGCTTTTAGATGCTGTTACCGGCAACCCGAACCAGCCGCTTTCCAGCCTGTCACTCGTCACTGAAACAGAAAAACAAGCGCTTCTCGAGGCGTGGAAAGGCATAGGGCTGCCTGTGCCGACAGACAAAACGGTTCATCAGCTATTCGAAGAGACTGTCCAGCGCCACAAAGACCGCCCGGCTGTCACATACAACGGCCGATCTTGGACGTACGGCGAGCTGAATGCGAAGGCAAACCGTCTCGCGCGGATTCTGATCGACTGCGGCATCAGCCCGGATGACCGCGTCGGCGTTCTCACGAAGCCGTCGCTTGAAATGTCGGCCGCGGTGCTTGGCGTCTTAAAGGCGGGAGCGGCATTTGTGCCGATTGATCCTGACTACCCGGATCAGCGGATTGAGTATATTTTACAGGACAGCGGCGCGAAGCTTCTCTTGAAGCAAGAGGGCATTTCAGTGCCGGACAGCTATACGGGAGATGTCATTCTTCTCGACGGAAGCCGCACGATTCTAAGTCTGCCGCTTGATGAAAACGACGAGGAAAATCCAGAAACCGCTGTAACAGCTGAGAACTTGGCGTACATGATTTACACGTCTGGGACGACCGGACAGCCGAAGGGTGTCATGGTCGAGCACCATGCGCTTGTGAACCTGTGCTTCTGGCACCAAGACGCGTTTGGCATGACATCGGAGGACCGCAGTGCGAAGTACGCGGGCTTTGGGTTTGACGCTTCCATTTGGGAGATGTTCCCGACTTGGACGATCGGCGCCGAGCTTCACGTTATTGATGAAGCGATCCGCCTCGATATTGTCCGCCTAAACGATTATTTCGAAACGAACGGCGTGACGATCACGTTCCTGCCGACACAGCTGGCGGAACAGTTCATGGAGCTTGAGAACACATCACTCCGTGTCCTCTTGACTGGAGGAGACAAGCTGAAGCGTGCCGTGAAAAAGCCGTACAAGCTCGTCAACAACTACGGGCCGACAGAAAATACGGTCGTTGCCACAAGCACAGAAATCCATCCGGAGGAAGGCTCGCTTTCCATCGGACAGGCAATCGCCAATACGAGAGTGTACATTTTTGGTGAGGGCAATCAGGTGCAGCCGGAAGGCGTAGCCGGAGAGCTTTGTGTGGCGGGACGCGGACTGGCACGCGGCTATCTGAATCGAGAAGACGAAACCGCGAAGCGGTTTGTCGCTGATCCGTTTGTGCCGGGTGAACGCATGTACCGCACCGGCGATTTGGTGAAGTGGGTGAACGGCGGCATCGAATACATTGGCCGGATCGACCAGCAGGTCAAGGTCCGCGGCTACCGAATCGAGCTTTCAGAAATCGAAGTCCAGCTCGCACAGCATTCTGACGTACAGGATGCGGCAGTGACAGCTGTCAAAGATAAAGGCGGCAATACAGCGATCGCGGCGTATGTCACACCTGAATCAGCTGACATAGAAGCACTGAAATCAGCACTGAAGGAAACCCTGCCTGATTACATGATCCCGGCGTTCTGGGTGACGCTGAGCGAGCTTCCGGTTACGGCAAACGGCAAAGTCGACCGCAAAGCCTTGCCTGAGCCGGACATCGAAGCGGGAAGCGGAGAATACAAAGCGCCGACGACCGACATGGAAGAGCTGCTTGCCGGCATCTGGCAGGACGTGCTTGGAATGGCTGAAGTCGGTGTCACCGATAATTTCTTCTCGCTTGGCGGAGATTCCATCAAAGGAATTCAGATGGCGAGCCGCTTGAACCAGCACGGCTGGAAGCTGGAAATGAAAGATCTCTTCCAGCACCCGACGATCGAGGAGCTGACCCAATACGTAGAGCGTGCCGAAGGCAAACAGGCAGACCAAGGCCCGGTGGAGGGCGAAGTCATCCTGACGCCGATCCAGCGCTGGTTCTTTGAAAAGAACTTCACGAACCAACACCACTGGAACCAATCGGTGATGCTTCACGCCAAGAAGGGCTTTGATCCTGAACGGGTGGAGAAAACATTGCAGGCGCTGATCGAGCATCATGACGCGCTCCGTATGGTTTACCGTGAGGGACAGGAAGATGTCGTTCAATACAACAGAGGACTTGAAGCCTCTTCCGCTCAATTGGAGGTTATCCAGATTGAGGGACAAGCGAAAGATCACGAAGACCGTATAGAGAGAGAAGCGGAGCGTTTGCAAAGCAGCATCGACTTGCAGGAAGGCGGATTGTTCCAAGCGGGATTGTTCCAAGCGGAAGACGGGGATCACTTGCTTCTTGCCATTCACCACTTAGTGGTTGACGGCGTGTCGTGGCGGATTTTACTGGAGGATTTCGCCGCGGTATATACACAGCTTGAGCAAGGCAATGAACCGGTTCTCCCGCAGAAAACACATTCATTTGCAGAGTATGCAGAGAGATTGCAAGACTTCGCGAACTCCAAAGCCTTTTTGAAAGAAAAAGAGTATTGGAGACAGCTTGAAGAACAAGCAGTCGTTGCAAAGCTTCCGAAAGACCGCGAATCTGGTGATCAGCGAATGAAACATACAAAGACAATTGAATTCTCGCTGACTGCTGAAGAGACAGAACAGCTCACCACAAAGGTGCATGAGGCATATCACACAGAAATGAATGATATTTTGCTGACGGCATTCGGATTGGCGATGAGGGAGTGGACAGGCCAAGATCAAGTAAGTGTTCATTTAGAGGGGCATGGACGTGAAGAAATCATAGAAGACCTGACCATTTCCCGCACAGTCGGCTGGTTTACAAGTATGTACCCGATGGTGCTTGATATGAAGCATGCGGATGACCTGGGCTACCAGCTGAAGCAAATGAAAGAAGATATCAGACATGTGCCGAATAAGGGAGTCGGATACGGCATTCTGCGCTATCTGACGGCACCGGAACATAAAGAAGATGTGGCGTTCTCGATTCAGCCGGATGTCAGCTTTAACTATTTAGGACAGTTCGATGACATGTCGGATGCAGGCTTGTTCACGAGATCAGAGCTGCCATCAGGACAGTCATTAAGCCCTGAAACAGAAAAACCGAACGCGCTGGATGTTGTCGGATATATCGAAAACGGAAAACTGACGATGTCACTGGCCTATCATTCTCTTGAATTTCATGAAAAAACGATAAAGTCATTCAGCGACAGCTTTAAAGCGCATCTACTCAGAATCATTGAACATTGCCTATCTCAAGATGGTACGGAACTGACCCCGAGTGACCTTGGTGACGACGATTTGACGCTGGATGAGCTTGATAAATTAATGGAAATTTTCTAATAGAGGTGGCATATGAGCAAAAAATCGATTCAAAAGGTGTACGCACTGACACCAATGCAGGAGGGAATGCTGTATCATGCGATGCTTGATCCGCATTCTTCCTCGTACTTCACACAATTAGAGCTTGGGATTCACGGCGCTTTTGATCTTGAAATCTTTGAGAAAAGCGTCAATGAACTGATTCGGTCATACGATATTCTCCGTACGGTATTTGTGCATCAGCAGCTGCAAAAACCGCGTCAGGTCGTGTTAGCGGAACGCAAAACAAAGGTGCATTATGAGGATATCAGTCATGCAGACGAGAACCGCCAGAAAGAGCACATTGAGCGTTACAAACAAGACGTTCAGCGCCAAGGCTTTAACCTGGCAAAAGACATTTTGTTCAAGGTGGCAGTTTTCCGCCTTGATGAAGATCAGCTGTATCTCGTCTGGAGCAATCATCATATTATGATGGACGGCTGGAGCATGGGCGTCCTCATGAAAAGCCTGTTCCAAAACTATGAAGCGCTCAGAGCAGGCAGGACACCGGCAAACGGTCAGGGCAAGCCTTATTCCGATTACATCAAGTGGCTTGGAAAACAGGATAATGAAGAAGCGGAGAGCTACTGGAGCGAGCGCTTGGCGGGTTTTGAACAGCCAAGTGTGCTCCCGGGCCGCCTGCCTGTGAAAAAAGACGAATACGTCAATAAAGAATATTCATTTACATGGGACGAAACACTGGTTGCCCGTATTCAGCAAGCCGCAAACCGCCATCAAGTGACAGGGCCTAACCTATTTCAGGCCGTTTGGGGCATTGTTCTCAGCAAATACAACTTTACGGATGATGTGGTCTTCGGAACGGTCGTCTCGGGCCGGCCGTCTGAAATCAGCGGGATTGAAACGATGGCGGGGCTGTTTATCAACACCATTCCGGTGCGGGTAAACGTTGAACGAGATGCTGCTTTCGCTGATATTTTCACAGCTGTTCAGCGGCATGCAGTTGAAGCGGAGCGTTACGATTACGTGCCGCTCTATGAGATTCAAAAACGCTCAGCCCTTGATGGCAATCTCTTAAACCATCTTGTCGCGTTTGAAAATTATCCACTTGATCAAGAGCTTGAAAATGGCAGCATGGAAGACCGTCTCGGGTTCTCGATCAAGGTAGAAAGCGCATTTGAACAAACGAGCTTCGATTTCAACCTGATTGTGTATCCGGGCAAAACGTGGACCGTCAAAATCAAATATAACGGCGCCGCCTTTGATTCCGCTTTTATCGAACGGACAGCGGAGCACCTTACCCGCATGATGGAAGCAGCTGTCGATCAGCCGGCCGCGTTTGTGCGTGAGTACGGGCTTGTGGGAGCCGAAGAGCAGCGGCAAATTGTCGAGGTGTTTAACAGCACGAAAGCCGAACTCCCGGAAGGAATGGCTGTTCATCAAGTGTTTGAAGAGCAAGCGAAACGGACGCCGGCGAGCACTGCCGTTGTATATGAAGGAACCGAGCTGACATATCGCGAGCTGAATGCCGCGGCCAATCGTCTGGCGAGAAAGCTGATTGAGCAAGGCCTTCAAAAAGGGGAAACAGTCGCGATTATGAACGACCGCTCAATAGAAACCGTTGTCGGCATGCTGGCTGTGTTAAAAGCAGGCGCCGCATATGTTCCGCTTGATCCAGCGCTTCCTGGGGACCGTCTTCGGTTCATGGCAGAGGACAGCTCCGTTCGAATGGTCTTGACCGGAATTTCTTATACAGAGCAGGCACATCAGCTTCAGGTGCCGGTCCTTACACTGGACATAGGCTTGGATGAGAGCGAAGCGGCTGACAATCTCAACCTGCCATCCGCCCCGTCCGACTTGGCATACATCATGTACACATCCGGTTCAACGGGCAAACCAAAAGGCGTCATGATCGAACATAAAAGCATTCTGCGCCTCGTCAAAAATGCCGGGTACGTTCCTGTTACTGAAGAGGACCGTATGGCGCAAACAGGAGCGGTTAGCTTTGATGCTGGAACGTTTGAGGTTTTCGGCGCACTGCTAAATGGCGCAGCGCTTTATCCGGTCAAAAAAGAGACGCTGCTTGATGCGAAACAATTTGCTGCATTCCTGCGTGAGCAAAGAATCTCGACGATGTGGCTGACATCACCTTTATTCAACCAGCTTGCCGCAAAGGATGCGGGTATGTTCGGCACACTGCGTCATTTAATCATCGGGGGAGACGCACTCGTTCCGCATATTGTCACCAAAGTTAAACAGGCATCGCCGTCGCTTTCATTGTGGAACGGATACGGCCCGACAGAAAACACGACGTTTTCAACAAGTTTTCTGATCGACCGCGAGTATGGCGGCTCTATTCCAATCGGGAAGCCGATCGGAAATTCCACTGCCTACATCATGGATGAGCAGGCACGCCTGCAGCCGATCGGCGCGCCCGGCGAGCTTTGCGTCGGCGGAATCGGCGTAGCGCGGGGGTACGTCAATCTCCCTGAGCTGACGGAGAAGCAATTTCTCGAAGACCCGTTCAGACCGGGTGAAAGGATTTATCGTACTGGCGACTTGGCAAGATGGCTGCCGGACGGCAATATCGAATTTTTAGGCAGAATCGACAACCAAGTGAAGGTGCGCGGCTTCCGAATTGAGCTTGGCGAAATTGAAACAAAACTGAACATGGCTGAGCATGTGACAGAGGCTGCGGTGATCATCCGCAAAAACAAAGCGGATGAAAATGAAATTTGCGCGTACTTTACGGCGGACCGTGAAGTTACTGTGAGCGAGCTGAGAAAAACGCTATCTCAGTCTTTGCCTGACTATATGGTCCCTGCCCACCTGATTCAAATGGACAGTCTGCCGCTCACGCCGAACGGGAAAATCAACAAAAAAGAACTGCCCGCGCCGCAATCAGAAGCCGTGCAGCCGGAATACGCAGCACCAGAAACAGAGAGTGAAAAGAAATTAGCGGAGATCTGGGAAGGAATACTCGGTGTCAAAGCAGGTGTTACCGATAACTTCTTTATGATCGGCGGCCATTCTTTGAAAGCGATGATGATGACGGCAAAAATCCAAGAGCTTTTCCATAAGGAAGTACCGATTAAAGTGCTTTTTGAAAAGCCGACCATTCAAGAATTGGCGCTGTATTTGGACGAGAACGAAAGCAAGGAGGAGCAGACGTTTGAACCGATCAGGCAAGCACCTTATCAGCAGCATTATCCTGTATCCCCGGCCCAGCGGAGAATGTATATCCTCAATCAGCTTGGACAAGCAAACACAAGCTACAACGTCCCCGCTGTACTTTTGCTGGAGGGAGAAGTAGATAAAGACCGGCTTGAAAACGCGATGCAGCAATTAATCAACCGGCACGAAATCCTTCGTACATCGTTTGACATGATCGACGGAGAGGTTGTACAAACCGTTCATAAAAACATATCGTTCCAGCTGGAGGCTGCCAAGGGACGGGAAGAGGACGCGGAGGAAATGATCAGAGCGTTCGTTCAGCCGTTTGAATTAAATCGTGCGCCGCTCGTCCGTTCGAAGCTTGTCCAGCTGGAAGAAAATCGCCACCTGCTGCTCATTGATATGCATCATATTATCACTGACGGCAGTTCAACAGGCATTCTGATCGGTGATCTTGCCAAAATGTATCAAGGCGCGGATCTGGAGCTGCCGCAAATTCACTATAAAGATTACGCAGTTTGGCACAAAGAACACGCTGATTATCAAAAGGATGAGGCATACTGGCTTGATGTCTTTAAAGGCGAGCTGCCAATACTGGATCTTCCCGCGGATTTCGAGCGGCCTGCTGAGCGGAGCTTTGCGGGAGAGCGCGTGATGTTCGGGCTTGATCAACAGATGACTGCTCAAATCAAGTCATTCTTAGCAGAAACGGATACGACAATGTATATGTTTTTGCTGGCGGCATTCAATGTACTCCTTTCTAAGTACGCGTCGCAGGATGATATCATTGTCGGCTCGCCGACAGCTGGCAGAACACATCCTGATCTGCAAGGTGTGCCGGGGATGTTTGTCAACACGGTAGCACTCAGAACGGCACCAGCGGGGGATAAAACCTTCGCGCAATTCCTTGAGGAGGTCAAAACAGCCAGCCTTCAAGCATTCGAGCACCAGAGCTATCCGCTTGAGGAGCTGATTGAAAAGCTTCCCCTTACAAGGGATACAAGCAGAAGTCCGCTGTTCAGCGTGATGTTCAATATGCAGAATATGGAGATTCCTTCTTTAAGATTAGGAGATTTGAAGATTTCCTCGTATTCCATGCATCATCATGTGGCGAAATTTGACCTCTCCTTGGAAGCGGTCGAGCGTGAAGACGATATCGGCCTAAGCTTTGACTATGCGACTGCTCTGTTTAAGGACGAGACGATCCGCCGCTGGAGCAGCCACTTTGTCAATATCATCAAAGCGGCCGCGGCTAATCCGAACGTTCGGCTGTCTGAAGTAGATATGCTCTCATCTGCAGAAACAGCTGCTTTGCTGGAAGAAAGACATATGACTCAAATTACGGAAGCCACCTTTGCAGCTCTTTTTGAAAAACAGGCCCAGCAAACACCTGACCATCCTGCGGTGAAGGCTGGCGGAAATCTGCTGACCTATCGCGAGCTTGATGAACAGGCGAACCAGCTGGCGCACCATCTTCGTGCCCAAGGGGCAGGAAGTGAAGATATCGTTGCGATTGTTATGGACCGGTCAGCTGAGGTGATGGTATCCATTCTCGGTGTCATGAAGGCGGGGGCAGCTTTCCTTCCCATTGATCCTGATACACCCGAAGAACGAATCCGTTATTCATTAGAGGACAGCGGAGCAAAAATTGCGATCGTCAATGAAAGAAACATGACGGCTATTGGGCAGTATGAAGGGACAATCGTCAACCTTGATGAAGGTAAATGGAGAAATGAAAGCAAGGAGCGCCCAGCATCCATTTCAGGGTCTCGCAATCTTGCATATGTCATTTATACGTCCGGTACGACCGGAAAGCCGAAGGGCGTGCAGATCGAGCATCGCAATCTGACAAACTATGTCTCTTGGTTTAGTGAAGAGGCGAGCCTGACGGAAAAGGATAAGACTGTATTGCTATCCTCTTACGCATTTGACCTAGGCTATACGAGCGTGTTCCCCGTGCTTCTGGGCGGGGGCGAGCTCCATATCGTACAGAAGGAAACCTATACGGCGCCGGATGAAATAGCGCACTACATCAAGGAGCATGGGATCACTTATATCAAACTGACACCGTCTCTCTTCCATACAATGGTGAACACATCCAGTTTTGCAAAAGAGGCGAACTTTGAATCCTTGCGTTTAATTGTGTTGGGAGGAGAAAAAATCATCCCGGCTGATGTTCTTGCCTTTCGCAGGGTGTATGGACATACCGAATTTATCAATCACTACGGCCCGACAGAAGCAACGATCGGCGCCATCGCCGGACGGATTGGTCTGTCTGAGCCGGATGCATTTGCGACACGCCCGACAATCGGAAAACCGATTGCGAATGCCGGCGCGCTTGTCTTAAATGAAGCATTGAAGCTTGTGCCGCCGGGAGCGAGCGGACAGCTCTATATTACGGGACAGGGGCTTGCGAGAGGATATCTCAACAGGCCACAGCTGACAGCCGAGAGATTTGTGGAGAATCCATATTCGCCGGGCAGCCTCATGTACAAAACCGGAGATGTCGTACGGAGACTTTCTGACGGTACGTTTGAATTTATCGGCCGGGCTGATGATCAGGTGAAAATCCGCGGCTACCGCATTGAGCCGAAAGAAATCGAAACGGTCATGCTCAGCCTCAGCGGAATTCAAGAAGCGGTTGTGCTGGCGGTCTTCGAGGGCGGCCTTCAAGAGCTTTGCGCGTATTATACGTCGGATCAAGCCATTGAAAAAGCAGAGCTCCGGAACCAGCTTTCACAAACACTACCGTCTCATATGATTCCTGCTTTCTTTGTGCAGGTTGACGCGATTCCGCTGACGGCAAACGGGAAAACCGACAGAAACGCTTTGCCGAAGCCGAATGCGGCACAATCTTCTGGCAAGGCCTTGGCGGCACCGGAAACAGCGCTTGAAGAAAGCTTATGCCGCATATGGCGGAAAACGCTTGGCATAGAAGCCATCGGCATTGACGACAATTTTTTCGATTTAGGCGGCCATTCATTAAAAGGAATGATGCTGATTGCCAACATTCAGGCAGAATTGGAGAAAAGCGTACCGCTTAAAGCACTGTTCGAGCAGCCGACTGTTCGCCAGCTGGCGGCTTATATGGAGGCATCTGCTGTTTCAGGCGGCCATCAAGTCCTCAAGCCGGCTGACAAGCAGGCTATGTATCCATTGTCATCCGCGCAGAAACGGATGTATGTGCTCAATCAGCTTGACCGCCAGACGATAAGCTACAACATGCCATCTGTTCTTTTAATGGAAGGAGAGCTTGATGTGTCGCGCCTGCGCGACTCGCTCAATCAGCTTGTGAACCGGCACGAATCATTGCGGACGTCATTTATGGAAGCTAATGGTGAGCCTGTTCAGCGCATTATTGAGGAGGCGGAGGTTGATCTTCATCTGTTTGAAGCGGAAGAAGACGAAGCGGACCAAAAGATTAAGGAATTTATCCAGCCATTTGACTTAACCGACGCACCGCTCATTCGCGCCGCTTTGCTTCGAATAGAAGCGAAGAAACATTTGTTGCTTTTAGATATGCATCACATCATCGCAGACGGCGTCTCAAGAGGCATCTTTGTAAAAGAATTGGCGCTGCTTTACAAAGGAGAGCAGCTTCCGGAGCCGTCGCTTCATTATAAAGATTTCGCCGTTTGGCAACATGAAGCTGAGCAAAAAGAACGGATGAAGGAGCATGAGGCGTACTGGCTGTCGGTTCTTTCAGGCGAGCTGCCAGAGCTTGATCTCCCGCTCGATTACGCCCGTCCGCCTGTGCAAAGCTTTAAAGGAGATACGCTTCGTTTCCGTACGGGAAGTGAGACGGCAAAGGCGGTCGAAAAGCTGCTCGCGGAAACCGGAGCGACCTTGCACATGGTGCTTCACGCGGTTTTCCACGTCTTTTTAAGCAAAATTTCCGGACAGCGGGATATCGTCATCGGCTCCGTTACTGCGGGCCGGACGAATGCCGATGTCCAAGACATGCCGGGAATGTTCGTCAATACCCTTGCTTTAAGAATGGAAGCGAAAGAACAGCAGACATTTGCGGAGCTTCTGGAGCAAGCGAAGCAGACGAACCTGTCAGCGCTGGAGCATCAGGAGTATCCATTTGAAGATCTGGTTAATCAGCTTGATCTCCCTCGGGATATGAGCCGAAATCCAGTATTTAATGTGATGGTGACGACAGAAAACCCCGATAAAGAACAGCTTACATTGCCAAATCTGGGCATTTCACCTTATGAGGCTCATCAGGGAACCTCTAAGTTTGATCTGACATTGGGCGGGTTTACTGATGAAAACGGCATTGGCTTGCAGCTCGAATATGCGACAGATCTGTTCACAAAAGAAACGGCTGAAAGATGGAGCGAATACGTTCTGAGGTTACTAAAGGCTGTTGCGGAAAACCCGAACCAGCCGCTTTCCAGCCTGTCACTCGTCACTGAAACAGAAAAACAAGCGCTTCTTGAGGCATGGAAGGGCAAAACGCTGCCTGTGCCGACAGACAAAACGGTTCATCAGCTATTCGAAGAGACTGTTCAGCGCCACAAAGACCGCCCTGCTGTCACATACAACGGCCGATCTTGGACGTACGGCGAGCTGAATGCGAAGGCAAACCGTCTCGCGCGGATTCTGATCGACTGCGGCATCAGCCCGGATGACCGCGTCGGCGTTCTTACGAAGCCGTCGCTTGAAATGTCGGCCGCTGTGCTCGGCGTCTTAAAGGCGGGAGCGGCATTTGTGCCGATTGATCCTGACTACCCTGATCAGCGGATTGAGTATATTTTACAGGACAGCGGCGCGAAGCTTCTCTTGAAGCAAGAGGGCATTTCAGTGCCGGACAGCTATACGGGGGATGTCATCCTTCTCGACGGAAGCCGCACGATTCTAAGCCTGCCGCTTGATGAAAACGACGAGGAAAATCCAGAAACCGCTGTAACCTCGGAGAACTTGGCGTACATGATTTACACATCTGGAACGACCGGACAGCCGAAGGGTGTCATGGTCGAGCACCATGCGCTTGTGAACCTGTGCTTCTGGCATCACGATGCGTTCAGCATGACAGCGGAGGACCGCAGTGCGAAGTACGCGGGCTTCGGATTTGACGCCTCCATTTGGGAGATGTTCCCGACCTGGACGATTGGCGCTGAGCTTCACGTCATTGATGAAGCGATCCGCCTCGATATTGTCCGCCTGAACGATTATTTCGAAACGAACGGCGTAACGATTACGTTCCTGCCGACACAGCTGGCGGAACAGTTCATGGAGCTTGAGAACACATCACTTCGCGTCCTCTTGACTGGAGGAGACAAGCTGAAGCGTGCCGTGAAAAAGCCGTACAAGCTCGTCAACAACTACGGGCCGACAGAAAACACGGTCGTTGCCACAAGCACGGAAATCCATCCGGAGGAAGGCTCGCTTTCCATCGGACAGGCGATCGCCAATACGAGAGTGTACATTCTTGGCGAGGGCAATCAGGTACAGCCGGAAGGCGTAGCCGGAGAGCTTTGCGTGGCGGGACGCGGACTGGCGCGAGGCTATCTGAATCGAGAAGACGAAACCGCGAAGCGGTTTGTCGCTGATCCGTTTGTGCCGGGTGAACGCATGTACCGCACCGGCGATTTGGTGAAGTGGGTGAACGGCGGCATCGAATACATCGGCCGGATCGACCAGCAGGTCAAGGTCCGCGGCTACCGAATCGAGCTTTCAGAAATTGAAGTCCAGCTCGCGCAGCTTTCTGAGGTGCAGGATGCGGCAGTGACAGCCGTGAAGGATAAAGGCGGCAATACAGCGATCGCGGCGTATGTCACACCGGAATCAGCTGACATAGAAGCACTGAAATCAGCACTGAAGGAAACCCTGCCTGATTACATGATCCCGGCGTTCTGGGTGACGCTGAGCGAGCTTCCGGTTACGGCAAACGGCAAAGTGGACCGCAAAGCCTTGCCTGAGCCGGACATCGAAGCGGGAAGCGGAGAATACAAAGCGCCGACGACCGACATGGAAGAGCTGCTTGCCGGCATCTGGCAGGACGTGCTTGGAATGGCTGAAGTCGGTGTCACCGATAATTTCTTCTCGCTTGGCGGAGATTCCATCAAAGGAATTCAGATGGCGAGCCGCTTGAACCAGCACGGCTGGAAGCTGGAAATGAAAGATCTCTTCCAGCACCCGACGATCGAGGAGCTGACCCAATACGTAGAGCGTGCCGAAGGCAAACAGGCAGACCAAGGCCCGGTGGAGGGCGAAGTCATCCTGACGCCGATCCAGCGCTGGTTCTTTGAAAAGAACTTCACGAACCAACACCACTGGAACCAATCGGTGATGCTTCACGCCAAGAAGGGCTTTGATCCTGAACGTGTGGAGAAAACATTGCAGGCGCTGATCGAGCATCATGACGCGCTTCGCATGGTTTACCGTGAGGAAAACGGGGACATCATTCAGGCGTATCAACCGATCGGTGAGAGCAAGGTCAGCTTCGAAATCGTGGATCTATACGGCTCTGATGAAGAGATGCTGAAAAACCAGATTAAGATTCTGGCGAACAGGCTGCAAAGCAGTATCGACCTGCAAAACGGGCCCCTTCTAAAGGCGGAGCAATACCGCACGGAAGCTGGGGATCACCTGCTCATCGCTGTACACCATCTCGTGGTCGACGGTGTGTCATGGCGGATTTTGCTTGAAGATTTTGCTTCAGGCTACATGCAGGCTGAGAAAGAAGAGAGCCTTGTCTTCCCGCAAAAAACAAACTCCTTCAAGGACTGGGCGGAAGAACTGGCGGCATTCAGCCAATCAGCGCATCTTTTACAGCAGGCTGAATACTGGTCGCAAATTGCCGCTGAGCAGGTTTCTCCTTTACCGAAGGATTGTGAAACAGAGCAGCGGATCGTCAAGGATACATCATCCGTCCTATGTGAATTAACGGAAGAAGACACGAAGCATCTTTTAACAGATGTTCATCAGCCATATGGAACTGAAATCAACGATATACTTCTCAGCGCGCTTGGTTTGACAATGAAAGACTGGACAGCCAGTGCCAAAATCGGCATTAACCTTGAGGGACACGGCCGGGAGGACATCATCCCGAATGTGAATATCTCCAGAACGGTCGGCTGGTTTACGGCACAATACCCAGTTGTGCTCGACATGTCTGAAGCAGATGCCTCAGCTGTGATCAAAACAGTCAAAGAAAACCTGCGCCGCATTCCGGATAAAGGTGTTGGCTACGGCATTCTTCGTTATTTCACAGAAACATCGGAAACAAAGGGCTTCACACCGGAGATCAGCTTCAACTATTTGGGCCAATTCGACAGTGAAGTCAAAACCGATTTCTTTGAACCGTCCGCTTTCGATATGGGGCGCCAAGTAAGCGGAGAATCAGAGGCGCTGTACGCTTTAAGCTTCAGCGGCATGATCAGAAACGGCCGGTTTGTGCTTTCCTGCTCCTACAATGAGAAGGAGTTTGAAAGAGCCACGATTGAAGAGCGAATGGAACGGTTTAAAGAAAATCTTCTGATGCTGATCCGCCATTGCACGGAAAAAGAAGAGAAGGAATTCACGCCAAGCGACTTCAGCGCCGAAAACCTTGAAATGGACGAAATGGGAGATATCTTTGACATGCTTGAGGAGAATTTAAAATAAAACGCAAGGGAATTACAGAAGGCGGGAGCGAAACATATGAGTCAATTTAGCAAGGATCAGGTTCAAGATATGTATTACCTATCGCCGATGCAGGAAGGGATGCTGTTTCATACCATCCTGAATCCCGGCCAAAGCTTTTACCTTGAACAGATCACGATGAAAGTAAAAGGCAGCTTGAATATCAAATGCCTAGAAGAAAGCATGAATGTGATCATGGACCGGTACGATGTATTTCGTACCGTGTTCATTCACGAAAAAGTAAAAAGGCCTGTCCAAGTCGTATTGAAAAAACGGCAGTTTCATATAGAAGAAATCGATCTGACACATGTAACGGACAGCGAGCAAGCAGCCAAAATCAATGAATACAAGGAACAGGATAAGATCAGAGGCTTTGATTTGACGCGGGATATTCCGATGCGGGCAGCTGTTTTCAAAAAAGCTGAAGAAAGCTTTGAATGGGTATGGAGCTACCACCACATTATTTTGGACGGCTGGTGCTTCGGCATCGTCGTGCAGGATCTATTTAAAGTATACAATGCTCTGCGCGAACAAAAGCCGTACAGCCTGCCGCCAGTCAAACCGTATAAAGACTATATCAAGTGGCTTGAAAAGCAAGATAAACACGCATCACTGCATTACTGGCGCGAGTACTTAGAGGATGTTGAGGGACAAACGACGTTTGCGGAGCAAAGAAAGAAACAAAAGGACGGCTATGAGCCGAAGGAGCTGCTCTTTTCATTGCCGAAGGCGGAAACAAAGGCCTTTACCGAGCTTGCAAAATCGCAGCATACCACTTTAAGCACGGCGCTGCAGGCAGTCTGGAGCGTATTGATCAGCCGCTATCAGCAGTCTGGCGATTTAACGTTCGGTACAGTCGTTTCCGGGCGTCCCGCGGAAATTAAAGGCGTTGAACATATGGTCGGACTGTTTATCAACGTTGTCCCGAGACGTGTGAAGCTGTCTAAGGATATCACATTTACCGGCTTGCTCAAGCAGCTGCAGGAGCAATCGCTGCAGTCCGAGCCGCATCAATATGTGCCGCTTTATGACATCCAAAGCCAGGCCGATCAGCCGAAACTGATTGACCACATCATTGTTTTTGAGAACTATCCGCTTCAGGATGCGAAAAATGAAGAAAGCAGTGAAAACGGCTTTGATATGGTGGATGTTCATGTTTTTGAGAAGTCGAATTATGATCTCAACCTAATGGCTTCTCCAGGTGAAGAGATGCTGATTAAGCTTGCTTATAATGAGAATGTGTTTGATGAGGCGTTTATCCTGCGCTTGAAATCTCAGCTTCTCACAGCAATTCAGCAGCTCATCCAGAATCCCGAACAGCCTGTCAGCACGATCAACCTCGTTGACGACAGGGAGAGAGAATTTTTGCTTACAGGCTTAAATCCGCCGGCTCAAACTCATGAGACAAAGCCCCTGACCGATTGGTTTAAGGAAGCGGTGAATGTCAATCCGAATGCGCCGGCGCTTACGTATTCCGGCCAGACCCTGTCTTACTGCGAATTAGATCAGGAAGCGAACCGCCTTGCGCACCGTTTGCAAAAACACGGTGCGGGCAAAGGCTCCGTTGTAGCGCTGTACACGAAGCGCTCACTTGAACTGGTGATCGGCATTCTCGGTGTATTAAAGGCGGGAGCGGCTTATCTGCCAGTTGACCCGAAGCTGCCAGAGGACCGAATCTCGTATATGCTGACTGACAGTGCGGCAGCCTGTCTGCTGACACATCAGGAGATGAAAGAACAAGCGGCTCAGCTGCCGTATACAGGCACAACGCTCGTCATCGATGATCAAACACGGTTTGAGGAAAAGGAAAGCGATCCTGCCACCGCGATTGATCCCGATGATCCGGCATATATCATGTACACGTCGGGCACAACCGGAAAGCCGAAGGGCAATATGACCACTCATGCCAATATTCAAGGTTTGGTCAAGCATGTAGACTACATGGCATTTTCTGAAAAAGATACGTTCTTATCTGTTTCGAATTACGCCTTCGACGCATTTACCTTTGATTTCTACGCTTCCATACTGAATGCGGCACGGCTCATTATCGCAGATGAACATACGCTGCTTGATACAGAGCGGCTCACTGATCTGATCAAGCAGGAGAATGTCAATGTCATGTTTGCGACAACTGCGCTGTTTAATCTTCTCACAGATGCGGGAGAGGATTGGATGAAGGGGCTTCGCTGTGTATTATTCGGCGGAGAGCGCGCATCTGTGCCTCACGTCAGGAAAGCGTTGCGGGTCATGGGGCCGGGCAAGCTGATTAACTGCTACGGGCCGACTGAGGGAACAGTGTTTGCGACTGCTCACGTCGTGCATGATATACCGGATTCCATCTCCTCATTGCCGATCGGAAAGCCGATCAGCAATGCCAGTATTTATATTCTGAATGAGCAAAGCCAGCTCCAGCCATTCGGGGCGATCGGTGAACTGTGCATCAGCGGAATGGGCGTGTCAAAAGGATATGTAAATCGTGCTGACCTCACGAAGCAAAAGTTTATCAAGAACCCGTTTAAGCCGAAAGAAATGCTTTACCGCACAGGGGATTTAGCACGCTGGCTGCCGGATGGAACGATTGAATACGCCGGCCGTATTGACGATCAGGTCAAAATACGGGGACACCGGATTGAGCTTGAAGAAATTGAAAAGCAGCTGCAGGAATACCCGGGAGTGAAAGATGCGGTCGTTGTTGCGGACTGCCCTGAGTCTGGCGATGCATCAATCAACGCCTACCTGGTGACCCGGACGCAGCTTTCAGCTGAAGGCGTAAAGGCGCACCTGAAAAAACAGCTTCCTGCTTACATGGTGCCGCAAACCTTTACCTTCTTGGATGAGCTTCCTTTAACGACAAACGGGAAAGTCAATAAACGGCTGCTGCCAAAACCTGATCAGGATCAGCTGGCGGAAGAATGGATCGGGCCGCGAAACGAGATGGAAGAAAAAATCGCGCAAATCTGGTCTGAGGTTCTCGGCAGAAAACAAGTCGGCATTCATGACGATTTCTTTGTGCTCGGAGGACATTCCTTGAAGGCAATGACCGCCGCCTCCCGCATCAAGAAGGAGCTCGGGATTGATCTTCCGGTAAAGGTTTTGTTTGAAGCGCCGACAATCGCCGGTATTTCAGCGTTTTTGAAAAACGGGGGCTCAGATGGATTGCAGGATGTAACGATAATGAATCCCGATCAGGAACAGATCATTTTCGCATTTCCTCCAGTCTTGGGCTATGGCCTCATGTACCAAAACCTGGCCAACCGCTTGCCGTCATACAAGCTGTGCGCCTTTGACTTCATTGAGGAAGAAAATCGCCTTGACCGCTATACGGATTTGATCCAGAAGCTTCAGCCGGAAGGGCCTTTGACTTTGTTTGGATATTCAGCAGGATGCAGCCTGGCGTTTGAAGCTGCCAAAAAGCTTGAGGAACAAGGCCGTATTGTGCAGCGGATCATCATGGTGGATTCTTATAAAAAACAAGGTGTCAGTGATCTGGACGGACGCACGGTTGAAAGTGATGTCGAAGCGTTGATGAATGTCAACCGGGACAATGAAGCACTCAACAGCGAAGCCGTCAAACAAGGACTTAAGCAAAAAACACACGCCTTTTACTCATACTACGTCAGCCTGATCAGCACAGGCCAAGTGAAAGCAGATATTGATCTGCTGACATCTGGCGCTGATTTTGACATGCCGGAATGGCTTGCATCATGGGAAGAGGCAACAACAGGTGCTTATCGTGTGAAAAGAGGCTTCGGAACACACGCAGAAATGCTGCAGGGCGAAACGCTAGATAGGAATGCCGTAATTTTGCTCGAATTTCTTAATACACAAACCGTAACGGTTTCTTAAATGAAGTGATGAAAGGAGGAGACAGCCAATGAGCCAACTCTTCAAATCATTTGATGCGTCGGAAAAAACGCAGCTCATCTGTTTTCCGTTTGCCGGCGGCTACTCAGCGTCGTTTCGCCCTCTCCATGCTTTTTTGCAGGGGGAGTGTGAGATGCTTGCTGCTGAGCCGCCGGGACACGGCACGAATCAAACGACAGCCATTGAGGATCTCGAAGAGCTGACGGATTTGTACAAGCAAGAACTGAACCTGGGCCCTGATCGGCCGTTTGTGCTGTTCGGACACAGTATGGGCGGCATGATCACCTTCAGGCTGGCGCAAAAGCTTGAGCGGGAAGGCATCTTTCCACAGGCCGTTATCATTTCTGCGATACAGCCGCCCCATATTCAGCGGAAGAAAGTGTCCCATCTGCCTGATGATCAATTCCTTGATCATATTATCAAATTAGGCGGAATGCCCGCAGAGCTTGTTGAAAATAAGGAGGTCATGTCCTTTTTCCTGCCTTCCTTCCGATCGGACTACAGGGCGCTTGAACAATTTGTGCTTCACGATCTGGCCCCGATCCAATCGCCTGTTCATGTCTTTAACGGGCTTGATGATAAAAAATGCATTCGAGATGCGGAAGGCTGGAAGAAGTGGGCAAAAGACATCACATTCCATCAATTTGACGGCGGCCACATGTTCCTGCTGTCACAAACGGAAGAAGTCGCAGAACGGATTTTTGCAATCTTGAATCAGCATCCGATCATTCAATCGTGATCAAAAGCGGACAGCTCAGGCTGTTCCGCTTTTTTAGTGTGGAATGACAATTTTTGCATGGTATAATAGTCGAAATACTCAAATAAAGGCAGGTCAAAACATGCGCACGTCTCCCAGGATGAAATGGTTTGTATTGCTGTTTACGTTTGTTTTCGCCATCGGAATGAACTCATTCAGAAACTCCTTTCAATTTTTTATGCTTCCAATGGCGGATGCCTTCCATGCCGACAGGTCGCTGATCTCGGTTTCTGTCAGCATTTTTATGATCACAACCGGCATCGTCCAGTTTTTTGTCGGTTTTTTTATCGACCGGTTCAGTGTCAGAAAAATTATGGCGCTGGGGGCTGTTTGCATCAGCGCTAGCTTTTTGGTGCTTCCGTATTCACCAAATGTTCATGTGTTTTCCGCTATTTACGGTGTGCTTGGCGGGATCGGCTATTCCTGTGCGGTCGGCGTGACAACCCAGTATTTCATCAGCCGCTGGTTTGACACACACAAAGGTCTGGCACTTGCTATTTTGACCAATGCCAACTCTGCGGGCTTGCTGCTTCTCTCGCCCATTTGGGCAGCGGCTCCGTACCATGCCGGCTGGCAGAACACCTATACCATTTTGGGAATCGTCATGGCGGCTGTTCTGCTGCCGCTCCTCGCCTTCGGGATGAAGCACCCGCCACATGCACAAGTGCAGTCAGTGAAAAAATCTTATGACTGGAGAGGATTTTGGAACGTGATGAAGCAGTCTCGCCTCATTCATATCCTGTACTTTGGGATGTTTACTTGCGGATTTACGATGGGAATCATTGATGCTCACCTCGTCCCGATACTGAAGGATGCGCATGTCTCTCATGTTAACGGAATGATGGCCGCGTTCGGGGCGTTTATTATCATTGGCGGATTATTGGCGGGCTGGCTGTCAGATCTCCTCGGCAGCAGAAGCGTCATGCTATCCATCTTATTTTTCATTCGGCTGCTCAGCCTGATTTGCCTGCTCATCCCCATTCTCGGAATTCATCACAGCGAACTTTGGTACTTTAGCTTTATCCTGTTATTTGGACTCAGTTACACAGGCGTGATCCCGCTGACCGCGGCGTCAATTTCAGAAAGCTATCAAACAGGATTGATAGGTTCGCTGTTAGGCATCAATTTCTTTATCCATCAGGTTGCCGGGGCTCTCAGTGTGTATACGGGCGGTTTGTTTTTTGACATGACTCATGATTATCTGCTGATTGTTGCTGTGTGTATCGTGTTTGTGGGTGTATCGGCTGTCATAGAGCTTGTGCCGTTTTTAGATAAACAAAAGGCAAAAGAAACCCATCAATCAATATAAAAGGACCGGCACTGTCAATGCCGATCCTTTTTAAATTTGAGTTTTTTTGTTTCTGTATTTTTAAGGATAATCTCCTTGAATCTGTTCATCTCCACTACGGAATGAAAAAAATGTTTTGGTATCGCAATATATTGGCTGCTGGATGTATTGATCCGAAAGATATTCTTATATTCGAAAACAGCTGTAATTTCATTCCAATTGAAAATGAGGTCATATTTTTTAGAACTTATACGGATTCCTTCTTGATTCACAGTATATGTTCTTTTAGATTTCATCCGTTCGTTCTTCTTGTATGCTCTGGAAAACTTCACATATAGAAGAAGGATAAGCAGCAGTGTAAACAGAACGGACATCACGATAATCAACATACTGTTCATAAACAAGTTAAGCGCGTCACTGCCATAAACGATACGGGGCCATCCGTTAATGAAGTTAACTGCAGCAAATATGGCGCAACACAACAGAAAGTAAAAGCATGACATTTTTGCGATTTGATAAAAAAAGATTTCTCTTACATCCTTAAAAGTGATTTCTCCTGGAAGAATGATACTTTCACTAGCATATTGAATCATACGGTAAACCTACACCTCTAACCATGTTTTTCCTTTCAGTCTAGCATAATTTCTCATTTTTTTGCAGGCATACCAGAGCGCTTTGTTTTTTTCTGCAGATTGGTATTGCTCCCCAACACGCCAATCATAATACAAACCGCTCCGGCAAAGTGATACCAGGCAAGGCTTTCGTTTAGAATCACCACTCCTGCAATCATCGTTACGATAGTAGATACATGATTAAAAGCACTCATTTTAAACGCCTCAATCCGTGACAGCGTATAGTTAGACAAGAATGAAGTGACAAGTGAAGACAGCACGCCCAAATACAAAATAGAGAGAACGAAGCCGGGCTCCTGGAATGGCTGAAAATAAGTGCCGACAGTTCCCGCCGCTCCGTGGCGCACAAGGGCAATGGCGTTGAAGACGACAAAGCCGATGGCAGACATGATGTAGGTAAGCTCGGTCAGCTTGAACCGCTGCGTCATTTTTCTGGCAGCGGTATTGTACATCGCTGAAGACAAGGCGGACAACAGTATCAGCAAAGACCCTTTTAAGCTGGCTGATTCCACGTCAACGCCTTTCATCACAAAAATAAACATGACACCGGCAACGGATAAAACCGTGAACCCCTTTTGCATCCACGTCGGGCGTTCCTTTAAAACATAAGCGGCAAACACCATCGTGAAAATCGGAATGGCTGCCTGAATAACCCCCGCTTCAGATGAGGACGAGTACACAAGGCCGAATGCCTGAAAGCTGAAAAATAGCGCGGGATACAGCAGGGCGAGCGGCAAAATGGCAATGACGTCCTTTACGCGGATTGAAAGCTTTACCCAGCCGAATAAGACAGGTACAGTGGCCGCAGCAAACGCAATGGTGAACCGGTGCGCCAGAATATCAAACGGCTCTGCTGTTTGCAGTGCGATTTTTACGAATAGAAAGGATAAACCGATAATAACCGAATATAAAACAGCCGCTATATAAGCGGAGGCTTGCTGATGTTTAACCATAATGGGAGGTGCTCCTTTACCTGAATTGCAGCGCCGGTCGCTCCCTTTATTGTATGGCCGCGGTCAGCACGGTACAATGAGAAAAACAATGAACTGTACCGGTACAAAGCAGGAGGAGAAGACATGGAGAAATACATGTGTATATTAACGAGGATAGAGGAGATGATGCAAAGCACCGCCTATCAAGAAGGAGACAGGCTTCCATCTATCCGTCAGCTGTCCGCCCGCCACCAAGTCAGCAAAAGCACAGTGATCCGCGCGCTGCAGGAGCTGGAAAAGCGCCACCTTATCTATTCCGTTCCGAAAAGCGGCTATTATATTGTGAAAAAGACGGGGAAATCAAAAAGCGCGCAGCCTGGCCCCATCGACTTTGCCACATCTGCGCCAGATCCTGATGTGTTTCCGTATCTTGATTTTCAGCACTGCATCAACAAAGCGATTGATACATACAAAAACGATTTGTTTATTTATGGGACGCCAAAGGGGCTTCCATCACTCATCCGTGTACTCCGAAAGCTCTTGGCCAATCAGCAGGTATTTGCGGATGAACGGCACATTTTCATTACTTCAGGTGTCCAGCAGGCGTTATCCTTGCTTTGTGCCATGCCGTTTCCAAATGGGAAAGAGAAGATCGCCATTGAACAGCCGGGCTACCATTTGATGGTCGAACAGCTTGAGACGCTTGGAATTCCCGCCATCGGAGTGAAACGAACGGAAGAGGGGCTCAATTTAACCGAGGTTGAGCGGCTTTTTCAAACAGAATCGATCAAATTTTTTTATACGATGCCCCGCTTCCATAATCCGCTTGGCTGCTCTTTGTCAGAGCGTGATAAACAGGAGCTTGTAAGACTGGCAGAAGCGTATGATGTCTATCTCGTTGAGGATGATTATCTCGGTGATTTGGAGGAAAATAAAAAGGCAGATCCGCTGCACGCATATGACCTGTCCTCACATGTCATTTATTTGAAAAGTTTCTCGAAAATGATGTTTCCCGGCCTTCGCGTGGGGGCGGCTGTTTTGCCCGAAGCACTGACTGATACGTTTCATGCGTACAAAAAGCTGAACGACATCGACTGTTCGATGATTTCTCAAGCGGCATTGGAGATTTATCTGAAAAGCGGTATGTATGGCAGGCACAAGGAGAAAATCAGAGATTCCTATAAGGAGCGATCACTGAGGCTTCATCAAGCCATACAAACCCACAGGCAGCTGGGAAGCGGCCGCTTTACGTTTTCAGGCGGCCAGGCACCCTGTATGCACACCCATCTGGTGCTTCCTGAGGATCTACCGGCCTCAAGGGTAATTCATAGACTGAAAAAACAAGGGGTTCACCTTGAGGCGATAGACCGTCATTATTTATCAGGTTATCAAAAAGAAAATCTATTAAAAATCAATATATCCAATGTGAAAACGGAAGATATTGATCGCGGTGTCAAGCTGTTGATGAGCCATTTATAAAAGCGCTTCGTACGAGACCATTGTGATATCCTCAGGGAAATCAGGGTGCGCGGCGCATACAGCCATTTTGTAGCCGGGATCGACATCATACGTTTTGATATAGCAGGGGGAATGGCTGTCCGGAAGCTCAATGGATACTTCTCCGTCCTGATGCAGGCGCACTGAAAAGGAATCAAGCGGTAGTGATAACCCCTTGCCCTCCTGTTTGATAAAGCTTTCTTTCATTGACCATAGATGATAAAAATAGTCTGTTTGCTCGTCCTTGTTTTTGGCTAAAAGGTCGCTGTACTCTGTTTTTGAAAAGAAGCGCTTGGCGATCTCAAGGCTGATCGGTTTCATTTTTTCAATATCGATGCCGATGGGCTGTGAATCAAACGCACCAATGACCCAGCGGCCGGAATGAGAAATGTTGAAATGGGCGTCAGGAAGATCAGGGATGCAGGGCTTCCCGTATTCCTGCGTGCTAAAGCGGATATCAGATTTGTCCAACTGATACTGCCCGCTTATGACTGAACGAACAAGCACATCTCCCAGCAGGGTGCGGTGTGCATCTTCTTTATGATAAAATCTCCGGCATTTCTCCCGTTTTTCAGTCGATATGAAAGACATGAACCGTTCAGTCTCTTCCTGTGAAAGCGGGCGGTCCATATAAATTCCGTAAATCTTCATTCTAGGTCCTCCGTCTGCAAAAGATTGTCAAAACCATCCTATCATACATCAACAAGACTCATATAGAGGAGAAAATAAAAAACAAAGCCAAAACGGCTTTGTTTTAGTGTACAGGCGGAGATGCTTTCACAGCGGCTGTCCGCCTTGCCACGGCATAATTCAGCAGCTGGATTGACTGCGGCAATGAAAAGCGCAAAATGAGTCCGGTGAAGATGGCGGTCAAAATGGTGCCAAAACCGATCGGGCCGCCCATGCCCCATGCCGCAAATAAAATAGTTAATTCCATGCCGTTCCGCACCCATTGCACATTCCAGCCGGTTTTTTCTGTAATCAGCATCATCAGTGAATCACGCGGCCCCGCGCCAAGGCCTGCTGATACATAAACACCGACGCCGTAACCGATCAGCACCACGCCGAGAGAGAAGACGATGACGGAGCCCGTGTAGGTCGAGGGAGCAGGCAGAAGAAAATTGAAAAAGTCTATAAATACACCGATGAGCACCATATTCAGGATCGCTCCTATTTTTGGCCAAGCCCTCGTGAACAATGACGTTAATCCGACGATGAGCGCTCCAATAATGATGGACCACTGGCCGATGGTAAGCCCGAAGTGCTGAAACAGGCTGTAATGAAATGCATCCCACGGACTAATGCCGAGTGCTTTTCCTTCTATCGTCAGGGATACACCAAAAGCCAAAATGATCAAACCGGCAAAATAAAATGTCCAGCGCAGAACAAGTTCTTGCTTCACGTGAGGTCCCTTCTTTCGTAAAAATCAGTCGATTGTCATTGTAGCACATCTGACAGAAGGGCGGAATAGGCGAAAGGAGCTCAACAAAAAAACAGGGCCGCCGCGGGCGCCCTGTTTCAGCGTGTTGGCAAACCCTTGCATTCGTTGTCAGGCCTGTGCTTCGGTGCTCACGAATTTAACATTCGCTGTGCTCCAATGCTCGCCCTTCCTAGACTTCAAAGGTTTTCAATCACGCTGAAAATCACAAAATCCTAAAACGAAAATCGTTTTAGGATTTTGTCAATAATCTGAAACAGGGCGCTGACGCCCTGTTTTTCTTATTACAGCGGGTTCAAAATCCGGTTCAAGAACCGTTGTGTCCGTTCTTCTTTTGGGGCGGAGAAAATTTGCTCCGGCGGTCCTTGCTCCACGATTACACCGCCGTCGATGAAGATGACTTCATCAGCAACTTCCTGCGCGAACTTGATTTCGTGGGTCACCACGACCATGGTCCAGCCTTCATTGGCTAAGTCCTTGATAACCTTCAGCACCTCTCCGACGAGCTCCGGATCAAGCGCTGAGGTCGGTTCGTCAAACAGCATGAGCTCAGGCTGAATCGCCAGTGCGCGGGCGATGCCGACGCGCTGCTGCTGGCCGCCGGAAAGCTGGAACGGATATAAATCCATTTTGTCCTTCAATCCGACTTTATCAAGCAGCTGGATCGCTTCTTTTCTGACTTCCTCTTTGTTCCGTTTTTGCACCTGAACAGGGCCTTCCATCACGTTTTCGAGGGCTGTGCGGTGCGGGAACAGGTGATACGCCTGAAACACCATTCCGGATTTTCGGCGAAGGTTTAGGATATCCGCCTGTTTCACCTTTTTGGAGAAATCGATGGAGAAATCATCAAATGTAAGCTCTCCGCGATTCGGAATCTCCAGCGCGTTCAGGCAGCGGAGCAGCGTCGTTTTCCCTGAACCTGAAGGCCCAAGTATGGCGATGACTTTTCCTTTTTCAATCTTCATATCTATCTTTTTTAAAATTTCATTTTCACCGAATGATTTGTTTAATCCTGTAACGGTAAGCATACTCGGAACCTCCTTATTTGGCCACGTAGCGGTCAAGACGCCGTTCGATGACATGCTGGACGAGTGAAAGCAGGAAGCAGATAATCCAATAAATAAAGGCTGCTTCAATATAGATCACTAAAATTTGATCAAGATTCCGCGCGCCGATTTCCTGGGCTTTTCTGAACAGCTCAGCGACCAGAATTTGAGAGGCGAGGGATGTATCTTTAATCAGGCTGATAAAAGTATTGGATAATGGCGGGATCGACACACGAAACGCCTGCGGCAGTATGACGCGGAACAGCGTTTTCTGATGTGTCATGCCGATTGTGTAGCCGGCTTCCCATTGCCCTTTCGGCACGGATAAAATAGATGCCCGGATGATTTCAGATGCATAGGCGCCGACGTTTAATGAAAAGGCGATGACTGCGCTTGGAAATGGATCTAATGTGATGTTAAAGGCCGGGAACAGATAGAAAATGATGAACAATTGAACGAGAAGAGGAGTGCCGCGTATTGCGGATACGTATACGCTGAACACCCATCTCAAAGGTCTCACTTTCGACATTCTGGCAAGCGCCGTAATCAGCGCCAGGATCATTCCAAATATAAAGGAAAGAATCGTAAGGGGAATCGTATAGTAGATTCCCCCTGAAAGTATCGGCCAGAATGACTGCTGCACCAGATCCCACGGGATCGCCGTGCCAAGCGTCAATGCCGGCAGATTATTTAGAAACATCTTCGCCGAACCATTTTTTAGAAATTTTAGAAAGAGTCCCGTCCTCTTTCATTTCTTTTAATGCTTTGTTGACTTGATCAACAACCTCGCCGCTTCCTTTACGGAACGTGAAATACGTTTCCTGCGGATCGCCTGTTTCAAACGCGATCTTCACGTTTTTGTTGCCGGATGTTTTTAAGTAGTTCAATACGGCAAGCTTATCGTTGTAAGTCATATCGACGCGGCCTTGCTGGATCATTTGAAGGGACTGCGCCATGCCTTCAACGCCTTCTACTTTCGCGCCAGCATTTGTAGCTAGTTTGTTATAGTTGCTTGTCAGTGATTGAGCTGACGTTTTTCCTTTTACGTCTTTTTCAGACTTAATATCGTTGTTGTCTTTTTTCGTCACGACAACGGCTCTTGATGTTGTGTATTTATCTGAGAAATCATATTTGTCTTCACGATCTGTTTTTCCGACTTGGTTGGCAACAACGTCAAACCGTTTGGAATTCAGGCCGGCAAACATGCTGTCCCATTGTGTTTCTTTAAAATCGACTTTAAGCCCGAGGCGTTTTGCGACTTCTGTGATGACTTCGACATCATAGCCAGTCAGCTTGTCAGTGTCTTTGTCGTGGTAAGTGAACGGCTCATATGTTCCTTCCGTTCCGACTGTGAGCACACCTTTTTTCTTGATTGAAGCCCAAAGATCGCCATCTTTGGCATTATCTTTTGACTGATTGTCATTTCCTGCTCCGCAAGCTGCAAGAGCTGCAATACTTACGACCATGAATAAAGCCAATAATGCTTTTTTCATCTTATTCCCCACTTTTCTGGTTGATTTTATTGAAATAAAAAATTAGCTTACAAATCTAAAGGATAACTTTTTTTTAGTATGAGTCAAGTATTTGGTTTTCATAAGACAAAATCTTTTAAAATAAATCCAAAAATTGCTGTGCCGGTTTAGGCAAATAACTGTCCGTTCTCCACATGACAGCCGGCGTCATAATGAAGGGATTATTTTCGATATGGACGATGTGAACGTGATTTCGCATATGAACGGGAATCATTGTGACAGGCAGAATAGACGCGCCAAAACCGGATGACACGAGGCTGAGCAAAGTTGCAGAGTCATGGCATTCACAAACAATGCTCGGCTTCAGGTTCAAACGATGAAATTCATTCATGACCTGATTATAAACGCCTTTTCCGTTAACAGGTCGGAGCAGTATCAGCGGAAACGAAGGAATGTCCTCCATTTTAATCGTGTCTCCGCACGGATATCCGGCTTCATCTGAAAGCACGAGCACACATGGAATGTCATCAAGCTGCTTGAATTGTACTCTGTCACTTTTGATCAGTGTTGTCGTGACCGCCGCATCGATTTGCCGGCTTTCCAGCAGTTCCAACAGTGTCGCAGGCTCATTTTCCCAAATATTAAAGGTGAGATGGGGGTATCTCTCTTTGATCTGTGTGACTTTTTCAAGCATCAGAGCCGCGCAATAAATTGTTGAACCCACGGCAAGCGTGCCGGCTACCTCCTCCTTCAGCTCCTGTACCTCAATGACAGCATCCTCAAACCTATGCAAAATCTCCTTTGCTCTTTTCAGAAAAACAGTTCCTTCATATGTAAGCGTCATTTGTTTTTTCTTGTTCCGATCAAACAGAACAACACCAAGCTCGTCCTCCAGCTGTTTGAGCTGCCTGCTTAAAGGCGGCTGCGCCATGTGAAGCTTTTTGGCTGCGGACGTGATTTTCTGTTCTTGGGCAATGGTAATGAAGTATCGAAGCTGGCGAATGTCCAAAAGAAAGCGCCTCCTTAATATACCTTTTAAGTATTAAATATAGATTTTATAGATATTTTTCATATGGATATATCAGGAGTATGATTGAAATGAAAGCAGAATTCAAGCGTAAAGGAGGGGGCAAAGTGAAACTCGTTGTCGGAATGACAGGGGCAACAGGGGCGATTTTCGGGGTCAGGCTGCTGCAGTGGCTGAAGGCCGCCGAAGTGGAAACCCATCTCGTTGTGTCTCCTTGGGCGAACGTCACGATCAAACACGAAACAGGCTATACCTTACAAGAAGTAGAACAGCTGGCCACATACACTTACTCACATAAGGACCAGGCGGCGGCCATTTCAAGCGGATCGTTTGATACCGATGGAATGATCGTTGCGCCGTGCAGCATGAAATCTCTCGCAAGCATTCGCACCGGAATGGCGGATAATCTGCTGACACGTGCGGCGGATGTCATGCTCAAGGAGAGAAAAAAACTCGTCCTCTTAACGAGAGAGACGCCTTTGAACCAAATACATCTCGAAAATATGCTAGCGCTTACGAAAATGGGTACAATCATTCTTCCTCCGATGCCGGCATTTTATAATCAGCCGACCAGCTTAGAGGAAATGGTTGACCATATTGTATTTAGAACGTTGGACCAATTCGGCATTCGCCTTCCTGAAGCGAAGCGCTGGAATGGGATTGAAAAACATAAAGGAGGAGCTTGATCATGGCTTATCAAGATTTCAGAGAATTTCTCGCAGCCCTCGAAAAAGAAGGACAGCTGCTTACAGTGAATGAAGAGGTAAAGCCGGAGCCTGATTTAGGGGCCGCCGCACGCGCAGCCAGCAACCTTGGCGATAAAAGCCCCGCGCTCTTATTTGACAACATTTATGGCTATCATAACGCGCGAATTGCGATGAATGTCATCGGCTCTTGGCCGAACCATGCAATGATGCTGGGTATGCCGAAAGACACACCGGTAAAAGAACAGTTTTTTGAATTCGCAAAGCGTTATGACCAGTTTCCGATGCCGGTCAAACGTGAAGTAACAGCGCCATTTCATGAAAATGAAATCACAGGAGATATCAATTTGTTCGATATACTGCCTCTTTTCAGAATTAACCAAGGTGATGGAGGCTACTATTTAGACAAAGCATGTGTCATTTCCCGTGATCTTGAAGACCCTGACAACTTTGGCAAACAAAATGTCGGCATTTACAGAATGCAGGTCAAAGGAAAAGACCGCCTCGGCATTCAGCCTGTGCCGCAGCACGATATTGCCATCCATTTGCGCCAAGCTGAAGAACGCGGCATCAATCTTCCAGTCACGATTGCGCTTGGCTGTGAGCCGGTTATTACAACAGCGGCATCGACTCCGCTTCTCTATGATCAATCAGAATACGAAATGGCAGGCGCGATTCAAGGCGAACCATATCGCATCGTCAAATCAAAGCTGTCTGATCTTGATGTTCCGTGGGGCGCTGAAGTGGTGCTTGAAGGTGAGATTATTGCCGGAGAGCGCGAATATGAAGGGCCGTTCGGTGAATTCACAGGCCATTATTCCGGCGGACGCAGCATGCCGATCATTAAAATTAAACGCGTCTATCACAGAAACAATCCGATCTTTGAACATTTATACTTAGGCATGCCTTGGACAGAATGCGATTACATGATCGGCATTAACACATGCGTGCCGCTTTATCAGCAGTTAAAAGAAGCGTATCCGAACGAAATTGTGGCAGTAAACGCCATGTACACACACGGTTTAATCGCGATTGTATCCACAAAAACCCGTTATGGCGGATTTGCGAAAGCGGTCGGCATGCGCGCATTGACCACACCGCACGGACTTGGCTACTGCAAAATGGTCATTGTTGTTGATGAGGATGTCGATCCATTCAACCTGCCGCAGGTCATGTGGGCGCTTTCGACCAAAATGCATCCGAAACACGATGCGGTCATCATTCCGGACTTATCTGTTCTGCCGCTTGATCCGGGATCTAATCCGTCAGGAATCACTCACAAAATGATTCTTGACGCGACTACACCGGTTGCGCCGGAAACAAGAGGCCACTATTCACAGCCGCTTGATTCTCCGCTTACAACGAAAGAATGGGAACAAAAACTAATGGACTTAATGAATAAATAAGGAAAGGATGTTCGAAATGCATACATGTCCTCGATGCGACTCAAAAAAGGGAGAAGTCATGAGCAAATCGCCTGTAGAAGGCGCATGGGAAGTTTATCAGTGCCAAACATGCTTTTTTACATGGAGATCCTGTGAACCGGAAAGCATTACAAATCCCGCGAAATACAATCCGGCGTTTAAAATTGATCCGAAGGAAACAGAAACAGCCATTGAAGTTCCGGCGGTGCCGGAACGAAAGGCTTGATCAGCGTGAACTGTCTATCAGACCGTCTTTTTGAACTGCTTGACGGGGACCGCCTAAATGAGAAGCAGCATGAGGCCTTCGTTCTGCAAACAGTGTCAGAGGATGGCTGGCCGCATGCCGCTATGATCAGTGCGGGGGAAATGATCGCGCTGAACCGAACTGATATCCGAATCGCTCTGTGGAAAAACACAATGACTTCGGCCAACATCCTTCGCACAGGAAAAGCACAGTTCATGGCATGGTGGAAGGGAGCTGCTTATTATGTAAAGCTTGAATGCACGCCTTTGCCGCCTTTGAAAGATGCCGAATATGATAGAGACCGTTTTTCCTGCCGGGTCGTTTCAGTGAAGGAAGACATTGCGAAATACGCTGATTTGACTTCTGGTGTCCGTATCCAGCTTCACAGGCCTGAAGAGGTGCTGAGCAGATGGAAAAAGACCCTGGAAGAAGTAAAACGGTAATATCGAGAGCCTGACGCCATGCGTCAGGCTTTTTTTATATAATGAAAACAAAGGGGGCGGAAAAATGGAACGTACGGGGATCTGTCACTCGGACGGTTTTGATTTAGCTTATCGAATTGAGGGCGAGGGCGCACCCATCCTTGTGATCGGGAGTGCGGTTTACTACCCGCGCCTTTTTTCCTCAGATATCAAACAGAAATATCAATGGATCTTTGTCGACCATAGGGGATTTGCTAAGCCTAAACGAGAGCTTCGTGAGGAGGATTCGAGGCTTGATGCCGTTTTGGCTGATATTGAAAGGATGAGAACATTTCTTCAGCTTGAGGATGTTATCATCCTGGGACATTCCGGGCATGCTTTTATGGCTTTAGAGTATGCCAGGACATATCCTGAACATGTCCGGAAGGTGGCGCTCTTCAATACTGCGCCTGATAACAGTGAAGAAAGACAACGAAAAAGTGAATCATTTTTTATGGAAACAGCCAGTCTTGAGAGAAAGAAACGCTTTGAAAAAGATATCGCGAATTTGCCGCAGGACATTGAAAACGATCCTGAAAGACGCTTCGTACACATGTGTATTCGCGCTGAAGCGAAAAGCTTTTATCAAGAGCAGCCGCATGCAGCTGCTTTATGGGATGGCGTATTTACGAATATGCCGATCATGGATGAATTATGGGGGAATACATTTGCCCGGCTGAATCTCATTCAGCGGTTAGCTGATGTACAAGTGCCGGTGTACATCGGCTTAGGAAGATATGATTATTTGGTTGCCCCTGTTACGCTATGGGATACTGTTGACGATTTATATCCACATGTGGAGAAGGTTATTTTTGAAAAGAGCGGCCATCAGCCGATGCTGGAAGAACCGCAAGCCTTCGAACAAAGCTTCAGGAAATGGCTTGATCAATAAAAAACAGCCCGCAGATCAACATCCGCGGGCTGTTTCTGATTATAAGACCCCTTTCATCGCGCGTTTGATCACCGGCGAGAGCAGCAGGAGAATGCCGCCAAGAACGATAGAAATCAAACCGATGGTGCCGAAGTACGTTGTTTCAGGAATTTTATCAAACAATCCGGCTACTTGGGCATTGATCGCTTGGGCTGCTGCGTTCGTCAGAAACCACATACTCATTGTCTGTGCAGAGAAGGCAGCTGGCGCCAGTTTCGTTGTCACGGATAAACCGACTGGAGACAGGCACAGCTCTCCAAGCACAACAAGGAGGAAGCTGAGAACGAGCCAAAGCGGGCTAACGAGGGCTTCTTTTCCTTGCATAGCCGGGAATACCATAATGATAAATGACAATCCGGCAAGTATAATTCCGATTGAGAATTTAACTGGCGTAGACGGCTGGCGTTTGCCGAGCTTCATCCAGAGCCATGCGAATATTGGCGCAAATATGACGACAAACAATGGATTTAATGATTGGAACCAAGATGACTGAAGTTCGAATCCACCCAATGAAAGTCTTATACGCTCATCAGCATATACCGCAAGAATGGTCGCTCCCTGTTCCTGAATGGCCCAGAACATAACAGCACCGATAAACAAAGGAACGTAAGCGGCAAGACGGGATTTTTCTGTTTTGTCCGCTTTTTTGCTAGTAAACATGATGATGAAATAAATAACAGGAATCAAAATACCGAGAATACTTACTAGGTCGATGAAACGCTTGATCGTCAGCACGCCTGTTTGTACGGAGATAATCACTGCGATCGCCACAATGATCACACCGATTCCGGTGCCAATCGCAGATTTTTTAGACAGCGGATTCGGCACATTGGAACCTGCAAGACCGAGGTTTTTCTTTCTTGTCAAAGCAAATACGATAAGTCCGAGAAGCATTCCGACCGCGGCAGCTCCGAAGCCGAGATGATAGTTGTACTTCTGTCCGAGTGTTCCGACAATTAACGGCGCAAGTAAACCACCGAGGTTAATCCCCATGTAGAAAATACTGAAACCTGAGTCGCGGCGCGGGTCTTCTTTCGTGTAAAGATCCCCAACCACGCTTGAAACGTTTGGTTTTAATAAGCCTGTTCCGACAATGATAAGCACCATGCTGATATAGAATGCTATCGAACTGCCCGGATAGGCGAGTGCAATGTGGCCGAACATAATGAATATGCCGCCGTAAAACACGGTGTTTGCGGTACCGAATACCCGATCAGCGAGCCATCCGCCAATAATAGTGGACATGTATACGAGTGAGCCGTAAATCGACATAATGGCAACCGCAGTGCCTTTGTCAAAACCAAGCCCGCCGTTTACCGTCTCTGTATACAAATAGTAAAGTAAGATTGCTCTCATTCCATAGTAAGAGAAACGCTCCCAAAATTCGGTGAAAAATAGTGTAAATAGTCCTCGCGGGTGACCAAAGAACCCTTTTTGCGGGACGCTTTTGATGATACTTTCGTTATCAATCGAAGCCATGTCAGCCAAACCCTTTCTAAAAAAAGTGTATTATAAAAATCATATTCTTATATAATACTTGTGTCAATATAATTTATACTCATTTCAAATAGTTCCATAATGGAAAAATTATAAATGCCTAAAAATAGTGATTTTCTCCTAATTTTTATACTCTTTATCGTGAGATTTTCTTACATAACTATTCCTTTATATTTTTTTAATAAAATTTTAGAGAAATGTACAAGCAGACCGGGCCTTTGTGAGTAACATGATAGTAATCATGGAGAAGGAGGCTCGCAATTGGCTGAATTCATATTAAATGCAGCAGATTTCGGTGTTCCTGGAGATGGTCAAACGGATTCGACAGAACTGATTAATCAGTGCCTTAGTACAGCTGTTTCTCAAGGCTATCATACTGTCTGGTTTCCAAAGGGAACATATTTAATAGATGGAACGCTTGGCGGAGATTTTAATCAGAAGTTTCGAAACGCGGGAATCATTGTTCCCGGCAACCTTGAGATTATGATGGACCCGGAGTGTATCATGAAAGTAATCCCGAATCGTTCTTGGGGTTATTCCGCATTTTATGTAGGCAAGCAAGAGAATATAACCATTTCCGGGGGACAAATTATCGGCGAACGCGATGAGCATATCTACGCCTCAGCGGGGATCAGGTCAACCCATGAATGGGGCTTTGGCATATGTATTGAAGGATGCTCGAATGTTGTCATTGATCATGTGAAAATTTCTGATTTTACCGGCGATGGGATCATTGTCAGTCCGAGGGGATTAAAGACCAATCAAGATTATCGAACGTCAAAGCAAATTATCATCCGCCGCTGTGAGGTTCGGCGGTCGAGGAGAAATAACATTTCCATTACCGGATGTGACATGGTCACGGTGGAGGAATGCGTGATTGAAGATGCCGGAACGGGGAATGGGACAGCGCCGAAATACGGAATTGACATTGAAGGGTATGGCGAAGGTGATGTTGATTATGAGGAACCGATTAATGTATCAATTCGCAATAACTACTTTATTGGAAACGTTTCAAGTTCTGTGACCAATTTTAACGGGTATGGCGTTTTAATAGAAGGAAATCTCTCAGATAATACAATCAGCTACGGATATGGGACGCAAACAGTGATCAAGGGAAATATTCTGAGAGGCCCTGAAGACGCGGCGGCTGCGACAAGAGTCGGGATAACCGGACTCGGTGTGTCACAAGGAAAAGAGACCAGTGATGCGGTGATCTCTGGCAATCTGATTACTGGATTTTCAACTGCAATTGATGTCAGGGGAAAGAGCGTTCTTGTGACGGACAACAAAATCAGCAACTTTGAAAACACAGGGATATTGGTTTATCAGTCTTCTGACGTAAAGGTAGACGGTAACCACATTCAAAACGGACTGTCTGAAACAAGGCGCAGCATCGGTCTTCGCGCAGTGCTGTCAGATGACATCGCGTTTCTGAATAACTGTCTCATTCAAGTCATTGACGGAGTGAACATCTCCGGAGGCGACGTGATCATTAAAGATAATCTCCTGAGAAAATTCAGCCGGGGCATTTGGATCGCTCAAGGGAATGCGGTGATTGAAGGAAATACACTGCATCCTGACACGTTTGAAGCGGTCCCGGAATCATATGCTGTTTCCGTCACAAATAATGCTGGCGCTATCATCAAAAACAATACATTTAAAGAGTTTAAAAATTACCCGATTTACTGCTCCACAAGTGCAAAAACCTCAATTATCGGCAACCACCTCGACAGATCTCCGCTTTTGGTCACCATCTATATCAGCACCGGTGTGCATGAGATTTTTGATAATACCATTTCAGTCAACAGAACAGCCGGGAATCCGATTGTGATTTATGTCAATGGATCAGCAGGCTCTATCATTTCTGGAAACACCATCAATAACCTCTCCGCAGGCACTGCGACAGCTATTCAAACAAACACCTCAACCAATTCCAAAATCATTGGCAACCGCATTTATAAAGGGACCATCAACAAACACAGCAGTGATACACTAGACGGCAATATTATCGCCTGAAAAAAGCGCCCCCTCTAGGGGTTCTTTTTTTTCGATTTATAGATCACGTACATTTCCCTCACAAGGACTAACACAAAAAATAAAAGTACAACCCATTCCGCAAACGTTGTCATCTTAAAGCTGGACATATTGTTATAAATCGCTTTTGTTAAACTGAACCCTTGAAGCATGTCCATCAATACAGAAATAGTTAATAAACAAATTAATATGACTCCTGTCACGCCCAATATCTTCATGCTTCATCATCCTCCGCTTTTAGTGTCTATCGTTGGCGGAGAAGTTATACGGCATCTAAACCTATGCATAATCTTAATTCTAATAGGAAGAATATGAGAAAACGACAAGGAAAGGTATTTGTGTATGCCTTTATTTTCTAAGCGAAAGAACAATACCGGTTCAAAAGACAAGCGGAATACAGAAGAAAAGAATCAGGAACGGCAGCAAGAAAAAGAAAGGCCAGTTCTCATTTCTCCTAGTTTGGCAAAGAACATAGCGGAAACGAAAAAGGAAGTCGGAAGTAGTTCTGACGTTATCATTCGCGAGATTAAAATCGGGGAGCAGGATCGTGTCCATCTAGCTGTTATTTATATTGCTGGGCTGGTCGATAATAACACGATCCATGAGTCGTTAATCGATCCATTGGTACAGGATGAGTCTATCCAGAATACTCATGCGATCCAGCAAATTCTTGAAAAAACGCTCCCACTGGGCGGGGTGAAAGCGGAAAAGAGCTGGGATAAGCTTTTTTCCGAGTTAATGCTCGGCAATGCGCTCGTTTTTGCCGATGGCTATGCCGAAGCGCTGATTTGCAGCACTCAAGGGGGAGAGCAGCGCTCCATCCAAGAGCCGAGCACCCAGGTGTCATTCCGCGGCCCGCGCCAAGGGTTTACAGAGTCTCTGCAAACCAATATTTCCATGATCCGGCGATACATTAAAAATCCGAATTTATGGGTTGAAAAAATGAAAAAAGGTTCTGTTACGAATACGGATATCGCTCTCATGTACATTCAAGGAATATGTGATGAAAAGGTGCTGAAGGAAGTGAAGCAGCGCCTGGAAAAAATAGATATTGACAGTATTTTGGAATCTGGATATATTGAGCAGCTGATTGAAGATGAAACCTTTACGACGTTTCCGACTATGTATCATACAGAACGCCCTGATGTTGTAGCGGGTAATCTGTTAGAAGGAAGATTCGCGATTATTGTGGACGGAACACCGTTTGTGCTTATAGCCCCGGCCTTATTTGTCCAGTTTTTTCAGTCTGTTGAGGATTATTATTCGCGTTTTGACATTGCGACAAGCATAAGAATTCTTCGTGTTTTAGTCTTTTTCATTTCGCTTGTGGCTCCGGCCGTATACGTGGCAGCCACGACGTTTCATCAAGAAATGATACCGACTCAGCTGTTAGTGGTCATTGCGGCCCAGCGGGAAATTGTCCCGTTTCCGGCTGTTGTGGAGGCGCTGACGATGGAGGTTGCTTTTGAGATTCTGAGGGAAGCGGGAGTCAGGCTGCCCCGGGTTGTCGGCTCGGCAGTGTCAATCGTAGGCGCGCTCGTAATCGGCCAGGCTGCCGTACAGGCTGGTATCGTCTCTCCGGCAATGGTGATTATCGTGGCACTCACCGCGATTGCGAGCTTCGCAACACCGGCGTTTGCAATGGCGATTTCAGCCCGGCTTATTCGGTTTATGTTTATTATTGCCTCAGCTGTTATGGGTTTTTACGGGCTGATTTTAGGGATCATTATGATGTTTGTGCACTTATGCAGTCTTCGTTCATTTGGCGTTCCATATATGTCGCCGCTTGCACCCTTTTCTTCACAAGGCGTAAAGGACGCGCTTTTCCGGGTTCCGTGGTGGGCCGATGAAAAGAGGCCGGAATCGGTCAGTAAGAAAGATAAGGTGCGGCAGGGGCAAGATCAACGCCCAGAGCCGGCCGGTTCACGAGGAATGGTGAACAAAGATTTGGAAGAAGGGGATCAGAATGGTACGTAAATGTCTATTAGCCGTTCTCATGCTTTTGAGCGTCATTGTGCTGCCCGGCTGCTGGGATAAGCGGGAGCTGACGGATCTTGCGATTATCTCGGCAATTGGCATCGATCGGACAAACGACGGCAACTACGTGCTGCATCTTCAAATTATCAATCCAGGAAATGTTGCCGGCGGCCTTCAGGGAGGCGGTGCTGGAGACAGGCCGCCTGTATCTGTCTATTCGATTGAAGGTAACAATATGACGGAAGCACTCAGGAAAGCCTCCATAAAGGTATCACGGCGGCTTTATTTTGCCCATACCAATCTAGTCGTGATCAGTGAAAAGCTGGCAAAAGAAGAAGGTTTGGATTTTGTATTAGATAATCTTGACCGTGACACAGAATTCAGGACAACGGCAACATTTGTCGTTGCTCATAAAACAAAAGCTGAAAACATTGTGAAAATCTTAACGCCAATTGATAAAATTCCATCAAATAAAGTCAATAAAACCCTGGATTTCACCGAGGCGGAATACGGACGAGTGGTCAAAACCAATATTCAGGACGTTTTAAAAACACTTGCCGCCAACACTAGGGCACCGGTTATTCCGGGATATATGATGATTGGTGACGATAAAAAAGGAGTCAGTATGGAAAACACGCAGGCGACTGACCCGAAAGCCATTCTTCAGGCAGATGGTTTGGCGATTTTTGATAAGGCTGGGTATTTAAAGTATTGGCTTGAAGATGACGAAAGCGTGGGGGCAGTCTGGCTGATGAATAAGATCCAGCATACGTTTATTAATGCTGACTGGGACAAGACGAAGGATGCGGTCAGCTTGCAGGTTACCCATCAGGATACGAAGCTGGTACCGGAGATACGGAACGGACGTCCGTACATCCATGTGAAAGTGTCGGTTGAAGGAATTATAGATGCTGTCAAATACCCTTTCCACTTGTCTGACCCCAAGGTGCTGCCCGCTATTGAAAAAGCGCTCAACAAAGAGCTGGAAAAGGAAATCAGCCATACTGTGAAAAAGATCAAGAAGAATCAAATAGATTTTATCGGTTTTGGTGACACGATATATAGAAAGTATCCGGAGCAGTGGGCGAAAATGAAGGACACATGGGACAAAGAGTATTTACCGGACCTGCCCATCGACGTGAAGGCCGAGACGTATATCAGAAGAACGGGATTGCGAAACAACCCGATCAAACACCAGTTTAAAGATGATTAGGTCTGTAGAAAGGGGAAGTGACAGATGGAAAAAGCCAGAATAAGCATAAGGCAGCTGTTTGTCATGATTATCATTTTTGAACTGGGCAGCTCCTTATTGATTACACCCGGATCGATGGCGGGCAGGGATGCTTGGATAGCAGTTCTATTAGGCTGTGCGGCCGGACTGTTTCTTTTCTATTTGTATCAAGGCATTTATCAATGCTATCCGGAATCTTCGCCGAAAGAATATATGGATGATATGCTCGGAACCAAGCTGAGCTGGCTGTTTTCATTTCTCTATATCTTGTACTTTGCCTATATTGCCGCAAGGGTTCTGCGTGACTTTGGAGAAATGCTGCTGACGTTTGCTTATCATGATACACCTATCATTATTGTAAATGCTTTATTAATGGTCGTAAGCATATATGCCGTAAGAAAAGGAATTGAAGTGCTCGCACGCGCGGCCGAACTTCTTTTCGGGGCCATGTATTTACTGGGCGCGATCGGCCTCGTGCTAATTATTGTCTCAGGCACTATAGACCCGCACAATTTAAAGCCGGTTTTGGCAAACGGCATTTCTCCTGTCCTTCACTCTGTTTTCACACAGACCATGTACGTTCCGTTTGGTGAAGTTGTTTTATTTGTGATGATTTTCCCTAACCTGAATGACAGAAAAAATGTGAAAAAAATGGGGATGATCGCCATGGCTATTAGCGGATTGGTTGTGGCGCTCACCGTGGCGATTAATATCAGCGTGCTTGATGTTGATCTTACACTCAGATCCCAGTTTCCGCTTTTAAGCACGATCCAGACAATCAAGGTCGAAGAATTTTTAGATCGGCTTGATGTCTTTTTTATGCTGGCGCTGATCATTGGCGGCTTCTTTAAAGTCAGTCTCTACTTATATGCCACTGTGGTGGGGACATCTACGCTCTTTAAGGAAAAGAATCCCTCCCAATTAGCTTATCCGATGGGATTGGGCATCTTAATCCTCTCTATTACGATTGCGACTAACTTTTCGGAGCACTTGAACGAAGGCCTGAAAGTGGTGCCGCTGTATATTCATTTGCCTTTTCAATTATTGTTTCCGCTCTTTCTGTTTATTCTGGCTGTTTGGAAAAAGAAGCGAAGAGAGAAGTCAAAAGAGGCAGGAGCGAAAAAATGATAAAAAGAGCGGGGGGATGCAGCCGCCGCTCTTTTTATGTTCACTTCTATATAAAAGGGGGATATAGGGTGCGCCCCTGTCTGCACTGGCAGAGGCGCGTTTTGTTATACAACTGCGATGTTTTCCTTCACAGTAAAGCTTCCTCTTGAAAGTCTGATATTAATATCTGATACTTTTGCAATTTGCTCATCGTGCGTCACCATGATGACGCATTTATCTTCCTTGTGCGCCAGATCCTGAAAGAGACGTACAATTTCTTTTGAGGTGTCCTCATCAAGGTTTCCAGTCGGTTCATCGGCTACGATAAGATCCGTGTCACAGCAGAAAGCTCTTGTAATTGATACCCGCTGCTGCTGTCCGCCGCTCAGTGTGAGCACTTTTTGCCGGGCTTGTTTTTCGTTGATGCCGACCTTCTGCAGCATGTCAAGCGCATACGATTCTTTGTTCTTTTCTTTAGATCCTGTGATTTCCATAGCGGTTGTGACGTTCTGCAAAGCCGTCATATACGGAAGCAGGTTGTACGCCTGAAAAACAATTGATACATATTGATTTCTGAAATTGGTTAAGCCGATTTTAGAAACCGCTTTTCCGTCGTAAAGGATGTTTCCTTCTTTTGGTGCGTCAAGTCCGCCTGCCAGAGACAGGAAAGTGGTTTTCCCTGTCCCTGATGTGCCAACAATGGTGTAGAATTTTCCTTTTTGAAAGCTGATGTTAATATCCTGAAACAACGGCTGGCTTTTGTCTTTATACCAGTAGCCGACTTGTTGAAATTCTAATAAGCTCATAGGTTCCGCCTCTTTCTATTCCTGTTTTGTCAGTATCGTTTTCGGATGAAGCCGCAGTACTGAAATGGACGGCAGCAATGTTGCAATGATTGCGATAAGGATGCCGATCCCGCCAAGAACAAGCATGTCGTTCATAGAAACCGCGACGTTCAGTGAATCGATAACGTCCGCGTTCGATGAACTGTGGCCGAACATTCCGCCGCCCATGCCGCCACCGCCGCCAGGCATTTGTCCGTTTTGCCCGCTTGCAGTTTGCGTTGAATCGGTTGATGAACTGATCTGCTGGGATAAAAGCTGATTTCCAAGCTGATTTGCGACGAGATTTCCAGTCACCGATGCAAGGCCGATCGCGATAACGGCCACGATCAGAATCTCAGTCAAGAACTGTCCAATCAATTTCCACCGTTTTTCACCGATGGCCATTAACACGCCCATTTCGTATTTGCGCTCCCTGATCGACATCATGACAATCAGGCCAAGAATGACAGCCCCTGCCACTGATACAAGATACACCACGTTTTTAGAGAAAGAAGCTACATTTTCAATCGGGCCGACCATTTGCTGGTACAACTGATCGTTTGTATTCAGTGTGTACGTATCGAAGTCAATGGATGTTTTCTTCGCTGCTTTTACGAAAGCATCCATATTTTTCGCATCGTCCATATAGTAAACGGCTGAGTCAATCGTATTTTGATAGTCGTCGCCTTTCAGCGCCGCTGTTGCTGTGTAAGGTGTATAAAGCTTGTTATAAGGATTTAAGAAAGAGAAATTTTGGGCTTGGTCATCGCCTGAAGATGTTGTTTTATAAATACCGACGATCTTCAGCTTTACTGTTGTATCCTCATCTGATGCTGATTCAATTGTGATCGAATCGCCAACGCTTAAATCATTTTCTTCCGCTAATGTTTCATTGATTACTGTTACTTTTTTGCCGACATCTGATTTTGTAATCGCGCGTCCGTCAGTGATTTTTGAATCCCCGTCAGAGAAATCATCAACTAATGCTGTGCTGATGACACCTTCAATCGAAAGATCGGCTTGCACCATTTGCGGTCCGCCTTGTCCGCCGCCTTGGCTGTTTTTAGCATTTGAGTTTGAACTGCTTAAGCTGGAATCGCTTGAACTGGAGCTTGAGCTCTCAATCGCATCAAAGTTCCCCGCGTTGGCTGAAGCTGATGTGATGTAATTGTAGCTTTTCACATGATCGAGTGCTGCAAGCTTATTTGCATCAGACACTTTAATCGGTGTTGATTCGAAGCTGCGTTTTTCACCGCTGTCCTGCTGTTTTTCCATTTGCTTTTGGCGGTCAACCTGTAGTGTCACGCTTCCGCCTAGCTCCTGTCTGGCCAGTTCGCTTGATTTTTGTGCTGCCGACTGGATGGTGAGCCCTGATAGAACAAAGACACATATGACTGTAAACACAAATAATTGCAATAACGTTTTTCCCTTTTTAGCCTTCATATTCCAAAAGGCCCGTTTGATAAAGTTCATTTATGTTCCTCCGTATAGGTATTGTTATTGATAAGGCCGCCTCTGGGGCGGGCTTGCTTGTTGATAAATTAATAGTAGTCCAAAGGTATGAAAAAAATATGAACAATCTATTTCTAGTTGATGAAATAAAAACTAACAATTGCGAAACGCAAAACCTTCTGTTTAAAATGGTGCTATTATAGAAAAAAGCATCAAAACAACCGGAGGATATAATGAAAATATTAATGATAGAAGATAATGTTAGTGTCTGTACGATGACGGAGATGTTCTTTTTTAAGGAAGGTTTTGAAGCGGAATTCGTTCATGACGGATTAGAGGGATACCAGCGTTTTACGGAAGAAAATTGGGATCTGATCATTTTGGATATCATGCTTCCATCTATGGACGGCGTGACCATTTGCAGAAAAATAAGAGAGACAAGCACGGTGCCGATTATCATGCTGACTGCCAAAGACACTGAATCAGATCAGGTCATCGGTTTTGAGATGGGGGCGGATGATTATGTCACGAAGCCGTTCAGCCCGCTGACATTGGTTGCCCGCATCAAAGCCGTCATCAGAAGATACAAGGCGACAGGCAAAGCGGTTGTTGATGAAGATATGATCGAATCAGAATGCTTTACAATTAATAAGAAGACGAGAGAAGTCTTTTTGAACGGAGAGCCTGTAGAAAATCTCACGCCGAAGGAATTCGATCTGCTTTACTACCTTGTCCAAAATCCGCGTCAGGTGTTCTCCAGAGAACAGCTGCTTGAGCAGGTATGGGGCTATCAATTTTATGGAGATGAGCGGACGGTTGACGTTCATATCAAACGGCTGCGGAAAAAGCTTGCCAGCGAGGACAAGCCTTTCCTATATACCGTGTGGGGAGTAGGGTATAAATTTGATGAAGATTAAATATTTATACCAGCTGCTTCTGAGCCATATCAGCATTTTGATTTTAGCGTTTGTCATTATCATTTCGCTATTTTCTCACTTTGTGAAAGATTTTGCCTATCAAAACAAAGTAGAGGAATTGACGTCATATGCGGTGCAGATCGCAAATGAATTCCAAGCCGGCCAGGTGGACATGCGCAGGCTCTATCCTTATCAGGACATTTTAAGCACAAGAAAGACTCAGTTTATCATCTTCAATGAAAAGCAGCAGCCTTATTTTCTTCCTGAAGGCTTTCATCATCAGCCAAGGGAACAGCTGAAGAAATCAGAATGGAACAAGCTGAAAAAAGGGCAGACTGTCATGATCAGGGCCGATGGCCGTTTTGATGATGAAGTGTCTCTTGTGGCGCAGCCTATATTTGTTCAGAACGAGTTTAAAGGCGCCGTTCTGCTGATTTCTCCAATCAGCGGTGTTGAACAGATGGTCAATCAGGTCAACCTCTATATGTTTTACGCTGTAATCAGCACGCTCGTCATTACGATTCTTGTGAGCTGGCTCCTATCCAAATTCCATGTCAAACGGATTCAAAAGCTGAGAGAAGCGACAGATAAAGTGGCTTCCGGCGATTATGACATCCACTTGGAAAACAGCTACAGGGATGAAATCGGCGTACTGGCGTCCGACTTTAATATTATGGCGAAAAAGTTAAAGCAGTCGAGGGATGAAATCGATCGCCTTGAGAAGCGGAGAAGGCAGTTTATCGCTGACGTGTCACATGAATTAAAAACTCCGCTAACGACTATCAACGGTTTGGTTGAAGGGCTGAACAGCCATACGATTCCTGAGGATAAGAAGGATAAGTGCTTCTCGCTGATCAGTGAGGAAACGAAGCGCATGCTGCGGCTCGTAAAAGAAAATCTGGATTATGAAAAAATCAGGTCCCAGCAAATTACCTTGAACATGCTTGATGTTCCGCTGATCGAGGTGTTTGAAATCGTAAAAGAGCACTTGGAGCAGCAGGCGGAAGAAAAACAAAACAGGCTGATGATTCAGGTAGAGGATCACGTGATCGTTCATGCCGATTACGACAGGCTCATTCAAATACTCGTCAACATTACGAAAAACAGCATCCAATTTACGCAAAACGGTGACATTTGGCTGCGCGGAATAGAAGGTTATAAAGAGACGATTATTGAAATTGAAGATACGGGGATCGGCATTTCAAAAGAGGATATTGAGCATATTTGGGAGCGGTTCTATAAAGCAGATATTTCAAGAACGAACACGGCATACGGTGAATACGGACTCGGTCTCTCGATCGTCAAGCAGCTCGTTGAAATGCATCGGGGCACAGTAGAGATCAAGAGTGAAGAAGGGAAAGGCACAAAATTTATCATCCGCCTTCCCTTAACGGCAAAGCAGCAATAGCATACAGGGCGGCAGCATCATCAGATGAGCCGCCTTTTTTGCACACCGCTTCGGTTTATTGCGTGCTCCCGAAAACAAAGATTGCGTGTTTTTCGGGTTAGGACAGTCTATAAACATGATAAAATATGACATAAACAGTTTTTGATGGGAGAGGGTGAAGGAATGAAGAGCGGGGTAATTCCTTCTTCAGCGGTCGGTCAAAAAATTAACGAGTGGTACAAATATATCCGGACATTCAGCGTGCCGGATGCCGAAGTGTTAAAAGCTGAAATCCAGCAGGAACTGAAACACATGCAGCATGATTCCAACTTGCTGCTTTATTATTCACTAATGGAATTCCGGCACCAGCTTATGCTGGATTATCTTGAGCCGTTAGAAAAATTAAATATCGAAGACCAGCCAAGCCTGTCTGAATTATCACGAAACATTGACAGCAATCAGGCAGATCTTAAAGGGCTGCTCGACTATTACGTGAATTTTTTCCGCGGGATGTATGAGTTTGATAAGCGGGAATTTATTTCTGCCATTACATACTATAAACAGGCGGAGAAAAAGCTTTCCTTTGTCGCAGACCATATTGAACGGGCTGAATTCTATTTTAAAATCGCGGAAGCTTATTATTATATGAAGCAAACGTATTTTTCATTGATTAATATCAAAAACGCCTATGAAATTTACGTGGAGCAGGAAACCTATAATGTGAGAATCATTCAATGCCATTTCGTGTTCGGGGTTAACCTGATGGATGAAAGAAATTTCGAACAAGCCGCACGCCATTTCAAATTGGCGCTCAATATGGCCCAAGCGGAACAAAAAGCCCAGCTGGTCGGAAGAGCATACTACAATCTCGGATTATGCTATTACAATCAAGATATTCTTGACCCTGCCATTGAGTACTTTGAAAAAGCGGTCTCCACGTTTGAAAGCAGCAGAATCATCAATTCTTTGCCGCAAGCCTATTTTTTAATCACCCTGATTTATTATAAACAGGGAAAACATGATAAAGCTTCGGAATATCACAAGCGGGGCTATGAATATGCTAAAGAAACAGACGATGCAGACTATGCCGTAAAATTCGAGTTTTTGCAATCCCTATATCAGGATCAGCCCAGTGAAGAAGGAATCGAACGATGTTTTCAATACCTAAAAAATAAAAATATGTACGCTGATATAGAGGATTTAGCCCTAGAAGTAGCAAAATATTACTATGAACAGAAGTGGTTTAAACTGTCTGCTTCCTACTTTCTACAAGTTGAAGAGGCAAGAAAACAAATACAAAGGAGTGAAGGTTTGTATGAAATTGAAATCTAAGTTGTTTGTTATTTGTTTAGCCGCAGCCGCGATTTTTACAGCGGCTGGCGTTTCTGCTCATGCGGAAGCACTCGACTTTCATGTGACGGAAAGAGGAATGACGTAAGAACCAGCCCCTTCTCTTTGGTGAGAAGGGGTTTTTCTTTTCAAAAAAACACCGCAAGACATAGTCTTGCGGCGCCCCCGCAGAGACGGTCAGCAGCTTAGTAGCCGCCAACAAATGCAGTCCCTACGATAATTAAAAGAATGAACAATACAACGATTAAAGCGAAAGAACTGATGCCGTAACCGCCGCCAGTAGAGTATCCTGACATAAGGTTTCACCTCCCTATGAAGGATACTATAAGATATGCTGAGCCGATCTGTTTGGCAGGGATAATAGTGGACAAGAGAAAAAAATGAACAATTCGGCTATATGAAAAATAGCGGGCGCTGCGGCCCGCTATTTATGTACGATTAAGAGATCAGCACGCCCGCGAAAAATTCCTGGTATAAAGCTTGAACGGCTTTTCTTTCTTCTGCTTCTTTTACGCCAAACATCATGCTCACTTCAGATGATCCCTGATTGATCATTTCGATATTCACCTTTGCCTCTGATAAAGCTTTGGCGGCTCTTGCTGTTGTACCGACATTGTGGCGCATCGCTTCTCCTACAACCATAATCAGTGCGAGATGATGCTCGACAATGACTTCGTCGGCATGCAAATCCTCTTCGATCCGTTTGATCACGCTGCGTTCAGTGGCGGCATCCATTTGACCCTCCCGCAAGATGATGGTCATGTCATCAATTCCCGATGGAACATGCTCATACGTCAATCCGTGCTCCTCCAGGATTTGAAGGGCTTTGCGGCCAAATCCGATTTCTCTGTTCATTAAATACTTGCTGATATAAATGCTGCAAAAACCGGTATCGCTGGCAATGCCGACGACAGGCCCGTTCGTGTTATCCCGCTTGCTGACGACACGGGTGCCTCCGGCTGAGGGGTTGTTCGTATTTTTGATCTGAACAGGAATCCCCGCTCTAAATGCCGGAATGAGCGCTTCATCATGAAACACTGAAAAACCGGCGTAAGACAGCTCCCGCATCTCTCTGTATGTCAGCTCACTGATTTCCTTTGGATTTTCAACGAAGGACGGATTGACAGAATACACAGCGTCCACGTCTGTAAAGTTTTCGTACAAATCAGCTTGAAGTCCGTTGGCAAGAATTGAACCGGTAATATCAGAACCGCTCCGTGAGAATGTGATCACATCGCCATCCTTGCTGAATCCGAAAAAACCGGGAAAAATAATGAGTCCGTCACGTTCCCGAAGACGATAGAGGTTTTGATAGGATTCAGGAAGAACTTGCGCGTTGCCGGGTTCATTTGTCACAAAAAGGCCGGCATCCTTCGGGTTAACATATTCCGCTTTGACGCCTTTATAACGGAAATAAGCGGCGATCAGCTTGGCGTTGTTATCCTCCCCGCTGGCCTTAACTGCGTCAAGATATTGCTCGGGATTGCTTTTGTCTCCTTCTAAAAGCGTAAACAAATCATCTCTGATTTTATCGATAATGCTTTGCCCCAGCTGAAGCTCATTGGCGATGAGAGCGTACCGTTCCACAACCGCTTCCGCCAGTTCAGGTGCACTGCCTGATGCCAAATATTGTTCCGCACATGCGATTAAGAGATCAGTCACTTTCGTATCCTCGGCATAGCGTTTTCCCGGAGCTGAAACGACTACAGCTTTCCGTGCCGGGTCTGAGGTAACGATGTGAAACACCTTGTCAAGCTGGGCGCCTGAAGCAAGTGAGCTGCCTCCGAATTTAACGACCTTCATGTTTACATCTCCTAATGTTTAAAATTTTCACACAAATTTAGTATTTATTATCTCTCTTTCAGTCCTGTAAATCAAGGGATAATTTCTCTCCAGAATGAACATTTGTATTTTCCACGAGGAATGATGTCAGGTTTGCTGACCGTAAACAGGCGTTCAAAAGATAAATATGGTAAACAGCCTAACGTTTTGGGATGGAAAATGATTAGTAAAATTGATAAATGACCAGGTTAATATTTTTAAAGAATATTGACTAACACTAGAAAAATGGTAATATGTAAATGATAATGATAATCAATTACTATATGGCCATATTGTTTTGAGTCCTTGCGGAGTAGGAGATACGTTCTTTTTGCTGTAAGGATGTAAGGAGGCAGCATGAAGCTACGTTATTTATTTATTCTACTTATCATATTAGCCGTCACATCTGTATTTATCGGCGTAGAAGATCTGTCGCCGCTTGATCTCTTCGATTTAAGCAAACAAGAGGCGTCAACGCTGTTTGCAAGCCGTTTGCCGCGATTAATCAGCATTTTCATCGCGGGCTTAAGCATGAGCATCTGCGGTTTGATTATGCAGCAGATCAGCAGAAACAAATTCGTGTCACCGACGACGGCGGGCACGATGGATTGGGCTCGGCTCGGCATTTTAATTTCCTTGCTGCTGTTTACATCCGCCAGTCCTTTAATCAAAATGCTGGTCGCGTTTGTCTTTGCCCTAGCAGGCAACTTCCTGTTTATGAAAATCCTTGAAAGAATCAAGTTTAACGACACCATCTTTATTCCGCTTGTCGGTTTAATGCTCGGGAATATCGTCAGTTCAATCGCGACTTTTATCGCTTATAAATATGACTTGATCCAGAACGTGTCATCATGGCTTCAGGGAGACTTCTCCTTAGTCGTGAAAGGGAGATACGAGCTTCTTTATCTGAGTATTCCGCTCGTTATCATTGCCTATGTGTATGCGGATAAATTCACATTGGCCGGTATGGGAGAAAGCTTTTCTGTCAATCTCGGCCTAAAATACAAGCGGGTAGTGAACATCGGGCTCATTATCGTGTCCCTGATCACGTCTCTTGTCATTTTGACTGTCGGTATGCTGCCGTTTCTCGGTTTAATCATCCCGAATATTGTATCGATTTACAGAGGAGACAATCTGAAGAGCAGCCTGCCGCATACTGCGCTATTGGGAGCGGTTTTTGTGCTGTTTTGCGATATATTGGGCAGAGTTATTATCTTCCCTTATGAAATCTCGATTGGCCTGATGGTCGGAATCATCGGCAGCGGCATTTTCCTGTTTATGCTGTTAAGGAGAAAAGCCTATGCGTAACCAGATGAAAATGGCGTTGCTCGTTGGTTTAGCCATTGTATGTATTGGCTTGTTTCTGTTTTATGACTTAGGCAATTGGGATTACACCCTGCCGAGACGAATCAAAAAGGTCGCCGCCATTGTGCTGACGGGGGGAGCGATTGCGTTTTCGACCATGATCTTTCAAACGATTACGAACAACCGCATCCTGACGCCGGGCATCTTGGGCCTTGATTCTCTCTACATGCTGATTCAGACCGGCATTATCTTTCTGTTCGGTTCTGCGAATATGGTCATTATGAATAAAAACATCAACTTTATCATCTCTGTTCTTCTGATGATACTGTTTTCTCTTGTTTTGTATCAGATCATGTTCAAGGGTGAGGGGAGAAATATCTTTTTCCTTCTGCTTATCGGTATCGTGTTTGGCACGCTGTTCAGCAGCCTGTCTTCCTTTATGCAGATGCTGATTGATCCAAATGAGTTCCAAGTGGTGCAGGACAAGATGTTTGCCAGCTTTAACAACATCAATACAGATTTGTTATGGCTCGCGTTCATCATCTTCCTGCTGACTGGCGCGTATGTATGGCGTTTTACAAAGTTTTTCGATGTGCTGTCGCTCGGACGCGAGCACGCCGTAAATTTGGGCATTGACTACGACAAAGTGGTGAAGCAGATGCTGATCGTGGTTGCGATTTTGGTTTCTGTGTCAACAGCGCTAGTCGGGCCGATTATGTTTTTAGGCCTTCTTGTCGTCAACCTGGCGAGAGAATTTCTGAAAACCTATAAGCATTCATACTTAATCGCAGGCTCCGTTTTCATCAGCATCATTGCGCTGGTCGGCGGGCAGTTTGTGGTTGAGAAAGTGTTTACCTTCTCAACGACGCTGAGCGTCATTATTAATTTTGCCGGCGGGATTTATTTTATCTACTTGCTGTTAAAGGAGAATAAATCATGGTAGAGGTCAAAAATGTAAGCAAACAATATGGCGGGAAAGTTGTCCTTGAAGAGACGTCAGTCACGATTCAAAAGGGCAAAATCACCTCGTTTATCGGTCCTAACGGCGCCGGCAAAAGTACGCTGCTGTCTATCATGAGCCGCCTGATCAAAAAAGATTCCGGCGAGATTTACATAGACGGACAAGAGATTGGATCATGCGACAGCAAAGAGCTTGCAAAGAAAATGAGCATTTTGAAGCAGGCGAACCAAATCAATATTAGGCTCACGATCAAAGACCTCGTCAGTTTTGGCAGGTTTCCGTACTCACAGGGCCGGCTGACTGAGGAAGACTGGGTTCATATCAACCAGGCGCTCAGCTATATGAAGCTGGAAGACATTCAGGACAAATACCTCGATCAGTTAAGCGGCGGACAATGTCAAAGGGCATTTATCGCCATGGTCATTGCCCAGGACACCGATTATATCTTTCTGGATGAGCCGCTGAACAATCTGGATATGAAACATTCAGTTGAAATTATGAAACTGCTGAAACGGCTGGTAAAGGAGCTTGGAAAAACGATCGTCATCGTCATTCACGATATCAATTTTGCTTCTGTCTATTCGGACTATATCGTAGCTTTGAAAAACGGCCGCATCGTAAAAGAGGGGCCGCCTGAAGAAATAATAGAAACCTCTGTGCTTGAGGAAATCTACGATATGACCATCCCGATTCAGACGATTGATCATCAAAGAATAGGTGTCTATTTTTCTTAATATATAGAAGAGGTGAAGAGCATGAAAAAGTTCGCATTACTATTCATCGCTTTGGTGACGGCAGTTGTCATTTCTGCATGCGGAAACCAAAGCACAAACAGCAAAGGTTCTGATTCAAAGAAAGAACAAATCACGGTGAAACACCAGCTGGACAAAAACGGCACAAAAGTACCGAAGAACCCTAAAAAAGTTGTCGTATTTGACTTTGGAAGCTTAGATACATTAGATAAACTAGGACTTGATGATAAAGTAGCGGGCCTGCCGAAACAAGCCCTTCCTAAATATCTGTCCAAATTCAAGGATGACAAATATGCTGACGTCGGAAGCTTAAAAGAGCCAGACTTCGAGAAAGTGGCAGATTTAGATCCTGACTTGATCATTATCTCAGGAAGACAATCTGAGTCTTACAAAGAATTCTCTGAAATTGCGCCGACGATTTACCTTGGCGTAGACACAGCGAAGTATATGGAATCATTTAAATCAGACGCGGAAACAATCGGTAAGATTTTCGATAAAGAAGACGAAGTGAAAGATGAACTCGCAAAAATCGATGATTCAATCGCAGATGTAAAGAAAACGGCTGAAAAGCTTAACAAAAACGGTCTAGTGATTATGGCGAACGACGGGAAGATCAGCGCATTCGGCCCTAAATCAAGATACGGCCTGATCCATGACGTGTTCGGCGTGACACCGGCTGATAAAAACATCAAAGCGTCTACTCACGGACAAAGCGTTTCATACGAGTACATTTCAAAAACAAACCCTGATTACCTGTTTGTCATTGACCGCGGTACAGCGATCGGAGAAACATCATCTACAAAACAAGTCGTTGAAAACGATTATGTGAAAAACGTAAACGCAGTGAAAAATGATCATGTCGTCTACCTTGATTCTGCTACTTGGTACTTATCAGGAGGCGGTCTTGAGTCTATGGCGCAAATGATTAAAGAAGTGAAAGACGGTTTAGAAAAGTAAAACCAAAAAGAGCCTCCGCTAAATCAGCGGGGCTCTTTTTTTGTTGATCAGCGTGCCGGCTGCTGTTCGGCAGGGCGCTGAGGTTTCTTTAGTGTGAATGAGAGAAGGAAGCCGACAAGTGCTATGACGGCAGCCACAATAAAAGCGGCGTTCATGCCGTGCAGGGCGGCGTGCTTTACATTTGTCGTGCCTGCATGTGCCGCCTGGTTGCTCATCACGGAAACCAATAGCGCGGTTCCGATCGAGCCGCCGACTTGTCGAATCGTGTTGTTCATCGCCGTTCCGTGCGGAATCAGGTGGCGCGGCAGCGCATTGATGCCGGCTGTTGTCACCGGCATCATGATCATGGCGGTGCCTAAGAGACGAACGGTGTATAAAACGACAATCCAAGCGAGTGACGTATGATCAGTCAGCTGCATAAACGGCAGTGATGTCAGGAAGATGATGCAGAAACCGGCAATCGCCAGCCCTCTTCCGCCGACACGGTCAAAAACTCTGCCGATAATCGGCGACATGAAGCCCATCACAACGGCTCCCGGCAGAAGCATAAGCCCTGTATCAAAAGCTGTGACGTTTCTGACGTTTTGTGTATAAAGCGGCAGGATGGTTTCCGTACCGATCAATAATGCAAAGACAAGGGTTCCCAGCAGTGTTGTTAAGCTGAAGACGCCAAACGAGAAGACGCGGAATTCCAGCATCGGTTTTTCAAGCTTCATTTGTCTTGTGATAAACAAGAGCAGCGCGATGAAACCCACCAGCAGTGAAATCAAGACGGTTGAACTGGTCCAGCCGTAAGAGCCGACGCTTGAGAAGCCGTACAGAAGGCCGCCGAACCCAAATGTTGAAAGGATGACTGATAAAATATCAATCTGTGTTTTTCTTAAAGTCGTCACGTTTTTCATCAGGATGCTGGCAAGAATCAAATCAATCACAGCAAACGGAAGAATAATATAAAACAATGATCTCCAAGAGAAAGCTTCGACAGCCCATCCCGAAAGAGTCGGTCCGATCGCTGGCGCGAATGAGATGACCAATCCAACCATACCCATAGCCTGGCCGCGCTTTTCAATCGGAAAGATTGTCAGGAATACAGTCTGCATGAGCGGCATCATAATGCCGGCTCCGGCCGCTTGAATGATACGAGCCGTCAGCAGAACCGGGAAGTTCGGCGCGAATGCCCCGACAATCGTTCCGGCAGTGAAAATGCTCATTGCTGTGATGAGCAGCGCCCGGCTTGTGAATTTCTCAATTAAAAACGCAGTGATCGGAATTAAGATCCCGTTGGTTAACATAAATGACGTGGTCAGCCACTGTGCTTGGTTGGCATCGACATTGAAATCCCTCATGATATGGGGGAGGGCGGTAATCAACAATGTCTGATTCAAAATCGCCACAAACGCTCCGGCTAACAAAATGCCGACAATGACAGAACGGTTAAAAGGTTTCGGTTCAATACTTGTGTCCAATACATATCCCTTCTTTTCTCTAAGTAATTAACAGTGTTTTTAACATGGAAACGGGCTGTGTTAAAACACCGGTTTGTTCCAGATAGCCAATCAGTGATTTGAGTAAAAAAGCGCGGGGTTCTTCCTTCTTCGCTTCTTCCTCCAGCATGGCGGCTGCGGATGTCAGTTCATCTACGTCATAGTCTGCGGCAGGCAGGGAAGAGATGCCTTTATGTAATTCCTTCAGGCTTTCCGATAATAGGACTGACTTATCCTTTGGCTTGTAGGAGGATGCCGAATGAATATAAAGCTCGATGGCTTCGGGCGGAAGAAGAGACTGATGGGTTTCCCTGTTTTTTACAATCTGATTGAGGGTGCTGATGATAAACGCTGCGATCGGGTCAAGCTCAAGCGGTTTTTCCTCAATTTTGATCAGCATTAAAAACTCACGCATCATGCCGTGAAGAATGATGACCAAATCCCACACAAACGGGAGAATGGTTTCTCCATACGCCTGGATCAGCGAATCACGGTGCCAGCAGATAATCGTCGATCTGGTCTGATGGATATGTTGTTTGACTCGGTCATTATGCAGCTTGGGATTTCCGTAGGTCAGCATATTGAAAAACTGCTGATTCCGCCTGAAGCCCTCCAGTTCCATTTTGACCTTTTGCGTCAAACGCTCCTCCGGTGTAAGTGCGGTATTTTCCTGAAGTCTTGAGGCCGCGGCCACCATTTGCTTCTGGTTAAATGACAGCAGCTCCAAAAGCAGGTCTTCTTTAGATTGAAACAGCTTATATATCGAAGCTTTTGACATCTTACATTCTTCTGCGATCGCCTGCATGGAAACCGACGTAAAATCCTTTTCCGAAAAAAGCTTTCGCGCGGCTAACAAGATATCTGTTTTTTTATCAAGCATCTCATGGCTTCCTTCTTTCTTGAGCATTAGAAAACCCATTGGTTCACAGAAAACCAATGAGTAACAATGAAAAAATTTTACCAAATAAACAAATTAGAAGTCAATGGATTTTAACCGGGTAAATGAAAGGCCTGCCGGAAAATCCGACAGGCCGGGTGAAGGCTTATTTTTCAACCTTAAATCCTTGTTTTTCAAGCATTTCACGGATATGCGGATAGTACAGGCGTTCATAGTAGGAAGCGATGCTCTGTGACCAGTTTCTTGTTTCTTTTCCGTTTGTCCGTTTATTCATGTATTCAGACATCTGTTCGTCGTATGCCTGAATGTGAGACGTCAGCTCATCCTGGTTCAAATAAGTTTCCTGATGATTGACTGCTGCCTGCGGAAGGCGCGGTTTTTTCGCGGAACGATCAGCAGGATGCCCAATGACAAGTCCTGATAAAGGGAACACGTATTTCGGAAGCTCAAGCAGTTCGATCAGCTCTTGAGGGTTTCCGCGGACCGCGCCGATCGGAACTGTGCCAAGTCCGAGTGACTCAGCGGCTGCTGTCGCTGTGCCGAGGGCAATACCAGCGTCTACTGCGCCGACAAGAACAGATTCCAATCCATTTGTGATTTCCATTTTGAAATCATGCAGATCTTCAAGCGCGATTTTGGCCCGGTTGAAATCTGCGCAGAACAGCAGGAAAACAGGGGCTTGATCGATCCATGGCTGGCCGCCTGCCAGCTCAGAGATTTTCTTTTTGCGCTCTTTATCCTGCACTGTGATCACAGTCACTTGCTGCCCGTTGATAGAAGAAGGGGCTGCTTGCACCGCTTCAATGATTTGGTCCAATTGCTCTTGAGCTACAGGTTCATCTGTGTAGCTGCGAATTGAGCGGTGGTCTGTTAATGATTTAATCACTTCATTCATATGAGACACCCTTTCTTTACTCGCTAAGCTCTGTGCGGACAACATCAAGAGGAGCGCTCAGCAGTTCTTTTGCTTTTGCGACAAACCCTTGGAAGTGTGCAGTTTCATTGTGGGATTTCATCGCTGCTTCACCTTTCCATTGTTCAAGCATGACAAATGTATTTTCTTCGCCTACTTTTTCAAATAGGTCGTACTGCGCGTTGCCTTCCTCAGCTCTTGAATGCTGAACAAGCGATTGCGCCTCGCTCAAAAATTCCTCGCGTTTTTCTGGTTTTACTTTCATGTAAGCTTGTAATACGATCATTCTAATCTCCTCCATCGTTATGCTGAATTTATTGTTCGAATTTCATCGAACTAACTGTACCATGTATTCTACATGAGGTAAAGGAAAAACCCTTAATTAGTAAAATTGTCATTCTAATTGTTGTGTGATACATTTGTGTCATGAACATTCCAAACCATCCAGAAACAGAAACATTGCAGCTGACAAAGGTTCTTCATGCACTTAGCGATCCGCTTCGTTTAGAGCTGGTCAAGCAATTAGCTGAAGCGAAAGAAAAAACGTGCAGCACCTGTGCGGATGTGCAGGTTGCTAAATCGACTTTGTCGCATCACTTTAAAGTTTTGAGAGAATCAGGCATCGCGCAAGTTCGGATAGAAGGAAAGCGCCGGTATTACTCGCTTCGCGCTGAAGACCTTGAAAAGGCATTTCCGGGCCTGCTTGAAGCCGTGCTGAATGTAGACCAGGACCGCTGGTGAATCAATCCCCTGTAACGGGGATTTTTTTATGTCCGTAAACAGCTTTGAAAAGCCGCTGCACACCCTCCTGAATATCCTCTTCCTTCAGCCGGGCAAAGCCGATAATGAGTGATGGCCTGCCTGTTTGCCGCTGGTTTTTCTTCAAGTTAAACCGGCTCATTCCGAATATTTCAAGCTGCAGGCCGGCGGCATGTGAGAGGATGTCTTGTTCGGTGCGGCTGGTATCAAATTCGGTAACAAAGTGCAGCCCCGCATTTGCTCCTTTAACGGTAACTGCTCCGCTAAACCCTGCTTCTAAAGCGGTGATCAGGCGTTCTCTCTTTTCTTTATAATGCTGCTTCATTTTTTTTATATGCTTCTGGTATTCACCAGACTCGATAAATTCCTGCAGGGTGAGCTGCGTCAGTGACGAGCAAGTCTGCAGATCATAGCCCCGCTGTTTGTATGTCCTCAACAGCTCAGGCGGCAACACCATATAGCTGATCCTCAAGCCGGGGAGAAGGGACTTCGAAAACGTTCCCATATAGATGACATTTTGAAAACGATCTAAGCTTTGCAGTGCCGGTATACTGTCTACATCATATGTAAATTCACTATCATAATCGTCCTCAATGATGTATCGACGCGGCTTCCCAGCTGCCCAGTTCAGCAGCTGAATTCTTCTGGATACAGGCATAATCGTTCCGGACGGAAACTGATGCGACGGGGTCGTCACCAGCACATCAGGCTGCTGTCTGGTGATTTCAGCAATCGACATGCCTTTTTCATCCAGCATGATCGTTTTTACTTGTTTTCCTGCATTCCTCAAAAGCTGGTACATGCGCCTGTAGCCAGGCTCCTCCATCGCATACACGGCTTCCTTGGGCAAAAGCTCAGTCAACAGCTGCATGAGCACCTGTGTGCCTGCCCCTATGATTATTTGTTCCGGCCTGCATTTTACACCCCGCGTCAGAGAAATGAGCCTGGTAATGGCCGCTCTTACTTCATATATCCCTTGCGGATGCGACATCTCGCCGAGCGTGCGGTATGAGCGGGAGGCCGCTTTTTGCTCGCAGCGAAACCAGCTTTTGATCGGAAAATGGTCTGTATCGGAGCTCATGTGTGAAAACGAAATCCAATCGCTCTGATCAATGTGAATCTCTTTCAGGTCATCGGGCAGTGCATATGGAGTATGCTCCTCGGCGGAAAACATGTCTAACTCCTCCACGAAAAAACCCTTTCGCTCAATGGCGTACAAATACCCCTCAGCCAGCAGCTGCTGATAGGCTGAATTCACTGAATTTACGCTGACCTTCAGATTTACAGCCAGCTCCCGCTTGGAGGGAACCTTCGAGTGTGGCAGCAAATTGTGGCTGAGGATTTCTTTTTTCAGCTTTTGATAAATTTGCTGATAGATATAATCAGCTTGTTCTGAACGATCGAGTGTAATCGTGATATCCATTTGCAGATTCTCCTTCTGATACCATCCAAAAGTTATAATTGGTACTTTTCATCATACCAAAGAGAAGTCAGAATGATAAGAAAATACCGACAGGGGGATATTCACATGAGTCAAACAACAGCAAGCATCACAACTGCACAATGGCAGCAAAAACGGGATCAATTTGTGTCAAAAGGTGTGAGCAACGGAAACCGCAGTCTGGCGGTCAAAGGAGAAGGAGCTGAGCTGTATGATCTGGACGGCCGGAGATTTATTGATTTTGCAGGCGCCATCGGAACGTTAAACGTCGGTCATTCTCATCCGAAGGTGGTTGAGGCTGTGAAGAGGCAGGCGGAGGAGCTGATTCATCCAGGCTTCAATGTCATGATGTATCCGTCTTATATCGAATTAGCCGAAAAACTGTGCGGCATTGCACCGGGCGGCCACGAGAAAAAAGCGATTTTTCTTAACTCAGGGGCGGAAGCGGTCGAAAACGCTGTGAAAATCGCCAGAAAGTATACAAAACGTCAAGCGGTTGTCTCGTTTACCCGCGGGTTTCACGGGCGTACGAATATGACGATGAGCATGACAAGCAAGGTAAAACCTTATAAATTCGGTTTCGGGCCTTTTGCGTCAGAGGTTTATCAAGCGCCATTCCCTTACTATTATCAGAAGCCGGCCGGCATGAATGATGAAAGCTATGACGACATGATAATCCAAGCGTTCAATGATTTCTTTATCGCTTCCGTTGCGCCTGAAACGGTAGCGTGTGTCGTGATGGAGCCGGTGCAGGGAGAAGGCGGATTTATTATTCCTTCAAAACGCTTTGTGCAGCATGTTGCTTCATTCTGTAAAGAACACGGCATTGTTTTTGTTGCTGATGAAATTCAAACGGGCTTTTCCAGAACTGGCACTTATTTTGCGATTGAGCATTTTGATGTAGTGCCTGACCTGATCACGGTGTCTAAATCGCTTGCGGCAGGCCTGCCATTAAGCGGTGTGATTGGCCGTGCGGAAATGCTAGATGCGGCAGCGCCAGGCGAGCTAGGGGGCACGTATGCCGGCAGCCCGCTCGGCTGCGCGGCGGCTTTGGCTGTCTTGGATATTATTGAAGAAGAAGGGCTGAATGAGCGATCTGAAGAAATTGGCAAAACCATTGAAGGCAAGGCGTATGAGTGGAAACAAGAATTCCCGTTTATCGGTGACATCCGCAGACTCGGGGCGATGGCGGCAATCGAAATCGTCAAGGATCCTGACACGCGTGAGCCTGATAAAGCAAAAACAGCAGCGATTGCTGCCTATGCGAATCAAAATGGATTACTTTTGCTGACAGCGGGAATTAACGGTAATATCATCCGCTTTTTGACACCGCTTGTCATCTCAGACAGCCTTTTAAATGAAGGGCTAAGCATCCTGGAGGCGGGCCTGCGAGCTTAATCATTGGAAAGAAAACGGCTGGGTCTGCTATCATTTTAAGTAATCATGAAAAGAAAGGAATGTTCAATATGCCTAATCAATTAACGGTCTACAACCCGGCTACGGGCGAGGAGATCAAAACGATCCCTCAGCAATCAGCCAAAGAAGTAGAAGAAGCCATTGAACGTTCACATCAAGCGTTTAAAACGTGGTCTAAAACATCAGCGAACGAAAGAGCGTCTCTTTTGAAAAAATGGTATGAGCTTATTGTTGAACATAAAGAAGAACTTGCAGATTTAATTACAAAGGAAAACGGAAAACCCTATCAGGAAGCAGTCGGAGAGGTACTATACGGCGCAGGCTATATCGAATGGTTCGCAGAGGAAGCGAAGCGTGTGTACGGAAGAACGGTCCCCGCTCCGACAACGGGTAAACGAATTGTGGTCACACGCCAGCCCGTCGGTCCCGTTGCTGCTATCACGCCTTGGAATTTTCCGAATGCGATGATTACACGCAAAGCGGCGCCTGCTCTTGCTGCGGGCTGTACATTTATCATCAAGCCGGCGCCGGACACACCGCTGTCTGCCTATGAACTGGCGCGCCTCGCATATGAAGCGGGCATTCCGAAGGATGTTCTTCAGGTTGTGATCGGCGATGGAGAAGAAATCGGAAATGTGTTCACAAGCAGTCCGAAAATCCGCAAAATCACGTTCACAGGATCAACACCAGTAGGGAAAATCCTCATGAAAAACAGCGCGGACACTGTGAAACACGTTTCAATGGAACTCGGCGGACACGCCCCGCTGATCGTAGATGAAGATGCGGACATTGACCTTGCCGTTGAACAGGCGATGGCGTCCAAATACCGGAACGCCGGGCAAACATGCGTATGTGCCAACCGCCTGATCGTTCATGAATCCATCAAAGATGAATTTGCTGCGAAACTGAGCGAGCAAGTGTCTAAGCTGAAAGTCGGAAATGGACTTGAGGAAGGCGTCAATGTCGGCCCGATCATCAACAAAAGAGGCTTTGAAAAAATCGTCAGCCAAATTGATGATGCGGTTGAAAAAGGCGCGAAAGTGATTGCTGGGGGCACATATGACCGAAACGATGACAAAGGTTGCTACTTTGTGAATCCGACAGTGCTTACCGATGTTGATACGTCCATGAATATCATGCATGAGGAAACATTCGGCCCAGTCGCCCCGATCGTCACGTTTTCTGATATTGATGAAGCGATTCAGCTTGCCAACGATACACCGTACGGCTTAGCTGCTTACTTCTTCACAGAAAACTACCGCCGCGGCATCTATATTTCCGAGAATCTAGAGTATGGCATTATCGGCTGGAATGACGGCGGACCATCAGCGGTTCAAGCGCCATTCGGCGGAATGAAAGAAAGCGGCATCGGCCGTGAAGGCGGTTCAGAAGGCATCGAGCCGTACCTTGAAACAAAATATTTGTCCATCGGTTTGTAAAAGAATGCAAGCTCCTGAGAGCTGCCGGATTTTCCGGCAGCTCTTTTTGTGTTCCGGCGAATAATCACAACAATTCCAGCCAAAATAACAGCAAATACATTTTGAAAGAAGGTTCCCCAACAATGGATTTATTATTGGCTCTTCTCCCAGCTTTGTTTTGGGGGAGCATTGTTCTCTTCAATGTGAAATTAGGCGGCGGGCCGTACAGTCAGACACTGGGAACGACGATCGGGGCGCTCATTGTTTCTATCGTTATTTACTTTTTTGTTCAGCCCGTTCTGTCACTTCGCATCTTTATTGTTGGAATCGTATCCGGCTTATTTTGGTCACTTGGACAGGCCAACCAGCTGAAAAGCATTCAATTGATGGGCGTATCTAAAACAATGCCGATTTCCACAGGAATGCAGCTCGTTTCCACCTCGCTGTTCGGTGTGATCGTGTTCCGCGAATGGTCAACACCGATTGCGATTACGCTTGGCGTTCTCGCTTTGATCTTTATCATTGTGGGAATCATTCTCACGTCCTTGGAAGATAAGAATGATAAAAAAGAAGGCGAGCCAAGCAATTTGAAAAAGGGCATTTTGATTCTCCTCGTCTCGACTCTTGGTTATTTGGTTTATGTAGTCGTGGCTAGATTGTTCAATGTGTCCGGCTGGTCCGCGCTGCTGCCGCAGGCAATTGGCATGGTGGTCGGGGGGTTAGTTTTAACCTATAGACACAAACCCTTTAACAAGTATGCAATCAGAAATATTCTCCCAGGCTTAATCTGGGCAGGCGGAAATATGTTTTTGTTTATTTCTCAGCCGCGAGTTGGCGTTGCAACGAGCTTCTCCCTTTCACAAATGGGAATTGTCATTTCTACGCTCGGGGGTATTTTCATCCTGCGTGAAAAGAAAACGAAACGTCAGCTAATAGCAATTGCAATCGGGATTATCCTGATTATTGCGGCCGCCGTCTTCTTGGGAATCGCGAAATCAAATTCATAACAAATGGAGGAAGATGTATATGTATCCGGATTTAAAAGGAAAAGTCGTTGCCATTACAGGAGCTGCATCAGGGCTAGGAAAGGCAATGGCCATCCGCTTCGGCAAGGAGCAGGCAAAAGTGGTTATCAACTATTATAGTAATAAACAGGATCCAAACGAGGTAAAAGAAGAGGTCATCAAGGCGGGCGGTGAAGCTGTTGTCGTCCAAGGAGATGTCACGAAAGAGGAAGATGTAAAAAATATCGTGCAAACGGCAATTAAAGAGTTCGGCACACTCGATATTATGATTAATAATGCCGGTCTTGAAAATCCTGTGCCGTCTCACGAAATGCCGCTTAAGGATTGGGAAAAAGTCATCGGCACGAACTTAACGGGTGCCTTTTTAGGAAGCCGTGAAGCGATTAAGTACTTCGTGGAAAACGATATCAAGGGAAATGTCATCAACATGTCCAGTGTGCATGAGATGATTCCGTGGCCGTTATTTGTCCACTATGCAGCTAGTAAAGGCGGAATTAAGCTGATGTCTGAAACGCTGGCTTTGGAGTACGCGCCGAAAGGCATTCGCGTCAACAATATCGGGCCAGGTGCGATCAACACGCCAATCAATGCTGAAAAATTCGCTGACCCTAAACAGAAAGCGGATGTAGAAAGCATGATTCCGATGGGATATATCGGCGAACCGGAGGAAGTCGCAGCAGTAGCAGTGTGGCTTGCTTCGAAGGAAGCCAGCTATGTCACAGGCATTACGCTGTTTGCAGACGGCGGAATGACAAAATATCCTTCCTTCCAGGCAGGCCGCGGTTAAACATAAAAAGCGACCCAGACATGACATCTGGATCGCTTTTTTTATTAGGCGCGTTTTTTCTTAACAAGCGCTGCTACAGATAAAATAATGGCAGCCGCGGACAGCACAATCGCTGTAATGTCTAGAGCTGAAGAACCTGCGTTTTCAGAATCATCTTCTGTTTTCGTGGCGCCGTGCTCATCTGTCACTTGTTTTGCAGAAGTGATCTTTGTAATGGAGTGAGGTGTATCGGCATTCTCGTCACCTGTCCATTCAACAATGCTGCCGTCCTTATAATATTGATATGCGTCCCAAGCGGCTTCCTCCGCTTTGTCAGGGTTTTTGGCAACAAAGGTAAACTGCTGGAACTGACCTTCCTGAATGCCGCCGCCAGTCGCTTCCCACGTCACGGACACTGATTTGTCATCATGTTTTTGGGTGGAAACCTTCCAGCCTGGAATTGGCTCGTACTGCTGGAATTCAACATCCTTCGGCATTTTGAGGACAACCTTCGTTGTCGGCAGATTTTTCTCGGAAGGAACCTTCATTGTATATGTTTCCCAAGAGCCGGCAGCGGATTCAGCCGGTTTTACAGAAACGTGCGCGCTGGCAGGAGCCGTAAAGAATAAGAGAGAGCCGACAATAGCCGGACATAGTGTCAATGCGATTTTTTTCAACAACGTAAACACTCCTTTAATTGGTCTTTGTAAACATGATATTGATTTCGTTAAAGTCACCGGTCAGTCCGTGGACTTTGATCTTCCAGTTTCCCTTCTCATTAATGGACAGGTTTTCATCCTGGAAGACGCCTTTTGTTTTCTCTTTTAATTGAAACGTGCTTTTGTTTTCGCTGCCTGACAGCCCTGTTTTATAAATGGTTAACGTGATTTGCTGGATGTTTTTCACCGGATCTCCGTTATGGTCGGTGACTCGCAGCTCAAAAACATTTTTCCCTGGCTGGTTTGGGCTGATGCTGAGTGAAACGCTTTGTCCGTTCTCAATCGCTTTGGTTTGGTAGAACGGTTCCGGCTGCGGCTCAGGCGGGCTTGGCAGGCTTGTGAACACGGCAGCTGTGATCAATACAGCAATGCCGATTGCCCACTCCGCTTTCAACGTTCGGCTGATTCCTGTGCGGCGCTGCTTTCTGGTGAGAAGAAAATGAATCGCGCCTAAACCCAGCATGAAAACAAACAGCCCGCTTTTCACTAAAAGTGCTTGGCCATACGCTGTATGGAACAGTGAATCCATTGAACGAATGATGAAAAATCCATTGAGCAAGCCTGAAAACAAAATGACGCCGACTGCAGTGAGTGCCCATGGGGAGAACCGGCTTACCGTTTCCCATGCGAGCGTTTTGTCAGGCTGCCTCCATTCTTTTGAGAGCAGCAAAACGAGTGCCGCAATTCCGCCGACCCAGATGGAAGCGGAAGATAAATGAAGGAAATCCATCAAAATGCCCACTGTTTTTTCTTCAACGACAGCCGCATGCCCTGTAAACGCCTTGGCAAGCAGGAGACCGAAAAAGAAAATAAGCGGCGCAGTCCAATAGCCAAAAGATGAAAAGCGGTTTTTCCGTATAGCAGGGATTACAGACAGTGCGAGCAGCACGAACAGTCCGGCCTGTATAATCCAAATAGAGCCGCCTGCTGTCTCAAACAGTGTTTCTCTGATGTAGCCCGGCTGGAATGCGCTGCCCCAGCCACCGCCTGCATTCGCTTTTGTTTGAATCGGAAGCTGAAGCAAAAGCGCCAGACCCAGTGCTGCGATCGAGACGATCAGGATACGTCTCGTCCGTTTCACGAGCTGTTCTGGTTTCCCTTTATACCAGAAAAGATGGAAGAAAACCGTTCCGATAAACAGAGATAAGGCTGTATACAGAATCGCGCGATCTGCGGCTGTTCCCGGATTCAGCGCTGAAACGGATGCTTTTTGGCTGCTGAATCCGCCATCCGCTTTCCCGATACTGAACGGAATGACGCCGGAAACCGGATGCCCGTCCGCGGATACGGCATTCCATTCCGCTCTGTACACATCATGAGGCAGATTCTTTTTTAGCTTCGCTGTCATGATGTGATTGTTGTCTTTTTTGATTTCCGTCTTGTCCATATCCACCCGGTCGCCGTTTGAATTATAGACTTTAATGTAATGAAACCCTTCTTCAACAGGTTCATTAAATTCAATCTCCACCTGTGCAGGCGCGGTTTTTAATTCGCTGTTTTCCCCAGGTGAGGATTTGACAATATAGGCGTGAGCAAAGCTTGTTTTCGGCAGGAAAACAAGAAAAAGCAGCAGGATGATCCACCATCTGTTTCGCTTCATCACTCAGACACCACCTTCCGCTGTATGTGTTGTGTTATTTCTTGGTGCAGGTGCAGCGTTTCTTTCTGTCTTTGAGCATGTCTTCCAGCGCTTGGTCGAAAGTGCGGACGGCGCCGCCGAATCCTTTTTGAAATCGTTCGGCATGATCGAGCGTCGCAAACGGAATGGCCTGCGGCTGGCAGCAGTGCAGGTTTAATTCAGCATTTACGACAAAATAAGCCGAACCGGCACTGACGGTTGTGTGTAACAGAAAATCTCTGCAAATCAAGTGTGAAACCTCTTCCGTTTTATCGGCGTAACGCAAAAATGCACAATGTGCGCAGCATAGCTGTTCAATGTCTTGGTTTACCGTAATCAGCTGAACCGAATAAGCTTGATTGACGGGCTTCAAGCAATAGCTGCACATATGATCTGTTTGAGGTGTTCGGACGGGAAGCGTGATACCGCCGGCTGTTTTGATGACTTGATTTGACTGAACCAGCTGATTGACATCTCTATATACCGTCATTTCCGAAACGCCGAACCTTGCGCTGATGTCAGAAATTCTAAGCGAGCCTTCTTCTTTCAGCCACTTTAGTATGTGTTGCTGTCTATTAATCGGAAGCATTCATACACCCTCTTCATTAAGATCTATTTAAGCGTAGAGGATTTTAGAGACGGAGACAAGTAAGTGGATGATAAAAAATGTGAAAATGTGTTGAACAGCAACAAAACGTAACAGAAGGGACTCTGGTATAATAGACAGATGGAATAGAAAGTGAGGAATACCCTATGAAAGAAACACCATGCCCGAACTGCGGCAAACCTTTGACAGGCGATATGGTCAGATCATCAAATGTGCCTTGTCAATTTCGCTGCGGCCACTGCCGGGAACGGCTTTATGAATATAAAGTTTCAGCTCCGATTATGCTGGTATCATTAGCGGCTATCGTGCTGCTTATTTATCTTTTGATGCTCCTCCGCAATGCGGCAGGATCAGTGCTGCCAGCTGTACAGCACGTGCCGATGGCTGTATTTGCGCTTGTATGCGCGTATCCCGTTTTTATTGTGAGTGAGCGGATGATTGCAAAGTACGTGATTCAAAACGGCAACATTATTTATAGAGGAAAGAGAAAAGGCTCCTGATATCAGGAGCCTTTTTATTTTTAAAAAATTGTCACAGTCATGTGCCAAAGTCCTCTTTACTTTCAATTGTATAGGGGCTGTAAGCGTTTTAACATAGAGTCAAAGGGAAGGCATCATTCTCTAAACATATCTTTGTATCTTATAGCGACAAACAAAACAGGGAGGGTTTATATATGCAGCAGCAAGAACAGCAGCAAGGCGGCATGAAAGTGAAAGTGCAGCGCTTTGGGAGTTATTTGAGCGGAATGATCATGCCGAACATCGGCGCGTTTATCGCGTGGGGCATCATTACCGCGTTGTTTATTCCGGCAGGATGGTTTCCAAATGAACAGCTGAATACGCTTGTCAGCCCGATGATCACGTATTTACTGCCGCTTTTGATAGCGTATACAGGCGGAAAAATGATTTACGACCACCGCGGCGGAGTCGTCGGGGCGACAGCGGCAATCGGGGTGATTGTCGGGTCAGATATTCCAATGTTTCTAGGCGCAATGATTATGGGGCCGCTTGGCGGATACCTCATTAAACAAACTGATAAATTGTTCAAGGATAAAGTCAGACAAGGCTTTGAAATGCTGATCAACAACTTTACAGCAGGGATTGTCGGCGCGGCTTTAACGATTCTCGCGTTTTACGCCATCGGCCCGGTTGTCCTGACACTAAACAAATTGCTGGCGGCTGGTGTGGAAGTCATTGTACACGCGAATTTACTGCCGGTAGCCAGTGTTTTTGTAGAACCGGCGAAAGTGTTGTTCCTCAACAACGCCATTAACCATGGAATCTTAAGCCCGATTGGAATCGAGCAAGCATCTCAGACAGGAAAGTCCATTTTGTTTTTAGTGGAAGCAAACCCTGGACCGGGGCTCGGCATTTTGCTGGCGTACATGTTCTTCGGCAAGGGATCTTCAAAATCAACGGCTCCCGGTGCGGCGATCATCCATTTCTTCGGCGGGATTCACGAGATTTATTTCCCGTACATTTTGATGAAACCGGCCCTGATTCTCGCAGCCATTGCCGGCGGAGCAAGCGGACTTTTAACGTTCACGATCTTTAATGCCGGACTTGTTGCAGCGGCGTCACCGGGAAGCATTATTGCATTGATGGCGATGACGCCAAGAGGAGGCTATTTCGGCGTATTGGCGGGTGTATTGGTCGCTGCAGCTGTATCGTTCATCGTATCAGCAGTGATCCTGAAATCCTCAAAAGCAAGTGAAGAAGACCTGGCTGCCGCAACAGAAAAAATGCAGTCCATGAAGGGGAAGAAAAGCCAAGCAGCCGCTGCTTTAGAGGCGGAACAAACCAAAGCGGAGGAAGCGTCTGAGCTGTCTCCTGAAAGCGTAAACAAAATTATCTTTGCGTGTGATGCGGGAATGGGATCAAGTGCCATGGGGGCATCCATCTTAAGAAACAAAGTGAAAAAAGCAGAGCTTGACATCAGTGTGACCAACACGGCCATTAACAATCTGCCAAGCGATGCGGATATTGTCATCACCCACAAAGATTTAACAGACCGCGCGAAAGCAAAGCTGCCGAACGCGACACACATATCAGTGGATAACTTCTTAAACAGCCCGAAATACGATGAGCTGATTGAAAAGCTGAAAAAGTAATCTTATAGAAAGAGAGTGATACTCATGCAAGTACTCGCAAAGGAAAATATTAAACTCAATCAAACGGTATCATCAAAAGAAGAGGCCATCAAATTGGCAGGCCAGACGCTGATTGACAACGGCTATGTGACAGAGGATTACATTAACAAAATGTTTGAACGTGAAGAAACGTCTTCTACGTTTATGGGGAATTTCATTGCCATTCCACACGGCACAGAAGAAGCGAAAAGCGAGGTGCTTCACTCTGGAATCTCAATCATACAAATTCCAGACGGTGTTGAGTACGGAGAAGGCAACACGGCAAAAGTGGTATTCGGCATTGCGGGTAAAAATAATGAGCATTTAGATATTTTGTCTAACATCGCCATTATCTGCTCAGAAGAAGAAAACATTGAACGCCTGATCTCCGCTAAAAGTGAAGAAGATTTGATCGCCATTTTCAACGAGGTGAACTGACATGATCGCCTTACATTTCGGTGCGGGGAATATCGGGAGAGGGTTTATCGGCGCGCTGCTTCACCACTCTGGCTATGATGTGGTGTTTGCGGATGTAAACGACACGATGGTCAGCCTCCTCAATGAAAAAAAAGAATACACAGTCGAACTGGCAGAAGAAGGACGTTCATCAGAGGTCATTGGCCCGGTCAGCGCGATTAACAGCGGCAGCCAGCCGGAGGAGCTGTACCGGCTGATTAATGAGGCTTCACTCATCACAACAGCTGTCGGCCCGAATGTGCTGAAGCTGATTGCTCCATCTATCGCAGAAGGTTTAAGACAGAGAAACGCTGCCAACACACTGAATATCATTGCGTGCGAAAATATGATTGGCGGAAGCAGCTTCTTAAAGAAAGAGATATACAGCCATTTAACGGAAGCAGAGCAGGAATCCGTCAGTGAAACGGTAGGTTTCCCGAATTCTGCCGTTGACCGGATCGTGCCGATTCAGCATCATGAAGACCCGCTGAAAGTATCGGTTGAACCATTTTTCGAATGGGTCATTGATGAATCAGGCTTTAAAGGGAATACACCAGTCATAAACGGCGCGCTGTTTGTTGATGATTTAACGCCGTACATTGAACGGAAGCTGTTTACGGTTAATACCGGACATGCGGTGACAGCGTATGTCGGCTATCAGCGCGGATTGAAAACAGTCAAAGAAGCAATCGATCATCCGGAAATCCGCCGTGTCGTTCATTCGGCGCTGCTTGAAACTGGTGACTATCTCGTTAAATCGTATGGCTTTAAGCAAACTGAACACGAACAATATATCAAAAAAATCATCGGGCGCTTTGAAAATCCTTTCATTTCGGACGATGTGACCCGCGTAGCGAGATCGCCTCTCAGAAAATTGGGAGAGAATGATAGACTCGTAGGCCCGGCAAAGAAAATAAAAGAGCCGAACGCACTGGCGGAAGGAATTGCCGCAGCCCTGCGCTTCGATTTTACCGGTGACCCTGAAGCGGTTGAACTGCAGGCGCTGATCGAAGAAAAAGGATACAGCGGCGTACTTCAAGAGGTGTGCGGCATTCAGTCCCATGAACCGCTGCACGCCATTGTTTTAAAGAAACTCAATCAATAACCAACCACCACCCGTGACACAATGTCACGGGCTTTTTTTACAATCTCGCTATCTAGTATAATAGAAAACGCTTACGATAACAGGGGGAGGAGAATGACGATGAAACAATTCGAGATTGCGGCAATACCGGGAGACGGAGTAGGAAAAGAGGTTGTAGCGGCTGCTGAAAAAGTGCTTCATACAGCGGCTGAGGTGCACGGGGGTTTGTCATTCTCATTCACGGCTTTTCCATGGAGCTGTGATTATTACTTGGAGCACGGCAAAATGATGCCCGAAGATGGAATACATACGCTTACTCAATTTGAAGCCGTTTTCTTGGGAGCCGTCGGAAATCCGAAGCTGGTTCCCGATCATATTTCGTTATGGGGGCTGCTGCTGAAAATACGGAGGGAGCTTGAGCTTTCCGTTAATATGAGGCCAGCCAAACAAATGGCGGGCATTACGTCGCCGCTTTTGCATCCAAATGATTTTGACCTCGTGGTGATTCGCGAGAACAGTGAGGGTGAATACAGTGAAGTCGGCGGGCGCATTCATAAAGGCGATGATGAAATCGCCATCCAGAATGCCGTGTTTACAAGAAAAGCGACAGAACGTGTCATGCGCTTTGCCTTCGAATTGGCGAAAAAACGGCGCGGCCATGTGACAAGTGCGACAAAGTCTAACGGCATTTATCACGCGATGCCGTTTTGGGATGAAGTCTTTCAGCAGACGGCCGCTGAGTATAGGGGTATCGAAACGTCATCCCAGCATATTGATGCGCTGGCCGCTTTTTTTGTGACGCGTCCGGAAACGTTTGATGTTATTGTGGCGAGTAACTTGTTCGGTGATATTTTAACCGACATCAGCTCGAGCCTGATGGGAAGCATCGGCATTGCGCCTTCTGCGAACATCAATCCATCCGGCAAATATCCATCCATGTTTGAACCGGTTCACGGCTCGGCTCCTGACATTGCCGGACAGGGCCTTGCCAATCCAATCGGCCAGATTTGGACAGCGAAGCTGATGCTTGACCACTTCGAGGAGGAAGAACTGGGGGCGAAAATTCTGGATGTAATGGAGCAAGTAACTGCCGACGGCATCAAAACACGCGACATTGGGGGGCAAAGCACAACGGCTGAGGTCACTAATGAAATCTGTGCGCGTTTAAGAAAGCTCTCATGAAACAGGCCGGGGAAGTTGGCTGCCCCGGCCTGTCCATTTGCTTACGAAAATTTCCACAAAAGTCTAACCAAGCTGATCCAAATGCTGTATAATAATTTGGAATTCTTAGGAAAGCACTGGGTGAAGGAAGTTGAATGCAAAAACAATCACGTTAAAGAAAAAAATAAAAATGAAATGGATCGTTGTACTCAGTATCGTTATGATTGCAGCTCTCATTTTTACGATCAGATTGGTGTTTTACAAGCCCTTTCTCGTTGAAGGTTCATCGATGGCCCCAACGCTTAAAGATTCAGAAAGAATTCTGGTTGACAAAGCAGTCAAATGGACTGGCGGGTTTCATAGAGGCGACATCATAGTCATTCATGACAAAATGAGCGGCCGCTCTTTTGTCAAACGTTTAATCGGTTTGCCTGGTGACAGCATCAAAATGAAGAATGATCAGCTATACATAAATGATAAAAAGGTGGAAGAACCGTACTTAAAGGAACAGAAACAAGAGGTCGAAGAGTCGGGTGGAACCTTAACGGGCGACTTCGAAGTTGAGGTTCCTTCCGGTAAATATTTTGTAATGGGAGATAACCGTCTCAATTCACTTGATAGCAGAAATGGAATGGGCATGCCTTCTGAGGAAGATATCATCGGTACTGAATCTCTCGTCTTTTATCCATTCGGTGAGATGAGACAGGCAAAATAAAAGCAAGGCAAAAAGAATGACGGCACTGATAAAAAAGCGCCGTGCACGTTTAAAAAAATGATGATGAAGCAGGGCGGAGACGTTTTTCCGCCCCGTTTTTTATGATGGAAAGCGTTTTGAAGAAAAGGGCCCTGTCGAAATAAACAGAATCAGGATTGGCGAAGCCGTGAAGCGCATCAAATTGATAAATCTTCAGATGGGCATGCTGTTTCTCCCGAAGTTTTTTGATCAGAAGTGCTACGTCAAACGATGGCTCATAAGAAGGGAAAAACAATATGACCGGGCAGGCTGGCACGTGATGAAGAGAATCACGTATCCGGGAACCGTAATAACAAACAGCTCCGCTTACCTCGGGCATACTGCTGCATTTCCATGCGATGGTAGCCCCTACGCTGAATCCAATCACAAAGATGTGCCGTCCGGCGTTTTGCCTGATCACATTCTGGATGATGGTTTCTCCCGTTTTCAGCCGTTCATGTTGTGTAAATTGTTCGTATGCTGTTTTTTCCTCTAGCAGTGTGTAGATTTCATCCTGGCCGAGCAAGTTGGGCGTCAGCACATCATATCCAGCCATATTGATCAGCCGGGCCATCTTTTTCATATGGCTGTTTACACCGTATATTTCGTGGACAAGAATGACAAGCGGTTTTGGGGACATAACGGCCTCCTTTTGTGTTTTTTCCATTATATCCTATCGTTACGCTTTAGGCTGATATATAATGGTCAAAAAAAGGAGATATACAATGAACCCATTATCTTTGCCTCACCGCTATCCTTTTTTATTTATTGATGGCGTGACAGAAAGTGAGCCCGGAAAACATGCTGCAGCTTATAAGCTGGTTAGTGAGAACGACTGGTTTATTACTGGGACGCAAACAGAAATGCCGTTTTCACTTGTGATTGAAGCGCTAGCGCAAACCGCTGCTTTTACAGGGATTACAGATGAGAACAGCTTGGGGTTATTGTCTTCGGTGAAGAAAGCGGAAAAGCTGGGAGCGGCTGTGCCTGGTGACCGGCTTGATCTTACGTTTGAAGTCACGCGAAATCGGCGGGGATTTGTGTTCGGACATGCCAAGGCGTCAGTAGGAGAGCAGCCTGTTGCTGAAGCTGAAATCGGCATCTATATTGAAAAATGAAAAAAACCCTTCACAACATTTTGTGAGGGGTTCTATTTTGTGTCGTAATCCCGTTCGCTTTGAGAGTCATCTCTTTGCTGGCGTTTGTGTTTTTCATCATTCATATTTTCCTTCAGCTCTTCATTAGGAATTGGATCGGTTAAGTCGTTGTGCTCGGGATTTTCATTTGGTTTGTTTTGCTGTTTTCTTTCTTTCATGTTTGATCACCTCACCGTTTGTTTTCCTCTTATCAGTTCACCTCAAACATGGGAAATCGCTTTTTTGTCCCGCTGGGTATAATGTATTAGAATAGAGAGAAGCACAACAAAAAGATAAAGAGAGGTACATATATGTCTGTTCAAAGAGAAGATGTAGATATCAAGCTGATCGCAATTGATATGGATGGAACATTGCTGAACGACGAGCAGCTGATCTCGGATGAAAACCGCAAAGCCATTCGTGAAGCGGAGGATAAAGGTGTGTATGTGGTAATCAGCACGGGCCGGACGCTGATGACGTGCCGGGAGCTGGCGGAGTCGCTGAAGCTGTCATCCTTTCTAATCACGGCAAACGGCAGCGAAATCTGGGACTCGAATTTTAATTTGGTGGAACGGAAGCTGCTCCATACAGACCATATTCAAATGATGTGGGATTTGCGGAATAAACACAACACCAATTTCTGGGCTTCTACCGTGAACAAAGTATGGAGAGGCGAGTTTCCGGAAAACATTACGGATCATGAATGGCTCAAATTCGGCTTTGACATCGAGGATGACGACATCCGAAACGAAGTGCTGGAGGAGCTAAGAAAAAACAAAGAGCTCGAAATCACAAATTCAAGTCCGACAAACATTGAAGTTAACGCGCTCGGCATCAACAAAGCGGCAGCCCTTGCCAAGGTTACGGAAAAACTCGGCTTTGCGATGGAGAATGTGATGGCGATGGGCGACAGCCTCAATGACATCGCGATGATTAAAGAAGCGGGTCTGGGCGTCGCAATGGGTAATGCGCAAGACATCGTGAAAGAAACGGCTGATTGGATCACGGATACAAATATTGAGGATGGTGTCGCTAAGGCGATTCGCCATTGGGTACTATAAAAAAGAGAGTCCTAAGATGGACTCTCTTTTTGTTTGGCAGGTTTTCTTCTGGGACCATGGTAGGTTTTCTGACAAAAGTATTTCACAAACTAATATGCTTGACTTATAATGAAATAAAGTTCAAAAATTCGGAATAGTCGTTCCGGATTTCGGGACAATAAATACATAAAGCATATCGTTTGCTTTGGCAGGAGGGATTCTGTGTTTCAAATTGATTTAAACTGTGATTTAGGAGAAAGCTTCGGAGCCTACAAGATAGGCCTTGACCAAGATATTTTAGAGTATGTGACATCAGCGAATATCGCATGCGGATTTCATGCTGGAGATCCTAGTGTGATGCGAAAAACCGTCGCACTTGCAGCAGAAAGAGGCGTGAAAATCGGCGCGCATCCGGGCTTGCCGGATTTACTCGGTTTTGGGCGCCGCAATATGGCGATTTCACCTGAGGAAGCGTATGATCTTGTCATTTATCAAATTGGCGCGCTCTCTGGCTTTCTAAAAGCAGAGGGACTTCACATGCAGCACGTCAAGCCGCATGGCGCTTTATACAATATGGCGGCAGTCGATCAAAAACTGTCGGATGCGATCGCGAAAGCTGTCTATAAGGTTGATCCCGGCCTGATTCTTTTCGGTCTTGCTGAGAGCGAGCTTGTAAAAGCGGGAGAACGGATCGGACTTCAGACCGCAAATGAAGTGTTCGCCGACAGAACATACCAATCGGACGGCACGCTGACACCGCGCTCCCAGCCGGACGCACTCATTGAAAGTGATGATGCCGCCGTCACCCAGGTCATCAAAATGGTGAAAGAAGGGGCGGTCAAATCTCAGCAAGGACATGATGTGTCATTAAAAGCAGATACAGTCTGCATTCATGGAGATGGAGCCCATGCGCTGACATTTGCCCGAAAAATCAGAAAAGAGCTTAAGGCGGCAGGAATTGAAGTGACAGCTATTTCAGAACAGAAGTCCACATAAAGGAGGAACAATAGATGGAGCAGGAGAAAAAAACAGCAGGAAAAAAAGCGGGCAGCTGGTCATTGCTGATGGGCGCCGCCTTTTTAATGGCAACCTCAGCAATCGGACCGGGCTTCCTCACCCAAACTGCAACTTTCACAAACACACTCGCGGCAAGCTTCGGTTTTGTCATCTTAATCTCTATTATTTTAGATATTTTTGCCCAAACCAATGTATGGCGCATCATCGCAGTTTCTGGAAAACGCGGTCAGGAAATTGCGAATATGGTGCTTCCGGGACTGGGGTATTTCATCGCCATTCTCGTCGTGCTTGGCGGGCTTGCCTTTAATATTGGGAATATCGGAGGTGCCGGGCTGGGGCTTCAGGTGCTGTTCGGCATTAAACCGGAAACAGGCGCATTGATCAGCGCTGTTATCGCCATTTTGATTTTTGTCATTAAAGAAGCGGGAAAAGCGATGGACCGTTTTACGCAAATCGCGGGCTTTGCCATGATCATCCTAACGCTGTATGTCGCAATCACGTCTGCACCGCCAGTCGGACATGCGGTGGCGAACACGTTTGCCCCTGAACACATCAGTATTTTTGCTATTGTTACACTGGTGGGCGGAACTGTCGGCGGATATATCACATTTGCCGGGGGACACCGTTTGCTGGATGCGGGCATTAAAGGGAAGGAATCCATTCCCCAAGTAACAAAAAGCTCGGTTGTCGGCATTTTAATTACCTCTGTCATGCGGATCGCTCTTTTCCTTGCGGTGCTTGGCGTTGTTTCAAAAGGCCTGCATATCGATGAAAGCAACCCTGCGGCTTCAGTCTTCAAGCTTGCTGCTGGAAATGTCGGTTATAAAATTTTCGGATTGATTATGTGGTCTGCGGCCATTACATCTGTGATTGGAGCAGCTTATACATCTGTTTCGTTTTTCAAAACCTTTTCTCCAAAAATTGAAAAGAATTCACGCGGCATTATTATCGGATTTATTGTGATTTCTACGTTAGCTTTTGTCACAATCGGACAGCCTGCGAAGATCCTCGTCCTTGTCGGATCGCTGAACGGCTTGATTTTGCCGATTGCACTCGGAACACTGCTTGTTGCCGCCTACAAGAAAAACATTGTTGGTGATTATAAGCACCCGCTATGGCTGACAAGCACAGGCGCGCTTGTAGTGATTGTAATGGCAGTTATGGGAATCTACACGTTATGTACACAACTTCCTCAATTGTGGAGCTGATATAAGTGGAGCAATTAAACAAAATGGCGCCAAAAGATGTACGTGCCCTGATACGAGAGGGAAAAATAAACGGGCCGACCGCAGGCATGTCCGGCGGATATGCCCAAGCGAATCTTGTGGTTTTGAAGAAAGACCTTGCTTTTGATTTCCTGCTGTTTTGCCAGCGAAATCAAAAGCCCTGCCCTGTGCTCGATGTGACTGAAACGGGTTCGCCTGTGCCGTCTCTGGCTGCGCCGGATGCTGATATCAGAACGGACTTTCCGAAATACCGTATTTACAGGCACGGTATCTTAACGGAAGAAGTATCTGATATTACGCCATACTGGGAGGACGATTTTGTCGGCTTTCTGATCGGATGCAGCTTCTCCTTTGAACAGGCACTGATCAACAATGGGATAGCGGTCCGGCATATTGATGAGGGGACAAATGTCCCGATGTATCAAACGAATATCGATTGTGTTCCGGCGGGGGCGTTTCACGGACGGATGGTTGTCAGCATGAGACCGGTTCCTGAACGGCTGGCTGTACGTGCCGCGCAAGTGACCTCGCGTTTTCCGGCTGTGCACGGAGGGCCGATCCATATCGGCAATCCGGGAGCAATCGGCATTCGCAATCTGGACAAACCGGATTTCGGAGATGCCGTTTCCATTCGTGAAGGCGAGGTTCCTGTTTTTTGGGCATGCGGAGTGACACCGCAAGCCGTGGCTATGAATGTAAAACCTGAAATGGTCATCACACATGCGCCGGGGCATATGCTCATCACAGATATTCGAGACGAGTCGCTTGCGGTGCTGTAACCTCTCGTCATCCTGATGAACGAGAATTAAAAGAGGTGAGAAAGATGACTGTACGATATCAAATCGAACAGCTCGGTGATTCTGCAATGATGATCCGATTCGGAGAAGAAATCAACGAACAGGTCAACGGCATTGTCCATGCCGCGGCCGCTTATATAGAAGAACAGCCATTTCCGGGATTCATTGAATGTATCCCGGCTTTTACAAGTCTAACCGTATTTTATGATATGTATGAAGTGTACAAGCATTTGCCTCGGGGTATAAGCTCACCTTTTGAGAAGGTCAAGCGCGATGTCGAAGAGCGGCTGGTAGAAATAGCTGAAGACTATGAGGTCAACCGCCGTATTGTAGAAATTCCCGTCTGCTATGGCGGTGAATTCGGCCCTGATTTAGAAGAGGTGGCGAAGATCAATCAGCTGTCACCGGAGGAAGTGATCGACATTCATACAAGCGGTGAATATGTGGTGTATATGCTCGGATTCGCGCCTGGTTTTCCTTTTCTAGGCGGGATGTCAAAACGCATTGCAGCTCCGCGAAAATCATCGCCAAGACCGTCGATTCCCGCAGGTTCGGTCGGTATTGCGGGATTGCAGACAGGTGTTTATCCGATTTCAACGCCGGGCGGCTGGCAGCTGATCGGAAAAACGCCGCTGTCGCTTTTCCGGCCGCAGGAAAATCCGCCGACATTGCTGCGGGCGGGAGATACTGTGAAATTCGTTCGCATCTCAGAAGAAGACTATCACGCCTATAAGGAGGAGTCCAATTGAGCATGAAAGTATTAAAGCCCGGACTGCTCACAACGGTTCAGGATATAGGCAGAACGGGTTACCAAAAATACGGCGTTCTGGCCAGCGGCGCCATGGACACGGTTTCGCTGCGCATTGCCAATTTGCTGATCGGAAACGGCGAAAATGAAGCAGGTCTCGAAATAACAATGATGGGGCCGGGTCCGTCGTTTCATTTTGCAAAAACGACGCTGATTGCGGTGACAGGGGCGGATTTCACGCTGCGTATTAATGACGAGGAAGCGCCTTTATGGAAGCCTGTGCTCGTCAAGGAAAACAGCACGGTCAGCTTTGGCCCCTGCAAGCTCGGCAGCCGTGCTTATGTAGCCGCAGCCGGCGGCATCAATGTGCCTGCCGTTATGGAAAGTAAAAGCACATACGTCAGAGCAGGCATCGGCGGACTTCATGGCAGAGCGCTTCAAAAAGAAGATGAACTGTCTATTGGAGAGATGTCAGCTCTTTCGCAAACCATCCTTTCCCGTTTAAGTCCGCAGCTTGAAAAACAGGGATTTGCAGCACCGAAGTGGTCGGTCAGCCGCGGCAGATTTCTGCCGCTGAAGAAGAATCCCGTCATTCGGGTGCTGGAAGGAAAGCAATTCGCCTTTTTCACAGAAGAATCAAAAACGCGTTTTTATCAAGAAACATTTCGTGTCACGCCGCAATCCGACCGTATGGGCTACAGGCTCAAAGGAGAGCCGCTCGAACTGAAAGCCCCGCTTGAGATGGTGTCAGAAGCGGTTTCGTTTGGAACAGTTCAGGTGCCGCCTGACGGCAACCCGATTATCCTGCTTGCAGACCGGCAGACGACTGGCGGCTATCCGAGGATCGCGCACATCATATCCGCTGATCTTCCGATTGTTTCTCAAATCATGCCGGGCGAGCACGTCCAGTTTGAGCCTGTGTCCCTTCAGGAGGCAGAAGCACTTGCGGTAGAACGAGAACAGCATATAAAAGAACTGAAAACGAGAATGAAGATGGAATGGCTGACATAGCAAAGGGGATGAAGGATGCAGAATAAAAATAAAACCGTAGTCAAATCTATGGCGCTGCTTAATTTGTTTTTGCATAAACCAAGCCTAACCTTAAGTGAACTGGTGGCACTGACAGGAATGCCGAAGACCTCTGTTCACCGGATGGTCAGCTCCTTGGAGGAAATGGGGTTCCTCAGTCGGGATGCGTCCGGCGCTTATTCGCTGGGGTTGGTGTTTTTGGAATTCGGACAGCTTGTCGCTGACAGGCTGGATATCAGAAAAATAGCGAAACCCGTAATGGAAGAGCTGTGCCGGGAAGTGGACGAGGCCGTGCAGTTGATCATGAGGGACGGCAATGAAGCGATATACGTTGAGAAAATAGAAGGAACACAGACTGTGCGGCTGTATACGGCAATCGGCAGGCGTTCCCCACTGTATGCGGGAGCGTGCGCCAGAAGCATTCTGTCCTTTCTTCCCCGTGAAGAAATCGAAGCATACATCAAACAAACCGAACTCATTTCAATTGGCTCCGGAACGATTACCGATCCCGAAAAACTGCTTCAGGAGATTGATGCCTCTGTGCAAAATGGCTATACTGTCAGCTATTCAGAGCTCGAAAACTATACGGCGGCGATCGGCGCCCCGATTTTCAACCATAAGCGCCAGGTGGCAGCCGGCATTAGCATCGCAGGCTTTGAAGCGAGATTTACAGAAGACAGGATGCCCTATTTAACAGAAAAGGTGAAGGACGCCGCTTTACAGATTTCAAGAAAAATAGGATATACATAAGTAGCCAATCTTTACTCTGCTGCGTACATTAACGTATCGACGTTCAGGAGTGGAGGAAAGAACATGGTGCTTCGATATACAGCTCTGGGCGATTCCTTGACGACAGGGAGAGGCTCCGGGCTGTTTTCACCCGGCTTCGTCCATCGTTTTGGAGACATGATGTCAGCTGACTTGAAAACAAAAACGGCAATAGCCCTATTTGCCAGATCAGGCCTGAATACAGAGGAGATTTTGGGACTCCTGTCATATTCCTATGTGCAAAAATGCATACGAGATGCTGATATGATAACGATCACAGGCTGCGGAAACGATCTTATCGATTCGGTCTTAGCCTACCAAACCTCTAAGGATGAAACAATTTTCAGCCGTGTATCCGCCCATTGCCATGAGAATTTTGAAAAGATGATTGCCAAGATCGCCGAGATCAAAGGAGAAAACCCTTCCCCGTACGCCATCCGAGTGTTCAACTTATACAACCCGTTTCCCGGCATTGAAATCGCCGGCAAATGGATCACATCCTTCAATTCACATTTAGCAACACTTGCATCAGCACCCCATGTCAAAATCGCGGATGCCTACAGCATCTTCAAAGGCAAGGAGCAGGAATACCTGTCCCTTGACGGTGTCCATCCGAACAGCAAAGGCTATCAAGCGATGGCTGAAGCCGTTCACAAGTTAGGCTATAGAGAATTGTCAGTTTCATAAAAAACGCGCCTCATGACAGGCGCGTTTTTTATGTGTGATCGAAATATTAAAAGAAACTTAAAATTCCCTTTCTTCTGTTCTACATCCCCAAAAAGTGCGCTAGAATAATGGAGGGCGTAGGCAAATATAGCCATAACGTTCAATATTTCGTATATAAGGAAGGATGGTCCTTTTGTTTCGCATTGTTAAAATGTCCTTTGCGGTTATCATTATTTTATTGGCGCTTATTGCTTTTAAATATACGGAACACACCTCTGTTATCCAATCGGTTATGCTTGTTTTTCTTGGCGCAGTCATGTTTATGCAGGGGCTTGAAGAACGCAAAAAAGAAAATGACGGCTCAGGCGCTTTTAATATTTATACCGCCGTTTTTGTATGGTCTGTCTCCCTTATCGGTTTTACACTTCATATTATATAAATCTATTACACATCCTGAAAATGCTCGACCGTCGGGAACGGGGTATAGAACCGATGAAGCAAGGCTTTCCACTCTTGATACTCTGAAGAACCGCGAAAGCCTTCCGTATGGTCCTCAAGTGTTTCCCACTCCACAAGAAGCAGATATTTATGCGTTTCCTCCATGCATTTTGATAACGAGTGAGTGATATAGCCCTTCATGCTGGAAATGATCGGCGCCGCTTGCCGGAACGCCGCCTCAAACTCTTGTTCAAGCCCTTCTTTAATGTGAAGCATTGCTGCCTCTCTGACCATGCTATCCCTTCTTTCTGTCTTTTCAAATAGTCTACAGCAAACGATAGGAGATTTCTGCAAAATCGGTGAACTTTTCCTTCATTTTCAAAAAAATCTTGCACGCACCAATTCAATTAAGAGAAAATAACAAGTGGAAGGCAGGGGAAAGTCATGTTAAAAAAGTGTATTCTACTAGTATTTCTATGCGTCGGGTTGATTGGGTTGATCGGATGCTCCAAAACAGATTCACCAGAGGATCGCATGGAAGCATTCGTGAAACAGTGGAACGATCAGCAATTCGATGACATGTATCAAAGCCTGACTAAAGATGTCAAAAAAGAAATCTCCAAAAAAGATTTCGTCAACAGGTATAAAGCCATCTATGAGCAGGCCGGTGTAAAAGATTTGAAAGTCACTGCGGGAGAAGTAGATAAGGACGATCAAGACAACAAGACGATGAAACATATCCCGTATAAAGTCAGCATGAACACAAATGCCGGCAAAGTCAGCTTCAAGAATACTGCTGTGCTGAAATTAGAAAAAACAGATGACGAGGAGTCATGGAATATAGATTGGGACCCATCGTTTATTTTCAAACAGCTGGCTGACGACAAAACCGTGCAAATTATGAGCATTGAACCGAAACGAGGCCAAATTTACGATAAAAATGGAAAAGGGTTAGCCGTCAATACAGATGTTCCGGAAATCGGGATTGTTCCCGGAGAGCTTGGCGATAAAAAAGAGAAAGTCATAAAAGAGCTCGCCAAAAAACTTGATTTGACTGAAGACGACATCAAGAAAAAGCTGGATCAAGGCTGGGTAAAAGACGATTCGTTTGTGCCGCTCAAAAAGGTCAAGCCTGACCAGGAGAAGTTAGTTTCTGAAGCGACGTCATTACAAGGCGTAACAAGAACGAATGTCAGCTCTCGCTACTATCCGTATGGCGAAAAGACAGCCCATTTGACAGGGTATGTCCGCGCCATTACAGCGGAAGAACTAAAGAAAAAGAAAGCAGGAACGTACAGCGATACGTCTAACATCGGCATCGCCGGACTTGAAAATGTGTATGAAGACAAGCTAAGAGGCACAACTGGCTGGAAAATTTACGTGCCGCAAACCGGGGAAGTCATCGCTGAAAAGAAAGCAAAGGACGGCGAGGATCTTCATCTCACAATTGATATTAAAACGCAAACGAAGCTGTATGATGAACTCAAGGATGACAGCGGGACGGCAGTCGCGCTGCAGCCGAAGACAGGCGAAACACTTGCACTTGTCAGCGCGCCTTCCTACGATCCGAACGGGTTTATTTTCGGCTGGAGCGATAAGGAATGGAAAAAGCTAAACAAAGATAAAAACAACCCGTTTTCAGCGAAATTCAATAAGACATATGCACCAGGTTCCACCATTAAACCGATTGCAGCTGCTATTGGAATCAAAAACGGCACCCTTAAAGCCGATGAAAAGAAAACAATCAAAGGTAAGGAGTGGCAAAAAGATTCGAGCTGGGGCGGCTATTCAGTGACACGCGTGTCTGAGAGACTTCAGCAAGTCGATTTGGAAAATGCCCTTATTACGTCAGACAATATTTATTTTGCCCAGAATGCGCTTGATATGGGAGCGGACACCTTCACAAAAGGCTTGAAGACATTCGGTTTTTCAGAGGACATTCCGTATGAATTCCCGATCCAGAAATCGTCTATTGCAAATGACAAGCTTGATTCAGACATTTTGCTTGCGGATACAGGCTACGGACAAGGGCAAATGCAAATGTCTCCGCTTCACTTGGCAGCTGCTTACACGCCATTTGTTGACAATGGAGACCTTGTCAAACCGACGCTGATCAAAAAAGACTCACAAACAGCTGATGTTTGGCACAAGCAAGTGGTCACCAAGGAAGGAGCGGCAGACATTACAAAAGGTCTGAAGGGCGTTGTCGAGGATGAGCGCGGATCAGCCTATCAGCCTGTCGTGAAAGGAATCACAGTGGCCGGAAAAACAGGAACAGCCGAGCTGAAAACATCCAAAGATGATAAGGATGGCGCGGAAAATGGCTGGTTTGTCGGCTACGATTACAAAAACAAAGACCTGCTTGTCGCCATGATGATCCAAAATGTGCAGGACCGCGGCGGCAGCCACTACGTCGTTGAGAAAGCGAAAAAGCAATTTCAATCGAATTAAAATGTCTTTTTAAAAGGGGCGAAAGGAAAAAGGGGATCTGAGGCCGAATGAACTAGTAAGGGGCAAAACCCGGTTTATACAAGGAAAAGAGGGATTTTGCATGCAACGTATTCAATTGGCGGAGGATCTTCAATTTTCAAGAGTCATACACGGCCTTTGGCGGCTGAATGAATGGAACTATTCAGATGCTGAACTGCTGAGTCTCATTGAATGGTGTATCGATCACGGCATCACGACCTTTGATCATGCGGATATTTATGGGGGCTATACGTGCGAAAAGCTGTTTGGAAACGCCCTTGCCCTTTCGCCCGGATTAAGAGAAAACATAGAGCTGGTCACAAAATGCGGCATCGTTCTTGAATCGCCTGAACGGCCAGCTCACAGATCGCATCATTATAACACAAGCAAATCGCATATTTTGGCATCCGTTGAGCAATCACTTATGAACCTTAGGACGGATTATATCGATGTGCTGTTGATTCACAGACCGGACCCGCTCATGGATCCGGAGGGGGTAGCAGAGGCGTTTCAAGCCTTGAAATGCTCTGGCAAGGTCAGGTACTTTGGTGTTTCAAATTTTAAAGATCACCAGTATCGGATGCTGGAATCGTATTTGCCTGAGAAGCTCGTGACCAACCAGATTGAGCTTTCCGCATATGAATTAGAAAATGTGCGCGACGGCACTTTGAACCTCTGTCAGGAAAAACGGATACCGCCGATGGCTTGGTCGCCTCTGGCAGGCGGCAAAGTTTTCACTGGTGACACGGAAAAAGACCGGCGTGTCCGCACGGCGCTTGAATCCGTTCAAGCAGAAATCGGCGCCGCTTCTTTGGACGAGGTCATGTACGCATGGCTGTATACGCATCCGGCAAACATCATGCCGATTGTCGGAAGCGGAAAGCGCGAGCGGATTTCTGCCGCGATAAACGCGATGTCATACAAGCTTGACCAAGATCAATGGTTTCGTATTTTTACAGCCGTACAGGGTTACGATATTCCATAAAAAGCATCAGCTTACCAGCTGATGCTTTTTCAATGTTGTCACACCGCTTAGTGCCAAATTACCATTTATAACTGATTGATTCTTTTGTGAAAGCGTTTTATATTAAAAGGAAACCTCTCTATATCCTCTACTGCATCTCCTTGCGACTTCATCCGCACATCAAGATTGTCTAGGAGGTCTTTTTTTATGTATATGACTGCCAGAGAACAAAAGCTGTTAAAGCACTTGTTATTACAAAATAGATATATAACCGTAACTGAGCTTGCTGAGCTGATGGAGGTCAGCACAAGAACCATTCACAGGGAGCTCAAATCAATTAAGCCGCTGATGGAAACCGTCGGGCTTACGCTTGATAAACAGCCCGGCAAAGGGTTGAAAGCAGTGGGAAGTCCCGAAGATAAACAAAAGCTGCTCACCGATTTATCATATGAACAGCATGAATACAGCGCGGACGAACGGAAACTGCTCATTCTCTGTTCGCTATTAGAGTCTCAGGAGCCCGTCAAGCTGTACACGCTAGCTCATGATCTCCAGGTGACAAATGCCACGGTCAGCTATGACTTAGACGAGCTGGAGAAATGGATTTCTCCCTTCGGATTGACACTGATCCGCAAAAGAGGTTTTGGCATCCAGCTCATAGGGCCGGAAAATGCGAAACGGAAAATTGTCGGCAACTTGATTGTGAACCGCCTCGACATCCAAATGTTTTTGGAAGCGGTCGAATTAAACATCAAAGGAAAACCTGATTCTTCAGAGAAAATGTTCGGTGTTGTCAGCAAAGGTGAGCTGCTAAAAATGGAGCGCATCTTATTTCAGCTGAAGGAAAAAATCGCTTTTTCATTGTCCGACAGCTCCTATATAGCGCTCGTCGTCCATCTGACGTATGCGATCGAACGGATTAAGCTTGGGGAAACCATCACCATGGAGCAAAATGAGCTTGAGGAGATGAAGAATGCGAGAGAATACAGCTCGGCTCTTGAAATCGCAGGCGAGCTTGAACGAGCCTTCGGCGTGACGATACCGGAGGCGGAAGTCGGCTATATTACAATCCACCTTCGAAGCGCCAATCGAAAATACAAAACAGAATACAAAGCGCAGGAAATTGAGCTGGAAACAGCCCTGCAAACAAAGCGGCTCATTGCCTTTATTTCAGATAAAATCCGAATGGATCTCACGAAAAACTACTCTTTATATGAAGGCTTGATCGCCCATTTGGAGCCGGCCGTCAGCCGCATAAAAGAAAATATTGAGATATACAATCCGATGAAGGAACAGATCAAGCGCGATTATTTTCTGCTTTACATGGCGATCGAAGAAGGCGTCGAAAAATATTTTCCGGGCATGTCCTTTTCTGATGATGAAATCGCTTTTATCGTTCTTCACTTTGGCTCGGCTCTTGAAATCAAAAAAGAAGAAGCGAAAGTGAAAGCGCTTGTCGTCTGCTCAAGCGGGATCGGCTCTTCGAAAATGCTTGCCTCAAGGCTGAAGAAAGAGCTGCCGGAAATTGAATCGTTTGATATGTCATCCCTGATCGAGCTAAAGGGGAAGGATGTTCAAGCGTATGATATGATTGTGTCCACTGTTCCAATTCCTTATGAAAACATTGATTACATCATGGTCAGCCCGCTATTGAATGAGGAAGACGCAAACCAGGTCAAGCAGTATATCAAGCGGAAAATTCCCCTTATTCTTAACAAAAAAAGAAGCCCCAAGGAAGAAACGCAGCAAGCTGATGCACCTGATATGCTGGAAGCGGCGGAAAGCATAGGTCGGTATATGGAGGTTATTCAAGATGTTTTGCGCCATTTTTCACTAGCTCAACTCAAAACAAACCCGGATCATAGCATGCTGCTGTTAGAGCTTTTTCAGCAGCTGAAAAAGGATGGCTTGATCCGTGATCCGAAAAAAGCCGCGGTTTGCCTGGCTGAGCGGGAGAAACAAGGGGGATTGGGCATCCCGGGAACAAACATGGCGCTTTATCATCTCAAAAATGATGAAATCGTCCTGCCTTTTTTCAAAATGTTTGATCTCAGCACCTCCTATGAAGTGGATGGCATGGACGGAAATACCCTCATCATGACACGCATCCTCGTCATGATGGCGCCTGGTTCATTATCTGCTGAAGGCTCGGAAATTTTAAGCGCGATCAGCTCGGCAATTATCGAGAGCGGAGAAAGCATGGCGGGGTTTCAGGAAGAAGGAGAACAAGAATTGTATCAGCGGTTAAACCGCATATTTTTCACTTGGATGAAAGAAAAAAACATACTGTAATCCTTCATGGCACACGTCAAAAAATTGGCGTGTGTTTTTCTGTGGACGGGGAACAAAATAAGAAAATGTGGGACTATTTTATCATTCAGTATTGGAATAATTCCAAAATGAAATAGTTTTACAAGTTATCTTTTTTGGGTTAAAATGGGTGAGGTAAGGAAGAAAATCTAACAAATTATTGAAGATTCAAGAGAATATAGGAGATGACGATATGGAAACATTACAGCATCTGATTCTGCATGACATGCCGGATAGCGAAGAAATAGAGGCTGTAAAAAGCGGAGACCATACACTGACATATAAAGGTTACCGTAAACGGATTAATCAGCTGGCGAATGCCATGCTGCAAAAAGGAATTCAAAAGGGCGATCGTGTTGCATTGCTTTGCAAAAACGGCCATCCCGCATCAACTGTTATGTTCGCCGCGCTTGAAATAGGTGCTGTTGTTGTACCTGTCAGCTGGCAGCTGAAACCATATGAAATGACAGGCATTTTAAAAGCAAGTGAACCGAAAGCGATGTTTTACGGAGCGGAGTTTAAAGAGACGCTGGATGAAATTCTTCCTGAATTGTCCTCACTGTGTTTAACAATGGAGACAGGAACAGCTTATGAAACATCTGCTGAATTTGAAGCGCTGTTTGCCGGTCCTGATCAATTGCCGGAAACGGAAATGGTTTCCCCAGATGATACAGCACTTCTCATGTTCACGTCTGGCACAACGGGAAACCCGAAAAGATGCATGATCACACATGGCGGCATATACAGATACGTCAAAAAATCCAACAGCTCAGTAACACGCATGAAGGGCCTTCGTTTTCTCGCGTGCCATCCGATTTATCATACGAGTGCGCTCATTTGCATCATGCTTGGAACGTTTGCAGGAACAACCTTTGTGTTCACAAAGGATCAAGATCCTGTTCACATGCTGAAGGTCATTGAAGAAGAGAAAATTCAGACCGTGATGGCTCTTCCTGTGTTTTACACGTATTTGCTTGAAGCGTGGGAAACGCACCAAACTGACTTATCGTCGCTTGTTATTTTAATGACAGGCGGAACAAAAGTGCCGAGCAGCCTAATCCGCCGCTATCTTGATATCGGCATTCCGCTCGCGCATGGCTATGGAAGTACTGAGGCTTGGGGAATCAGCACATGGATGCCTGATATGGGAATGGATAAAGCGGCATCTGCGGGGAAACCTGTGGAAGGCGTTAAAGTCAAAGTCGAAGATCCTCTGACGGGAGAAGAACTCCCCCAAGGAGAAATCGGCGAAATCGTTGTTCATACTCCATTCTTATTTAAAGGCTATGAAGACAACCCTGAAGCAACAGCGAAAGTGCTGCAAAACCGATGGTTCAGAACCGGAGATTCAGGCTATGTGGATGAAGATGGCTTTATTTTCATCACTGGACGCTACAAGGATGTCATTATTTACGGAGGCGATAACGTCTATCCTGATCAGGTTGAAGAAGTTATCCAGCAGATCCCGGGAATCCTTGAAACGGCGGTGGTCGGAATACCAGACCCGCTTTACGGTGAAAAACCGAAAGCTTTTATCGTGAAAAATGGCGGCCAGCGCATAACGGAAGAGGATGTCATCGCATTCTGTAAAGAGCGCCTGTCCGCTTACAAAATACCTGAAGTTGAATTCGTTAACGAACTGCCGAAAAACAACCTCGGCAAGGTGAAAAAAGACGTCCTGCGCAACCAGGCTGTACATTCATAAAAGAAGAAGCCCGCCACTTTATGTGGCGGGCTTCTTTGCAGTCGCACAAACGGAAAGCTCAGGCTTAATGTTTTTAAAGTGTATATCAATGTCCTCGAAGCCGGCTGCTTTGAAGTCGGCAATCATCTGTTTTCCAAATGATTTGGTTTTCTCAGGGCTGGCATCCGCTTCCCGCGGCTGCATCGTAATGGCTGCTTTGCCGCCGGGCTTTAATGCCCGATAAATCTGTTTCATGCCTTTTGTTTGGTCATTCCAAATGGTGTAGTTGTTAACGGAAATCACTTTATCATAAAACGAGGCGGAAAGAGGAAATGTCTCGACGCTTCCTTGTATCAGGCGTACCCCCTCTGATTTCACTCTGCGGGCGGCCAGCTTCAGCATGGCTTCTGACACATCAATCCCATGAAGATGAACATCCTTTTCACGTTTCAATATCTGCTGCATGCAGTATCCAGGGCCAAACCCGACTTCTAAAATGCTGTCCCCGCGCATGATCTCAAGCTGATTGATTGTCCACTGATTCAGTGTCTGATTTTCAGCAGCCATGATGTACCCGGCAATCATGCCGATGACGCCTTTAGGTCTGCTGAATTTTTTTGAAAGCATGTTAATCATTCAGTAACCCCCTTTTCAAGTTATTTCCTCCCAGCGTTCCATGTGAAACATTTTTCTGATAAAGCAATGCGAAGGTGCCAATCCATGTTTATCCAAAGAGCGTGTGAGGTACACAACAAATAGACATGAAAACAAAGGAGGAGAATCATCATGGCAAATTATCCAAAAGAACTGCCGGCACAAACCCAAAATCGCCAGCCGGGAATTGAAAGCGAAATGAATCCAAGTCCGGTGTATGAGTACGAGAATTACAAAGGAGCGGACAAATTAAAAGGAAAAGTTGCGCTCATTACAGGCGGCGACAGCGGGATCGGACGCGCGGTTTCGGTCGCTTATGCAAAGGAAGGTGCTGATATCGCCATTGTATATAAGGATGAGCATGGAGACGCCGAAGAGACGAAGAAACGCGTTGAACAAGAAGGTGTAAAATGCTTGCTGATTGCCGGTGACGTCGGTGAAGAGGAATTCTGCAATGAAGCGGTTGAAAAAACGGTCAAAGAACTAGGCGGCCTTGACATCCTTGTCAACAATGCCGGTGAACAGCATCCGAAGGAAAGCATCAAAGACATTACAAGTGAACAGCTTCACCGCACATTCAAAACAAACTTTTATTCTCAATTTTATTTGACTAAAAAAGCAATTGATTACCTGAAACCGGGGAGCGCCATCATTAACACGACATCCATTAACCCGTACGTAGGAAACCCGACACTGATTGATTATACAGCGACAAAAGGCGCGATCAATGCCTTTACAAGAACAATGGCGCAGGCGCTTGTCAAAGACGGCATCCGTGTGAATGCAGTTGCGCCGGGACCAATCTGGACGCCATTAATCCCAGCTACGTTCTCTGAAGAAACAGTCGCCCAATTTGGGCAAGATACGCCGATGGGCCGTCCTGGACAGCCTGTTGAGCACGTCGGCTGTTATGTGCTGCTGGCATCAGATGAATCATCTTACATGACAGGCCAGACACTGCATGTCAACGGCGGTAATTTTGTGACGACATAAGAGGGAGTGAGACATATGGGCATCACGAAAGAAGAAGTGAACAGCTACTATCAAAAGGCAGGCATTGTATTAACGGACGAGGAGGTAGACCAAATCCAGCTGATGGACTACGGCTTAGGAAAAGAAAAAACAGTCGGGCTCCAGCTCTTTGTCTACGTCAATACAGACCGTTATTGTTCAAAGGAGCTGGTGCTGTTTCCGGGACAGACTTGCCCGGAACACCGCCATCCGCCGGTCGACGGCCAGGAAGGCAAGCAGGAGACCTTCCGCTGCCGCTACGGAAAAGTGTATCTTTACGTAGAAGGAGAAAAAACGCAGCTGCCAAAGGTTCTCCCTCCTCAGGAAGACAGAGAACACTATACGGTCTGGCACGAAATTGAGCTGGAACCGGGCGGGCAATATACGATTCCCCCGAATACAAAGCATTGGTTTCAAGCGGGTGAAGAGGGAGCCGTCGTGACGGAAATGTCTTCGACGAGCACAGATAAGCATGATATCTTTACCGATCCAAGGATATAAGGATGAGGCTTAGCAGCCCATCCTTTTTTGTATTGAAAAAAACGGAATCATCGCTATAATGGGTAAAAAAGGAAAGAGGGAGAGGCAATGTTCACTTGCAAGGTAAATGAGCACATCACCATCCGATTATTGGAGCCGAAGGATGCGGAGCGGCTGGCCGAACTCATTATCCAAAATCAGGAGAGGCTTAGCAAGTGGCTGTTTTTTGCAGAAAATCCAAGCAGCGCTGAAACGTACCGGGAAACAATCATTCCAGATTGGCGGCGGCAGTATGCCGACCTGAACGGCATTGAGGCGGGGCTCCTTTATAACGGCAGTCTATGCGGCATGATCAGCCTGCATAACCTTGATCAAGTGAATCGAAAGGCAGAAATCGGATATTGGATTGCCAAAGAATTTGAAGGGAAAGGCATTATTACCGCTGCCTGCCGAAAACTCATTACGTATGCTTTTGAAGAGCTTGAGCTGAATCGTGTGGCGATCTGTGCGGCTGTCGGAAACGAAAAAAGCAGAGCGGTTCCGGAGCGGCTTGGCTTTATAGAGGAAGGAAGGGCACGGGACGGCTTATTCGTAAATGGCAGGCACCATGATCTTATCTATTACAGCTTGCTAAAGCATGAATGGAAAGGATGAAAATAAAGAGCACACTTTCTTGTTTAAATCTTCCCCGGATGTGGAAAAGTAACAGCGGAGACGTTAAAAAGGAGTGATTCGAGATGAATCAGAAAGACATAAAACAAAAAGTGCTTGATGTTCTAGATCACCATAAAGTAGGTTCGCTCGCAACGGTTCAAAAGGGCAAACCGCATTCCCGCTACATGACTTTTTTCCATGACGGGCTGACGATTTACACACCGACAAGCAAGGAAACTCATAAAGCGGAAGAAATTGAGAACAACCCCAATGTCCACATTTTATTAGGCTATGATTGTGAAGGCTTTGGCGACGCCTATGTCGAAGTTGCCGGAAAAGCCAAAATCAACAATTCGGCAGAACTGAAGGACAAAATATGGAGTTCTAAATTAGAGCGCTGGTTTGACGGCAAGGATGATCCGAATCTGGTGATTCTTGAAATTGAACCGGAAGATATCAGATTAATGAATGCCGGAGAGAAAACACCGGTCTCACTCGAACTATAAAAAATTTGTGTTTTCAGGGGCGATATGTTATTATGAATAGCTAGTAAGAAAAATAAGCAAATAAAAAAGAAAGTAAACTTCTTTTTTCTGTTTTGAGAGAGAAGCTTACCGCTTCCCAAGCAGCATAATCAGCTGCCCTTATTCTTTTCCTTCATAACAAATCGCCCCTAACGATGAGATGGAAAAAAGACTTTTTTGTTTTACAATTCACACCGGCGCGGCTTCGGAGCCGCAGTGACGATTGAGAGGTAGGGCTTTCGTTGTCTTGTGTTCAAGAAATTTCCATGGTGTTTACTTTCCAGAAAGATTCTTCGGAACAATGCTTTATGAATCTAACCCGCCCGAGCTGGCGGATGATATAATCTTTATTTGCGTATAGAAAAGAATAAGACAAACCGCCCGGCGTACGCCGGCGGTTTTTTTATTGCAAAAAACACATCGTACTGAAACCTAATTGCCTTCTTTCCAGTCTTATCTCTAGGATGAAATTGGAGGAAGAATAACGTGCATGTCATTACAACACAAGTACTTTTTATATTTTGTTTTTTATTGCTGATTCATTCGATAGAAACCTTAGCCTATGCCACAAGGCTTTCCGGGGCCCGCGTTGGATTTATTGCGTCCGCGCTTTCCCTGTTTAATGTCATGGTCATTGTGTCCAGAATGTCGAACATGGTGCAGCAGCCCTTTACCGGGCATTTAATTGATGATGCGGGAAAAAACGCACTGGCGATTGTAGGCGAGCAGTTCCGCTTCTTGATTTTCGGATCGACAGTCGGCACCATCCTGGGCATCATCCTGCTCCCGTCTTTTGTCGCTCTTTTTTCACGGGCGATTATTCACTTGGCGGGCGGCGGCGGCTCCGTTTTTCAAGTATTCCGAAAGGGATGCTCGAAACAAGGATTTAAAAATGCCTTTTCCTATTTGCGTCTGCCGTCTATTTCATATGTAAAAGGGTTTCATATGCGCTTGATTCCGAAGCGTTTGTTTGTCATCAACATGCTGATTACATCCATTTATACGATTGGCGTGCTTTCGGCTTTGTACGCAGGCCTGCTGGCGCCGGAGCGCAGCACGACAGCCGTCATGGCATCGGGCTTGATCAATGGAATTGCGACGATGCTGCTGGCCATTTTTGTTGATCCTAAGGTATCCGTTCTTGCTGATGATGTGGCAAAAGGAAAACGAAGCTATATCTATTTAAAATGGACATCTGTCACAATGGTTACATCAAGGGTGGCGGGCACACTCCTCGCCCAGCTCATGTTTATTCCGGGGGCCTACTATATCGCCTGGCTGACAAAATGGTTTTAATAAGAAAGGCTGGATCAAAAAGATCCAGCCTTTTTTGCGTTTCCTTATTTAAAATTCCTCAATCCGCGATCGTACAAAAAGTTTCCGAATGGGACGAAAGCGACGATGAAGCCGGCGGCTGACCATTTCAGCGGCCATTTGACAGAGAAGGTTGCATAAGCCAAGACAAGCAAATACAAAATGAACAACCCTCCGTGAACCGAACCGACAATTGTCACTGCAAGCGGAAGGCCTGCCCAATATTTAAGCGGCATAGCGATGAACAGCAGGATTAAGAGTGACATTCCTTCAATAAAACCCATCGTGCGAAGTCTTCCGATCGGCGTGTGCAGCATAAATCGCCCTCCTTGTGGACACGTTTTCATTTTATACTATAAACAATCCGGAGGGGCATATGACAGCTTTCGAAAAATGTTCGGAAAACATTCATTTTTACATGCCTTTTTCAGGGAACTGTACTTGTCATTTACAAAAATACCCGAGATAATGTGTACAAAATCATAAAAGAAGGATGTTGAAATGAAACTTGACCAGATTGATCTGAATATCATTGAGGAGCTGAAGAAGGACAGCCGTTTGTCAATGAGGGAATTAGGCAGAAAAATTAAGCTATCACCTCCATCTGTGACAGAACGGGTAAGGCAGCTTGAATCGTTTGGCATCATCAAGCAATACACGCTGGAGGTCGACCAGAAAAAACTGGGCCTTCCCGTTTCCTGCATTGTGGAAGCAACCGTTAAAAACGCGGATTACGAGCGGTTCAAAAGCTATATTCAAACATTGCCGAATATCGAATTTTGCTACCGGATTGCGGGCGCGGCCTGCTATATGCTGAAAATCAATGCTGAAAGCCTCGAAGCGGTAGAAGATTTCATTAACAAAACATCACCATACGCGCAAACCGTCACTCATGTCATTTTCTCAGAAATTGACACGAAAAACGGGCGCAGTTAGAGAGTGCTTGTTCAAGTCTGTTATAATAAAAGGATGAGTGTGAAAGAAAGAGAAGTGATCAAGCATGTCAAAAACAGTTGTACTAGCTGAAAAACCTTCAGTCGGCCGGGATTTGGCCCGGGTGCTGAAGTGCCATAAAAAAGGAAACGGTTATCTCGAAGGCGATCAATATATTGTGACTTGGGCTTTGGGCCATTTGGTGACACTAGCTGATCCGGAAGGCTACGGAAAAGAATTTCAATCATGGCGGCTGGAGGATCTGCCGATTATCCCAGAACCCTTAAAGCTTGTTGTGATCAAGAAAACCGGAAAACAGTTCAATGCGGTTAAATCACAGCTTATCCGTAAAGACGTCAATCAGATTGTCATCGCGACTGATGCAGGCCGGGAAGGAGAGCTTGTCGCGCGCTGGATCATTGAAAAAGCGAATGTCCGCAAGCCGATCAAGCGGCTGTGGATTTCATCTGTGACGGATAAAGCGATCAAGGAAGGATTTCAAAAGCTTCGCAGCGGCAAAGAATACGAAAACCTGTACCATTCTGCTGTCGCCAGAGCGGAAGCGGATTGGATTGTGGGGATTAATGCGACCCGTGCGCTGACAACCAAATTCAATGCCCAGCTCTCATGCGGGCGTGTGCAGACCCCGACGCTTGCCATGATTGCAAAGCGCGAGGCAGACATTCAAGCGTTTACGCCAGTCCCGTATTACGGCATACGTGCAGCAGTCGACGGCATGACGCTGACGTGGCAGGATAAGAAATCAAAGCAGACGAGAACGTTCAATCAAGACGTAACAAGCCGTTTGCTAAAAGACCTTCAAGGAAAGCAAGCGGTCATAGCTGAGCTGAAAAAAACAGCGAAAAAAAGCTTTGCGCCTGCGCTTTATGATTTAACGGAGCTGCAGCGTGACGCCCACAAGCGCTTCGGTTTTTCTGCTAAAGAAACGCTTTCTGTGCTGCAGAAGCTGTATGAGCAGCATAAGCTCGTCACATATCCGCGGACGGACTCTAGATTTTTATCCAGTGACATCGTCCCGACGTTAAAAGACCGCCTGGAAGGCATGGAAGTAAAACCGTACGCCCAATATGTCAGCCAAATTAAAAAACGAGGCATCAAATCCCATAAGGGCTACGTCAATGACGCGAAGGTGTCAGACCACCACGCGATTATCCCGACCGAAGAGCCGCTCATTCTCAGCAGTCTGAGTGATAAGGAACGAAAGCTGTATGACCTGATTGCGAAACGTTTCCTTGCAGTATTAATGCCTGCATTCGAATATGAAGAAACAAAGGTCATCGCAGAAATCGGCGGAGAAACCTTTACGGCAAAAGGCAAAACCGTACAGTCGCAAGGATGGAAAGCCGTTTATGATATGGCGGATGAGGATGATGAGCAGGACGATGACAGAGATCAGACACTTCCTGCGCTTCAAAAAGGCGACACACTTGCCGTCCGCACGTTAACGGAAACAAGCGGCCAAACGAAACCGCCCGCCCGCTTTAACGAAGGGACCCTGCTGTCAGCGATGGAAAACCCAAGCGCATTTATGCAGGGAGAAGAAAAAGGCCTCGTCAAAACGCTTGGAGAAACAGGCGGCCTCGGCACGGTGGCAACGCGTGCCGACATCATTGAAAAACTGTTCAACAGCTTTTTAATCGAGAAAAAAGGCCAGGATATCTTTATCACGTCTAAAGGGAAACAGCTCCTGCAGCTTGTTCCGGAGGATCTGAAATCACCGGCTTTAACGGCAGAATGGGAGCAAAAGCTGTCTGCGATCGCGGCAGGCAAATTGAAATCGGCTGTCTTTATTAAAGACATGAAGGCTTACGCTCACCAAACGGTAAAAGACATCAAAAACAGCAGCCAAACCTTCCGACATGACAACATCACGGGAACGGCATGTCCGGAATGCGGCAAAATGATGCTGAAAGTAAACGGCAAACGCGGGACGATGCTCGTGTGCCAAGACCGTGAATGCGGAAGCAGAAAAACGATTGCCCGAAAAACAAACGCGCGCTGCCCGAACTGCCATAAAAGAATGGAGCTTCGCGGCCAAGGTGAGGGCCAGACCTTTGCGTGTGTGTGCGGCCACCGCGAGAAGCTCTCTGTATTTGAAAAACGAAAAAACAAAGACAAAGCACGTGCTTCCAAACGGGACGTGTCCTCTTATTTGAAAAAACAAAATAAAGATGAGCCGATTAACAACGCGCTGGCAGAACAGCTGAAAAAACTCGGTTTGGATAAATAATAAAAAACCTGTGCCTATCGCACAGGTTTTTCTATTGGACTTAGGTCCCGTTTTTTTAATGTTCAAAAAGGGAAAAAAAAGCTAGCAATCTGCATTTTTTTCTTTTATAGTAAATGTACTTTGTAACATGGCAGTCATATTTTCTTCTATAACTATTTGTGAGCGTCTGATTCGCTTCAGGCGACAAAGGGGGATTTGCCTGTGAGGCATGCACTAATTGCTGTCATCTTATTCTTCTTATCTATCGGACTTTCCGCAGGGTGTGCTGAAGCTGGAAATAAGGCCCAAAATCAGTCGGCGGCAGAAGTGAACACCAGCCCGCTGCAGCCAGCGGAATATTTCATCTATCATAATCTAATGAATGATCAAGGGCTGATCAAAACCGATTTTTCAGACCAGCCTTCGTATTTATCGGAATCTCTCGGACTGTGGATGGAGTTTCTGCTCAGCAAAAATGACGCACCGCATTTCCAAGACCAATATGGGCATCTGACTGATTCATTTCTGTTGAGCAATCACTTGGTAACGTGGAAGATTCAAAATGGCCAAGCGAGCGGGACGAATGCGCTGATAGATGATATGAGAATTATGCTGTCTCTTGACCAAGCCGCCGCAAAATGGGGCCGCAGCGACTACGCGCAAACGGCTAAGGATATCGGCACGGCTTTGAAGACATACAATATGAACAACGGTTTATTCACAGACTTTTACGACTCACAGGCCGCTTCAAAGGATGTGACGCTTTCATACGTCATGCCTGATGCCTTAGCTGTCTTAAAGAAGAATGGAATCATAGACGAAGAAACAGAACAGCGGAATGCCAATGTTCTCTATTCAGCTCCTTTAAAAAATGGCTTTTTGCCGAAGACATACAGCTCGGAGACGAAGGAATACACATATGACAGTGAAATCAACCTGATTGATCAGCTTTACACTGCTTGGCATTTGCCGGAAGGGGATGAAAAAGCATCTGTTTTAGCGGACTGGATCAAGCAGGAATTTCAGACGAACGGAAAACTGTACGGGCGATATTCGGCAGATACGAAGGAGCCTGCCGTCCAATATGAATCGCCATCCGTATATGCATTAGCCGTATTGTTTTTAACAAAACAGCATGAAAACAGCTCTGTCATCAAAGCCATATATGACAGAATGAATGACTTTGAAATTCATGATCCGGTGAAATCGTATTATGGAGGCTATATGAGCGGCACTCAGACGCATTCATTTGACAATCTGCTGCCGCTGTTAGCCGAAAGGAAGCTTTTTAATGAAAATATCATTCAATGAATCACAAAAATTATTTGCTTATTTTTCAGGGCTCATCGCGGCCCTGTCTCTGTTTATTTATTATGTGTCAGCCCAGCAATCGGAAGGCGCCCTGATCCTTTGCATCACGTTTGTCGTCATCGCCGCAGGCATCTGGTTCGGCCCGATTTACGCGCTGGCAGTGACCTTAATCGTACTTTTTGTTCTCGGCACCTTAATGATGTTTTTCCAGACTGGACAGGCATCGCTCTTTCCAGCTGAGGAAGGGCTGCGAATGCTTGTCGTGTGGGGAATCGCGCTTTTGCTGTTTTCTTTTATTTCCGGAAGAATTCACGATATCACAGCAGAGCTTCGGCGCTCAATTACGCGGCTTCAATCCGAAATCAAAAGTTTTGTTGCTGTTGACAGAGTGACTGGGTTTGATAACAAGCAAAGGATGCAGCTGGAACTTTCAGAAGAAATGAAGCGGGCTGAGCGCTACGGCAATTCTTTTGTGTTTTTGCTGCTCCATATGCATTATTTCAAAGAGTTTAAGTCCTTGTACGGTGAAAAAGAAACGGATCGCCTTTTCCAATATGTCGGTCAGCAAATCAGGACGAGTGTTCGGGAAACGGATAAGAAATTCCGCCCCTCCGACGAGCGTATCGGGATCGTGCTGACGCACACGCCTGCTGAACATATGCCAGCCGTTCTGACCAAGCTGAAGAAACAATTGGATACATATCAGCTGGAAAATGGAAAGTATGTCTCGCTTACGTTCCACGTTTGCTATTTGCCCTACCGGAAAGATATCAAAACAGCTGATCAATTTTTAGAAGAACTGGAAAATGAGATGATGATGAATGAACTATAAAGGAATCACACTGCTCTGCATCATGCTGCTTCTGTTTTCAGCGATTGCTTCTTTTCCCGCTTCAGCGCAAGCGAAGGAGCGGGATGCCGGCATTCTCATCATCTATTCAACCTTGGACGGCAAAGAGTCGTCTCAAGTCAAAATGCTCGATTTGCTTGCGGGACACTTTACATCCCATGTAACAGTCAAAAGAGATTCAGATGTTGAAGCGTCGGATTTCAAAGGAAAAGATCATGTGATGTATTACGGCCAAACGAAAAGAAAGCTCAGCAAAAAATTGCTGTCTCTTATCAGCGGCGTAAAAAAACCGGTTGTCGCCATTGGCTATAACGCAGGACAAATCAGCCAATTTTCCGGGCTTTCATTAGCCCGCAAAGAAAATGTGTTTCAGGTTCACAGCAGGCCGGAAAAGGCCGATGTGTCTCTGGAAAGCGGGCTTAATGTGCTGAGCGTATCAGGCCTGAAAGGAACGGCGCTTTACACCTTCAAAGCCGATGACGGCAAAACGCATTCTTTTATATGGAAAACAAAAAAAGGGAATGTGTACATTGGATTAACGAATTTGTTAAATGACAATTTGATCGTGGCGAAACAGCTCAGAGAAGCCTTCGGAGAGAAGGCGGGGACGACGTTATTGTATTTGCGTCTCGAGGATATCAGCCCGATGTCTGATGAAAAATTGCTGCTACAAGCCGGTACATATCTGCATCAGCGGCATATTCCTTTTATCCTGGCGGTCATTCCGGTTTACTTGAATCCGGAAACAGGCGACAAAGTGTATTTGTCTGATCAACCGAAGATGGTCAAGGTGCTGAAAAAGCTGCAAAGCATGGGTGGCAGTATCATTGTTCACGGCTATACTCACGCTTATCGCTACAGTGAAACAGGAGAGGGCTTTGAATTTTGGGATGCAAAGGCGGATCAGCCGATTACATCCGGAAATGCCGAAGACCCCCCGTCCATTTTGGAGAAGGCACAGGACTTCCCGAACGAACAAGCCTACCGCAGCTATCTCGAACCATTTCGGGAAAAGGAAGAAACGTATACAAAGCAAAAACTGACGCGGGCCATTGAGGATTTGGCATCATCGGGTCTTTACCCGCTGGCGTTTGAAGCGCCGCATTACACGATGTCCGAATACGGCTATCAAATCGCTTCACAGTATTTTTCAAGCATTTTCGGCCAGGTTCAGCTCAGCGACACAACGTGGAAAACCTCCGGTGCACCTCCGTTCGTGACCGCTCCCTCGATGCTGCATGGAATGACGCTTTATCCGGAGACGATCGGCTTTGTTGATACATCAAAGCAAAACCCGCTAGGCGATATGGAGGAGCATATCTCTCAGATGATTGATTTTGAAGGCGGAGTAGCCGGTGGGTTTTATCACCCGTATCTTGGGATGAAATATCTGCCGGAGCTGGTTGATCAGATGGAACGCATTCCAGACAGTGAATGGCTTGATTTAAAGAAAACGCAACAAACCGTCAAAACAGACAAAGTGGAAATTCATACAAGCGGTGATGGAACGATTCAGGTGAAAAACGGCGTAAGCGCCATAGACGAGTTTTTCGATCATCATCGGCAAACCCCTCTGGAAAAGGCATTATGGATTCTCTCCGCTGTCGTGCTCTTATTTGTCATCATGTTTGTCAGTTATACGTTTTACTTGAGAGCCACATTGAAAAAACGAATTTTTAAGGAGAGAAGAAGCCTTGGGTAATACGCTGTTCTTTATCTCGCTAAGTTTAATATGGGTGATGCTTCTCTACCACATGTTCCTTATGCAGGGCGGGTTCCGCCACTATATGACCTTCGAACGGAATATCCCGAAGTGGAGAGAAAACATGAAGGAGCTGCCAAAGGTCAGCGTCCTCATCCCGGCGCATAACGAAGAGGTTGTGATTCGGCAGACGCTGAAGGCGATGGTCAACCTTTATTATCCGAAGGACCGGCTGGAGATTATCGTCGTGAATGACAATTCATCAGACCGGACGGGTGATATCGTCAATGAATTTTCCGAGAAATACGATTTCATCAAAATGGTGATTACGAAGCCGCCGAACGCAGGTAAAGGAAAATCCTCTGCACTCAACTCGGGTTTTGCCGAATCGAATGGCGATGTGATCTGTGTGTATGACGCCGACAATACGCCTGAGAAAATGGCCGTGTATTATCTCGTGCTCGGCCTGATGAATGACGAAAAGGCAGGCGCCGTGGTAGGGAAATTCCGCGTCATCAATGCGGCAAAGACGCTGCTGACGAGGTTTATCAATATCGAAACGATCTGTTTTCAGTGGATGGCTCAGGGAGGCAGATGGAAGTGGTTTAAAATCGCCACGATCCCAGGAACCAACTTCGCGATTCGCAGAAGCATTATCGAAAAGCTCGGAGGCTGGGATGACAAAGCGCTCGCTGAGGATACGGAGCTGACCATCCGGGTGTACAATCTCGGCTATCACATTCGCTTTTTCCCTGCGGCCATCACGTGGGAGCAGGAGCCCGAAACCTGGAAGGTATGGTGGCGCCAGCGCACCCGATGGGCGCGCGGCAATCAATATGTCGTGCTCAAATTTTTGGCGCAGTTTTTTAAGCTGAAACGAAAACGGATTATCTTTGATTTGTTTTATTTTTTCTTTACGTACTTCCTGTTTTTCTTTGGCGTGATCATGTCGAATACGATTTTTGTAGTGAATTTGTTTTATGATTTGCATTTATCGGTTGGATTTTTGGCAATGATTCTCTGGATTTTGGCATTTTTCTTATTTATGACAGAGGTCATGATTACGTTGAGCATTGAAAAAACAGAAATGAACAGGCAAAACTTTTTTATCGTGTTTCTCATGTACTTCACATACTCGCAGGCATGGATTGTGCTTGTGATCTACTCTTTATTCGTAGAAATCAAGCACCGTTTATTCAAGCAGGAGGTCAAATGGTACAAGACAGAACGATACAATCAACATAAAAGCGGGTGACCTTTTTGAAACAAATAATGATTTTTCTCACAAGCTTCATGCTGCTGGCGATGGTTGGACAACCGGCTCTTGCCAAGGATGTACAGGTCAGCGGTTCGCTTCTTGGGAAAAGCAGCCAAGAACAAGCCAAACAGCAGGTGCTGACAAGCGAGCTGATTACACTGTATGGATCAAAAGACAGCGCGGAGCTGACGTATCAGATCCCGGCAGGCGCCTCTTCAGGCAATCAGCAATTGGTCATTGAATACGAAGCATCAAATCTTTTAATTTCTCCTTCATCGTTAACGGCTGTCATTGATGATGAACCAGTCAAAACGTTAAAGCTTAATGGTGATTCCAAGCGGAAAACAGTGAAGCTGAATCTGAATAAAAACCAGTCAGCGCAAGGTTATCACAACGTATCGCTGAAATTTTACGGCGTAATGAAAGAGGGCGTGTGTGTCAGACAGGATACTTCTGGCAACTGGATCAAAATTTATCCGGACAGCCGGCTGACACTTGCTGAAAGCGGTGAAGCGAAAGGAACGTCGCTGGACCATTATCCGTACCCATTCGCCCAATCTGGAAACACAACCGAAGAAACCGCCCTCGTCATTCCGGATGACCCAAGTTCGGCGGAAATTGAAGCTGCGGTTAAAACAGAAGGCTATTTGAAAACGGTGGACAGCAGTGTCAGGATTGCGTATGTCACAGAATCTGAGCTAAAAAAAATCGATAAGCCGACGATTGTTATCGGAGTGGACAAGCATTGGAACGGCAAAGTGAAAAAACTGATGAAACAAGCCGGCTTGCAGGCAAAAGGAGAAGAACTTCTGCTTGCTGAGCGGGTGCTGAAAGCAGAGGGCAAGCAGCAGCCGGTTCTGTTTGCGCAAGCTGCATCCGAGGAGGTACTCGCTAAAAAAATCAGCGTGATGACAGATCAGACATACACAGGCCAGCTCAGCGGCGATACACTTTCAATCAGCAAGCTTAAGCAGACAGAAAAAAAAGAAAGCGATAAGCTGACCCTCGAGAATTTTGGAGCGGGCGATATCACAATTGGAGCCGACAAAACATCTTCAGCACATTATTTTTATCCGGCTTCGGCGGTTTTAGATGAAAACCAATCAGCGAAGCTGTCGCTTAAACTGAAAAAGTCTGAAACGATTCAAGCCTCAACGGACGAAAATGTATCGGCTTCTCAGGCTTCAGAGCTGAAAGTGATGATCAACGGCCAGCCGCACTCGGTCCGGCTTGATGACTTAGGAAAAGAAGATAAAAACGGATTCTATCATGTTACGGTGAAAGTGGACCCTAAGCTGCTGCAAAAAAACCGCTACATTGATATTCAGTTCGTCACAACCGGGTTAAAGGAAAACAACCCTTGCAACACGACTGATGAAGAAAAGTGGGTCTTTATTGATAAAAGCAGTACATTATCATACGCCAGCAAAGGGATGTCCCCGTCAGCGGATTTTCAGGAGTGGCCGCTTCCTTACGCCGGAAATCAGGATCAAACAACGGTAATCGTGCTTCCTGACACTGCCAGCCAATCGAAGCTTGAGGAGCTTTCTCTCGTAACGGAATCCTTTGGCAGCGAAGCACAGCATTCATACACGGTAAAGAAATCATCTGACGTTACAGCAAACGATGCGAAAGGCCGAAACCTCATTTTTATAGGAGGGATCAATCAATTTTCTCTTTTGAAGGAGAAATCATCAGACCTGCTTGTGCCGCAGGCAAAAAACGGCTCGTTTGATGTATCTGGTTTCGAGATGCTGAATGAGACGACAAAACAAGTGGTGTTTACCCAAGCATCGCCTTGGGATTCACACTATACAATGGCTGTTTTTGCACCGGCAAAAGGAGATGGCACGGCTGTCACGAAAGAGATCATCAATTATCTGAACAGCAACGATGATTCGGCAACCGTCCTTAATGAAACAAATAGCCAGCAGGTGTTTACAAACCACCAGCAGCTCAAATCGGAGACAATCAGCTCCGGCGCAGAACAACCAACACAGGATCATAGCCAGAAATGGATGTATATTGGTGTGCTGGCACTTATTATGGTGATTGCGGCAGTGTTCATTTGGGTTGCCGTAAGACGAAGAAAAAGAAAGACAGATACAGAATAAAAACAGAGGCAATCTAGCCTCTGTTTTTTTATTTTTGGTATGTAAATTCCATTTGTGGAACCTATCATTTTATTTTTTCCGCCCGGCCAATAAGCCTCTTTACAACGTGTGGGAACGGGAGTATGATCTCTTTTAGAAAACAAATCGCTTAATCTGAAATCAGAGCGGGGGACCCATTAGAATGGCTTTTTGCCGTTGGGGTGAATCCTTTTTAGGTAGGGCTAACTCTCATATGCCCGAATCCGTCAGCTAACCTCGTAAGCGTTCGTGAGAGGAGATGAATGAAACCTGTGTTCGATGTTATGGCACAGGGGCATCCGTTTGCCTCTGTGTTTTTTGCCGTTCATTTTTAGGAATGTAAATCGCATACAGAGACATCATAGCAGAAAGGACTATTGCAAAATGTGAGAGCAAGACACTGATGTTTTATTGTTTTAATTGAAAAATGAGAAATTAAAAGGGGAAGACATCGATGTATCATTCAATCAAACGTTTTTTGATTGGGAAACCACTAAAATCTCAAGCAGCGGGAGAGCAAAAACTGACGAAATTAAAAGCCTTGGCAATGCTTTCCTCAGATGCGCTGTCATCTGTCGCTTATGGGACAGAGCAAATTCTAATCATTTTAGCAACAATCAGTGCTGCCGCATTTTGGTACTCCATTCCGATTGCGGTCGGCGTTCTCATATTACTGCTCGCACTGATTCTTTCATACAGGCAAATTATTTACGCTTATCCGCAGGGCGGCGGGGCCTATGTTGTTTCGAAAGAAAACCTCGGCGAAAAGCCGGGGTTGATCGCGGGCGGTTCATTACTTGTCGATTATATTTTAACGGTAGCGGTAAGTATTTCCGCAGGCACGGACGCCATCACGTCGGCCTTTCCTGCATTGCATGATTATCATGTGCCGATCGCTATTTTTCTCGTGTTAGTGATTATGATTTTGAACCTGCGCGGGCTTTCGGAATCGGCATCCATTCTTGCCTACCCGGTTTATCTGTTTGTGGTGGCGCTATTGGTTCTCATTGCAGTCGGGTTGTTCAAGCTCATGACAGGACAAATAGACCAGCCGGTTCATCATACACCGCTTGGCACACCTGTAGCCGGCATTACGCTGTTTTTGCTGCTTAAGGCTTTTTCCTCCGGATGCTCAGCGTTGACCGGAGTTGAGGCCATTTCTAACGCCATTCCTGCTTTCAAAAACCCGCCTGCACGAAACGCGGCAAGAACGCTTTCGATGATGGGGATTTTGCTGGCGATTCTGTTTTCCGGCATCACGGTGCTCGCATACGGATATGGAACGGCGCCGAAGCCCGATGAAACAGTGGTTTCACAAATTGCGTCCGAAACCTTCGGGCGGAATGTGTTCTACTATGTCATCCAAGGTGTCACATCGCTTATTTTGGTCCTTGCGGCAAATACGGGATTTTCAGCCTTCCCGCAGCTTGCCTTCAACCTGGCGAGAGACCAGTATATGCCGCGAATGTTTACAGTTCGGGGTGACCGCTTAGGCTTCTCAAATGGGATTATCTTTTTAGGCTTTGCCTCCATTATTCTCATTATCTTATTCGGAGGACAGACGGAGCACTTAATCCCGTTATATGCTGTGGGCGTATTTATTCCATTTACGCTTTCACAAACCGGCATGTGCATAAAATGGATCAAGCAAAAACCAAAAGGCTGGATCGGAAAAATGCTGATCAACTCCTGCGGCGCTCTGATTTCGTTTATGGTTCTATCTATCCTGTTTGTGACAAAGTTTAATGTCGTATGGCCTGTGTTAATCTTTATGCCTATCGTCGTTTTGCTGTTTTTTGCGATTAAAAATCACTACACAGCGGTTGGTGAACAGCTTCGCATCGTAGACAAAGAGCCGGAAGAAATCAAAGGCACCGTTGTGATTGTGCCTGTAGCAGGTGTCACCACCGTCGTGCAAAAATCGATTCACTATGCGAAATCACTGTCCGATCAGGTGATCGCCGTTCACGTATCATTTGACAGAGAACAGGAAAAGAAAGTCGAAAAACGCTGGGAAGAGCTCAATAATGGAGTGCGTCTCGTTACCCTTCACTCCTCGTACAGAAGCCTTGTTCATCCGTTTGATAAATTTTTAGAAACAGTTGAGGCAAAAGCGAAGAAGGAGCAGTTTTCTGTCATGGTGCTGTTTCCGCAATTTATAACGAAAAAACGCTGGCACACCATCCTTCACAATCAATCGGCCTTCCTCCTCAGAGTTCGGCTGTTCTGGAAAAAGGACATAATGGTTGCCACACTGCCGTATCATTTTAAAAAGTAAAGTCTAGGACCAAGGGAATCACCTTGGTCTTTTTTGCGGGAAAGAGAGGAATGGCGGTGTATACTCAAGGTGCTTTTGTAATCGTACTGAACGAAAATCAGCAGATTCTATTGCTCAAACGAAAAGATGTCCCTTTATGGGATCTGCCGGGCGGCAGGATTGATTCCGGGGAATCGGCTGAGGCAGCAGCGGTACGTGAGGTATTGGAAGAGACGGGCTACAATACAGCGCTTTCCGCGAAAATAGGTGTCTATCAAAGGCCAAAGTTTCTAGATGAACAGCATGTGTTTTTCGGAAGCATAACAGGCGGACAAGCAATAGCGGACGGCGCAGAGACAGCACAATTAAAGTGGTTTTCTCCGCGGCGCTTGCCGCTTTTTATGGTGCCGAACCGAAAACGGCAAATCAAAGATTACGTGAATGGCGCCTTAGATGCAACCTTCACCCTCAAGGACGTCGGCATGCTTGCGGCGATCGATCTGTTGAAAAGAAGACTGGGCAAGTGATTTAGGTCTCCGGGTTTTAAAGCCTTTCTCCTGTGGTATTGAAAAAAGGAAAAAGGAGGATACGTTATGGCACACAAAACTGCAGGACAAGCAATGACAGAGCTGCTTGAACAATGGGGAGTTGATCATGTTTACGGCATCCCCGGAGATAGTATAAATGAGTTTATTGAGGAATTAAGACACGAAAGAAATCAACTGAAATTCATTCAAACCCGCCATGAAGAGGTGGCAGCACTGGCAGCCGCAGCTGAAGCAAAACTCACCGGCAAGATCGGAGTCTGTCTGTCGATCGCTGGGCCGGGAGCGGTGCACTTATTAAATGGTTTATATGATGCAAAAGCGGACGGCGCCCCTGTGCTGGCCATTGCAGGACAGGTTTCATCAGGTGAAGTCGGACGGGATTATTTCCAGGAGATCAAGCTGGAGCAAATGTTTGAGGACGTGGCTGTGTTCAACAGAGAGGTACATAGCGCGGAAACACTGCCGGATCTCTTGAATCAGGCGATCCGCACCGCCTACAGCAAAAAAGGCGTTGCGGTATTGAGCGTGTCAGATGATCTGTTTGCGGAGAAAATCAAACGCGAGCCCGTGTATACTTCACCAGTGTATATTGAAGGGAACCTTGAACCGAAAAAAGAACAGCTCGTCACCTGCGCGCAATATATTAATAATGCTAAGAAGCCGATTATCTTGGCGGGGCAGGGAATGAAAAAGGCGAAACGGGAGCTCTTAGAATTTGCGGACAAAGCCGCCGCTCCGATCGTAGTCACACTACCGGCAAAAGGCGTCGTTCCCGATAAGCACCCGCATTTTCTCGGCAACCTCGGACAAATTGGCACAAAGCCGGCTTACGAGGCAATGGAGGAATGTGATTTATTAATCATGCTCGGAACGTCATTCCCGTACCGCGATTATTTGCCAGATGATACACCGGCCATCCAGCTCGATTCAGACCCGGCGAAAATCGGAAAACGCTATCCGGTGACAGCGGGCCTTGTCTGCGATTCGGCTCTCGGCCTGCACGAATTGACAGAGTATATTGAACGCAAGGAAGACAGAAGATTCCTGAATGCCTGCACAGAACATATGCAGCATTGGTGGAACGAAATTGAAAAAGATGAGACAGAGGCAACAACACCGCTTAAACCCCAGCAGGTCGTGGCACGTCTTCAGGAAGCGGCTGCTGATGATGCGGTGCTCTCTGTAGATGTCGGCACTGTGACAGTTTGGATGGCGCGTCATTTCAAAATGAACGCGAAACAGGATTTCATCGTTTCAAGCTGGCTTGCGACAATGGGCTGCGGCCTGCCGGGAGCGATCGCAGCAAGCTTGTCCGAACCGGAACGCCAGGCGATCGCTGTTTGCGGTGACGGGGGATTTTCCATGGTCATGCAGGATCTTCCGACAGCCGTCAAATATAAGCTCCCGATCACTGTCGTCATTTTAAACAACGAAAATCTCGGCATGATCGAATATGAGCAGCAGGTCAAAGGCAATATCGATTATGTCACGCAACTCCAAAATGTCGACTATGCCGCATTTGCAGAAAGCTGCGGAGCAAAAGGCATCAAAGTGACCAAAGCGGAAGAGCTTGCGCCGGCTTTCCATGAGGCGCTGCACTCTGACCAACCGGTCGTTGTGGATGTCATGATTGGGAACGAACCGCCGCTGCCTGGCAAAATCACCTACGGGCAGGCAAAAGGCTTCAGCAAGTACATGCTGAAAAACTTCTTCGAAAACCAAAAAATCGAAATGCCGTCACTGAAGAAAAGTTTGAAACGGTTATTCTAAAAAAGAGGCCCTTTTAGAGGCCTCTTTTTTTGTGTTGGAAACAAATGTATTTCGGGTTATCCTTGTATTATATTGGTATGAGGAGGATTACATGTTTGAGTTTATAAAATTATTGTTGTATGTATTAGGATCTGCAGGAATGATCTATGCGTCATATCACGATTTTCGCCATGCTCAGAACGGGCAAAAGGACAAATGCACCTTCTTTCAAAGCAAAAAGACCAGCGCATTTGTCCTTGTATGTTTCATTTGTTTATTCTTATCAAATCTTGCAGAACTCTTTTCAGTATAGGGTTATTTCTCTTTTTTCTTCAGCCCGAAAAAGAAAGGAAAAGCAGAACCGACCAAGAAGGTGCCGAATAAAAACATGCCGCCGATAAACACGTGAAAATTCGTGTGTCCGGCTGTAAACGCGGTGATCAAGGAAATGATACTGAACATGATCATGGCCATGCCGGGCGCTATTCTCATTTTCCCTTTGGATTTATAGGCAGCGACAGAACATATAATGCCGATAACAATAGGAACAATCCACAAATAAAACAGAATAAATACTGACATCATCAAAACTCCGATTTTTCTTCTATCATAACAAATTTCTGTCAAAAAGGGTATCAATGAGCTTTTGCCAAAAATAAAAAACCGGCTTTGCAGCCGGTTTTTTTATCGAAACGTATCTACAATTAAAAACACATTCAAAGCGACGATCAATACTGCAATCAGCCAAGACACCACTGTGACCCATTTGGCGTTGATCAGAGATCCCATGATCCGTTTATTGCTTGTAAACAGAATCAGCGGAATGAGGGCAAAGGCGATCCCGAAAGACAGCACGACCTGGCTCAAGACGAGAGCGGTCGTCGGATTTACGCCAGACGCGATGATCAAGATCGGCGGAATGATCGTGATAAACCGCCGTACATACAGCGGGATGCGATAGTTGATAAATCCTTGCATAATCACGTCGCCTGAAAGTGTGCCGACAGACGAACTGGATAGCCCGGCAACGAGCAGCCCAATTCCGAATAAAGCCGCAGACATAGGGCTGACAAGATGTCCGAATTGCTGAAACGCGACATCAAGGTCCTCAACAAACAGGCCGTTTTTGTAGAATAATGCAGCAGCCACAATCAGCATACTTGCATTAATAGCTCCTGCAATTAGCATCGCTATTAAAATATCAATAAATTCAAATCTGAAGATTTTTTTCCGTTCTGCATCCGTTTTACCGACCACCCGCCGCTGTGTAAGGGCAGAGTGCAAATAAATGGCGTGCGGCATAACAGTTGCGCCGAGAATACCCGCGGCAAGAAGCACACTGTCAGTGCCATGAAATGCCGGGACAAAAAGTCCTTTCATCACTGACACGGCATCAGGCTTTGCGAAAAAGGTCTGCAGTGCAAAGGCGATCACGACCACAAACAGCATACCGGCGATGCCGGCTTCAAGTGAGCGATAACCGCGGCGCTGAAGCTCCAAGATCGCGAAAGAACCGATCGCCGCTATAATAGACGCTTCAAGCATCGGAATGCCGAACAGCAAATACAGTCCCAGAGCCGCTCCGATAAATTCCGCCAGATCAGTTGCGATAATGACCAGCTCGCCCTGAATCCATAATCCAATCGAGACAGGCTTCGGGAATTCTTCACGGGCAACCTCAGGCAGATTTTTGCCTGTCGCAATCCCAAGTTTGGCGGATAGAGATTGAATTAAAAGCGCCATGATATTGGAAAATAATATTACCCATAAGAGCATATATCCGTATTTAGAACCCGCCGAAATATTCGTTGCGAAGTTGCCGGGATCAATATAGGCGATGGCTGCTATAAATGCAGGGCCAAGAAAAGGGAGCAGCCCTCTGAATCCTCTGATTTTCCCGTCAAGCGCATCTTGGACGGCTTTGGAACGGGGAGATTGTGCTGTGATGTCCTTGTTCATCATGTCTCACCTGAATTCTGATTGTTTTTGCCGTACAACAAAGAGTTTCCTTAAGGCAAATTATTTTATCTACATCATATGACCATACCGGTTTCTTGTCAACCGAAAATGTTCAAAATACATTCCTGAATTTTTCCCTGTTATGTAACATGATATGTAGGGATTCGGGATAAGGTCCCATATAAAAAGACATCGTTTCAGTTCGAAACGATGCCTCCTGTATCTAATGAGTTTAGGCTTCCTTCCGCAGCCCGCGGAATATAAGGCCCAGCAAGAACACGAAGATGGCTGCCCCGATGATGGCCGGGAAAATAGCAAAGCCGGCGAGGCTCGGTCCCCAAGTGCCAAGAAGTCCGTGTCCGATCCAAGCGCCGATCAGCCCGGCAATCATAGAGCCAAAAATTCCTCCCGGCAGCCGGTTTCCTACAATGGCGCTTCCAATTAATCCGATAACGATAGCAACAACTAATGAAACCAAAAAGCTAAGCATCATGATCACCTCTCATAAATGATTTACCAATCAATAACCGCTCCTGATTATTTCGAAACACCTAAAAGCACATCGCTTTATGATCCCGTTTTGATCGTTCTCTGCACACTGCCGTCAGCCAAATGGACAACGACCTCAGTGCCTTTATGCGCAGCGATTTCCTTTGCCCGTTCAATCGCTTCTCTCTTTGTATCCTTGATGTCAGACGCACGTTTGGCTCCCTCGGCTTTGACTGCCCAGCCGTTTTTATGCTTGATGACATGCTCTGCTTTATGCATGAGTTCAGGGTCTCCGCCGCTGTTAGAACCATCATCGCGTTCTGTCTCGTCATCATGTTTAAGGAAATCATCAATTTCATCTGTAGATGCGTTTTCCGCCCATTCTTTCGCTTTGCTTGTCGCGATCGGGATCGCACGTCCGTCCTCATAGCCCTCATCAATCATCGCATTCGCAATCTCAATTGCTTTTTTCTTGACCGGCTTCTCAAGGTTTTTTAATGAAGCGGGATAATCCTTCATCGACCATGGCATGTCCCATCACTCCTTTTTCTTTTATAAAAATGGTACCCGCAGGTGAAAAATAAAAACGCATCTGAACAAATGAAGGTATACTATATAGTAGAAAAAACGGAAGGGAAGTGCGGGTTGAGTGACAACAGAACGAAAAGAAGACTTACACCAGCAATTAAAAGAGATAGAAAAATGGGAAAAAGCTCAGCAAAAAGTCTGGTTTTGGGAAAAGCTCGGCCGTCTCCCGTTTCAGCTGCTGGACAAGCTGACACCTGAATTCATTCAGAAAAAGATCGGCAAGCTCTTGGATGAGATCGGCAGCTTTGTTCAAACAGGAGGACAGTACCTGACATCTGAAAAACAGATTATCAGGATGTTTCAAAAGAAACTGCCGGAGGAGATCTTTGAATCGCTGGAGGACGTCCGGAAAGCGCCTCTTCCTGTCATGGATGAAATTGCGGAAGGAATGGGCAAAAACAGAATCAACGCAGCAACCGTTCAAGGCGCGACAACCGGTGTGGGCGGCGTGTTTACACTGGCGGCAGACATTCCGGCAGTGCTTGGCTTATCACTAAAAACATTACAGGATATCGCAGTTGCATACGGCTATGACCCAAAGGAGAAAAAAGAACGTGTCTTCATTGTGAAATGTTTGCAGCTGACGTCGGCTGATGTTGTCGGCAAAAGATCGATTTTGCAAGAATTAAAACACTACGATCAAGACCGTACATATAAGAATGTCGCATCTCAAATTCAAGGCTGGCGAGAAGTCGTTTTAGGCTATCGGGACACGTTTGGCTGGAAAAAGCTATTCCAGCTGGTGCCGGTCGCCGGAATGGTTTTTGGCGCTGCTGCCAATCGCTCAACATTAAACGACATTACCGAGACAGGCATGATGCTGTACAAAAAGAGGCGCATTCTTGAACGACTGAAAGAAACAGAACGAGAGATGGAATAGCAGAAAGCAGACGGACACCGCGATCCGCCTGCTTTTTTTTATTGAAAACACACCCAATGTGTTTTGTTTGTTTAAAAGAATTGATAGCGGGAATACAACAACCAACACCAATTAAAGGAGGAATTCAAAATGGCAGACAATAACAAAATGAGCAGAGAAGAAGCAGGTAGAAAAGGCGGAGAAACAACAAGCAAGAACCATGACAAAGAATTCTATCAAGAGATTGGGAAAAAAGGCGGAGAAGCCACTAGCGAAAATCATGACAAAGAATTCTATCAAGAAATTGGCGAAAAAGGCGGAGAAGCCACAAGCCAAAACCATGACAAAGAGTTCTATCAAGAAATCGGTGAAAAAGGCGGAGAAGCCACTAGCGAAAATCATGATAAAGAATTCTATCAAGAAATCGGCCGTAAAGGCGGAGAGGCTACAAGCAAAAATCATGATAAAGAATTCTACCAAGAAATCGGCTCAAAAGGCGGAAACGCCCGCAACAACGACTAATCAAAAGCATAAAGGCAGACAACCTGTAAATAAAAAGCGATCCGGCACATCAGCTGGATCGCTTTTTATTTCGGGAATTTTCTCAATTTATGCGACAATTGCGATACAATAAGTGAAAAAGGGGTTTTCGCTAATGTCCGAAATGCAAAATTTGCTCGCCATCGCAAACGAAGTCAAAGAAAAACACGCCAATTTTTCAATTTCAGAGGTCAACGACCACTGCGTTCGCCTTGCGGTGTTTACAGGAGAATATGACTGGCACCATCACCCTGACTCAGACGAATTGTTTATTGTTCTTGAAGGTGAGCTGCTGATCGACTTTAAGGACAAAGAAACCGCGGTGCTCAAAGCAAATGACAGCCTGCTCATCCCGAAAGGCACGGTTCACCGCACACGCTCTTACGTCAGAACGGTGAATCTCTGTGTGGAGCTTAAACAAGCCGAAACCGTCATCATAGAGGAGTAGTCATGCTGATCAAAAGGATTGTATGTGAAGTAGACACTGCAAACGCTGAAGCATTTGCAAAAGCGCAGTCAGAGTGGGGAGCACTATCACATGTAAATGGCTTCATCAAACAGGCCGGTGGCTGGCGAAAAACGATAGACGGGCCGCTCACCGCAGAAATCATCAGCGTATGGGAAAACAGAGAAGCCTATGATCATTTTATGGAGAATGAACATGACAGCATATACGAGGAAAACGACCAGAAGGCTGTGATTCTTTCGATAGAGGTGACGCTGTACGAAGAGGATAAATCGTTCGTTCACGATCTGTTACATAACCCAGACATCCAATACGAACCAGACTGGACGGTTCTGAAGGCATAATCAAAGCCCAAAACATCATGTTTTGGGCTTGTGTCTTTACTCGCGTCCCGGAAGTGTATTATGAACAAAAGGCGGTGCTGGTTTTAACTCCGGTTTTTCTCCAAACGTTTTTGCTTCTTTCACATATTCAAAGGCTTCTCCGTCCGGCGCTTTTTCATTCAGCCAGTTTTGCTTGGCGCTTTCTTCGCCTTCAGAGAAATTGATCAGCTGATGTGAGAACTCTTGTTTTTCGAGCGCCTTCGGGAATGTGCCCGGCACAACCGGACCTTCCTGTGCTTCTAATTCTTTAATGGCGGCGAGCCATTGATTTTGGTGCATCGTGTCACGCGCCAGCAGGAAGCTGAGCATATCTTTGACGCCTTTGTCATCCGTCATTTCAAACAGGCGTGCGACCTGCAGACGTCCCTGTGATTCCGCATTCAGGTTGGCGCGGAAGTCTGCCAGCAGGTTTCCGCTTGCTACGATATAACCGCCGCTCCAAGGTACGCCTGTACTGCTTTCCGGCATGGCGCCAAGTCCTGATACAATCGCATGGTGAGGGTTCATGCCGCCCAGGATGGAGCCGATGACCGGATCTTCAGCGGCTTTTTCCTGCTGATCAAGAGGGGCGTCCTCTAGAAGTCTGGCGATCATCGTTGCGATCATTTCAACATGCCCGAGCTCCTCGGTTGCCGTATCCATCAGCAAGTCCTTGTATTTTTCATTTCCTCTTGTGTTCCAGCCTTGAAATAAGTACTGCATGGCAACTGAAATTTCTCCGAATTGCCCGCCTAAAATTTCTTGCATTTTTTTAGCGAATAATGGATCTGGACGATCTGGTTTAGCAGGATGCTGCAGCATTTTTGTATGCTTAAACATGTACCCATCTCCTTTTTCGATTATCTCTTTTTATATTTCCGATCAATAGAAAGATAAACGAAAACCAGCGTATCGAGATGGGAACTATGAATCTTTTCGGAGCTCCAACAGTTCCTTGATCAGCTTCCGGCCAAAGATTGGCTCGTACTGCCGGTAAACAGGATCAAGACGCTTCATCCATTCTTTTTTCTCTTTATCTGACAGCTCATAAATATGTATAGCAGAATTCTTTTTGATTTCCTCCAGCTGCTCCTTGTTCATTTGTTCGGCATACGTTTCATTCCACTCCGTTGTCTCCTTCATCGCTTCAGTCAAAATGCGCCTTGTTTCTGGGGTTTGCGCCTTCCAGAAATGCTCATCAGTCATGACAGCGTAGCCGAGGTAACCATGGCTGCTTATTGTCAAATAGTCCTGAACATTATAAAATTTTTTAGAATAGATGTTTGAGATTGTATTTTCTTCACCATCAACTACATTGTTTTCTAGCAGCTGAAAGGTAGAATTGAAGGATTCCTGATGGGGTATTGCGCCAAGCAGCTTGAACTGATCCTCAATCACATCGCTTTGCATAATCCGGAGATCCTGCCCTTTTAAATCATCCGGGGTTTTGACCGGCCCTTGATTTGTCGTGATTTGTTTAAAGCCGTTTGTCCAATAGGCCAGTCCTTTTAATTGGTTTTTCTTTAGAGAATCAAACAGCTGTGTGCCGATGCTTCCGTTCAGCCCTTTTTTGGCGGCATCGTAATCTGTAAAAGCATACGGCAGATCCAGCACTCCCCATTCAGGCGAGAGCATGCCGAGCTTCGATGTGGAGGGGGCGATAAATTGAACATCGCCGTTTTGCAATGCTTCGATTTCTTCAATGTCCGAGTACAGGCTTCCATTCGGAAATACTTCAATTTTTATTTTCCCGCCTGATTTTTCGTTCACCAAATCAGCGAATTTATTGGCGGCCAGCCCTTTTGGCGTATTTTCAGCAACCACGTGGCTGAATTTAAAGACGATTTGATCCTGCAGGCCTTCCTGGTCGTCATCATAAACAATCTCTTTATTGCCGGTATGATCATGGAATCCGATAAATAAAGCGGTTGCAATTCCAGCGATCATCAGCGCGAGACATGCAAGCAAACTCTTCATGAAAAGCCCTCCCTTATGTTAAGGATAATGGGGGCAATGACATTCGTAAAGACCTGAAAGGAGAAGCTGATGAACAAAAAGAAGCTCTCAATCCGTTGGAAAATCACGATCTTATCCTATATCCTCGTCATTTTCTCCTTTTTGATCGGCGGCATTGTGCTCATCGGCAACATTCAGCATACAGAGGAGCGGGAGCTGAAAAAGCGGCTGATGAATACGGCCCGGACGATGTCAGAGATGACAGAAGTGAAAGAAGCTTTGGCGCAAAAAAAACGGACAGAAGCGGTTCGCCATGCGGTTGAAGAAATCAGGATGATTAATGAAGCAGACTATATTGTCGTCATGGATATGAATCACATTCGATATACGCATCCTGTCAGCACTAGCATTGGCAAGAAATCAGAGGGAGCAGACGAGGAGGCGGCGTTTGCGGAGCACATTTATTTCTCTGAAGCAAAGGGCGAGATCGGCACGGCGGTTCGCGCTTTTTATCCGGTTAAGGATCACGACCTCAACCAAATTGGCGTGGTGCTTGTCGGAAAAACACTGCCGGGGATTGCTGACATCCTGCTTCATTTAAAGCGTGATATCGCATTCATCGTTGTGCTGACACTCGGCTTCGGGCTTGCGGGTTCCTTTTTGCTTGCCCGTCATATCAAAAAACAAATGTTTCAGCTTGAGCCACATGAGATTGTCAGAATGTATGAAGAGCGGACGGCGACGTTTCACTCGATGAATGAAGGGGTGATCGCCATTGACAACCGTCTCATCATTACGATTTTCAATGAAAAAGCGAAACAGATCTTTGAAGTGCAGGGGGATCTGATCGGCAAGGTGATCTGGGAGGTTCTCAAGGATTCGCGCCTGCCCGAAATCGTGGAGCGAAACAAAGCGGTTTATAATGAAGAAATTCGTGTCAGCGGTAAGGTCATCATGAGCAGCAGAATACCGATCGTCATGAAGAAAAAAGTGATCGGCGCCGTCGCGATTTTTCAGGACAGAACGGAAGCAGCCAAGATGGCAGAGGAATTGACTGGTGTCAGAAACTTTGTGGAGGCGCTCCGTGTCCAAAATCACGAGCATATGAATAAGCTGCACACGATCGCCGGTCTCATCCAGCTGGGGAAATCCGAAAAAGCCTTGCAGCTTGCATTCCAGGCATCAACTGAGCAGGAAAATGTGACTGAATTTTTGCACCGCTCGATTCAAAATGACGCTGCGGCCGGCCTTCTATTAAGTAAAATCAGAAGGGGAAGGGAGCTCGGCATTGCTGTTCATATAGATGAAAACAGCAGTCTTCAGCAATTTCCCGAGCATGTTGATCAGCATGATATCGTCGTGCTTTTGGGGAATCTGATTGAAAATGCCTTCGGTTCTTTTGAAGCCGTTCAATCAGATGACAAACGAATTGACATTAGCATCGAACAAACGGATGATATCCTTGCTATTTTAATAGAAGATAACGGCTGCGGGATTGAACAGGCACATATGCCGCACCTTTATGACAAAGGTTTTACGGTCAATAAAACAGGCGGCACAGGCTATGGCCTGTATTTAGTGAAACAAATCATAGACAAAGGATCGGGCACGATAGAAGTTGATTCACATGCGGGGCAGGGGACATCTTTTTCTATCGTTTTTCCAATGAAGGGGGAGGAAGCACAGCATGGCTCGTAAAGAATGGAAGGTTCTGCTCATTGAAGACGATCCGATGGTTCAAGAGGTCAATAAGGATTTTATTACAACTGTTAAAGGCTTTACTGTCTGTGCAACAGCAGGAAACGGAGAGGAAGGCATTAAGCTGATTAAAGAAGAACAGCCCGATCTCGTCATTCTCGATGTGTACATGCCGAAAAAAGACGGCATCAAGACCTTGCAGGAGATTAGAAAGCAAAAGCTTGAAGTGGATGTCATTGTCGTCTCCGCTGCAAAAGACAAGGAAACGATCTCTCTTATGCTGCAAAACGGGGCGGCTGACTATATCTTAAAGCCGTTTAAGCTTGAGCGAATGAGACAGGCGCTCGAAAAGTACAAGCAATATAAACAAAAAATCGAAGCGAATGATACGCTGTCTCAGGAACAGCTCGATGCGATCCTGAATATTCCGCAGCAGGCCGTACAGAATCTGCCGAAAGGGTTGAATCACTTCACGATGAATGAAGTCACTGCATTTTTGAAACAGCAAACCGCATCCCTTTCTGCGGAAGAGGTCGCCAAGGCGCTCGGCATCGCCAGAGTGACAGCCAGACGATATCTTGATTACTTAGAAAAAACCGGGATCATCAAATTGGACGTTCAATATGGCGGAGTCGGCCGGCCGGTCAACCGCTACGTGTTAAAAGGATAAACCTGAGACCAAAAAGACCAAAATGTCCGTTATGATCATAAACTTCCCCAGACCATATGAAAACGCTATCATTCTAGTAAGAAAGACACAAAGGCGAATAGGACAGGGGGATGAAGGATATGAAACTGTTTAAAAATTTAACAGTTCAGGTCATAACCGCGGTCATCATTGGGGTCATTGTCGGGCTGGTCTGGCCGGATGTCGGCAAAGAAATGAAACCGCTTGGCGATACATTTATCAACGCTGTTAAAATGGTGATCGCACCAATCATTTTCTTCACAATCGTTCTCGGGATTGCAAAAATGGGCGATATGAAGAAGGTTGGAAAAGTAGGGGGAAAAGCGTTTATCTATTTCGAGGTTGTCACCACCCTCGCACTCATTATCGGTTTATTTGTCGTCAACATCATGAAGCCGGGTGCGGGTCTTGATTACAGCAAGCTTGAAAAGGGAGATGTATCACAATACACGCAAAATGGCGGTCAGGGAATCGACTGGATTGAATTTGTGACACATATTGTTCCGTCCAACATGGTTGATGCCTTCGCAAAAGGGGACATTTTGCAGGTCTTATTTTTTTCTATTCTTTTCGGAGTCGGTCTTGCGGCATTAGGTGAAAAAGGGAAAAGCGTCATTGATTTCTTCGACAAGGTTTCTCACGTCTTTTTCAAAATTATCGGCTACATTATGCGAGCTGCGCCAATCGGGGCATTTGGGGCGATGGCGTATACGATCGGGCACTTCGGGCTCGATTCCATCAAACCGCTGGCAAGCTTAATGATGTCTGTTTATATTACGATGTTCCTGTTCGTATTTGTTGCTTTAAATATCATCTGCAAGCTTTACGGATTCAGCCTGTGGAATTACCTGCGCTTCATTAAAGATGAGCTTCTGATCGTGCTTGGCACAAGCTCTTCCGAATCGGTGCTTCCGCGTATGATGGATAAAATGGAGCGCTACGGCTGTTCCAAATCCGTTGTCGGGCTTGTGATTCCGACGGGCTATTCATTTAACCTCGACGGCACATCCATTTATTTATCAATGGCGACGGTCTTTTTGGCACAGGTGTTTGGAGTAGACCTCAGCATCGGCCAGCAAATTACGATTATCCTCGTGCTGATGCTGACATCGAAGGGAGCGGCAGGTGTGACGGGAAGCGGATTTATCGTCCTTGCCTCAACGCTGTCAGCGCTTCAGGTCATTCCGCTGGAGGGCCTTGCACTCCTGCTTGGTGTCGACCGTTTCATGAGTGAAGGAAGAGCCATTGTGAACCTGATCGGAAACGGAATCGCCACGATCATTGTTGCAAAAAGCGAAAATGAATTTGATGAAGCAAAAAGCGTAGAGGCTGTTGAAGGCATGAAAAAAATGAAAACAGCAGTTTGAAAAAAGAACGGCCCATTCATGGGCCGTTTTTTTAATTGTTTAAGAATTATTAAGGTAAGGACAGAGACCTCAGCATTTTTTTGTTATATAATTTACAAATGGATACTATATTGAATGAAGGACGTTTGTCCTAACAGGAGTGTATAAATGGCCGCTTTAGTTAAATTTTTTCAGCACCCGGGAGTAAGACGTTTCTCCATCTTTGTCGTGTTAACTGGTGTGTTATATCTATTTAAGAGCATGATCAACTTAATATTGCTTACCTTCATTTTCACGTTTTTAATGGATCGTTTGGAGCTTGTCGTGCGGCAGTTTGTAAGCCAGTTCTTCTGCGTAAGCCAGCGGGTTGTCATTACGTTTCTTTACATGCTGCTGGCTGTGCTGCTTACAGTCGGGGGTTTTGTGTTTTATCCGGTCGTCGCGGCGCAGATCCAGCAGCTGGTTAAGCAGATTAAACATATTGCGTATCACCCTGACAGCATCCCTTTCTTTGATGAGATCACCAGTGTTTTCGGAGATATCAACATCAGTTCATATGTCAAAGAGGGCTTCAATGTAGTGTATACGTATCTGGCCGATATCAGCACATTCGGTTTGCAGGTCGTGATGGCGCTTATCCTCAGCATGTTTTTCTTATTTGAGAAAAAACGCCTTTCTGAATTCATGGCGAAATTTAAAACGAGCAAACTGAGGGTCTTTTATGAGGAAATTGCTTTTTTCGGAAGCAAATTTGCCAGAACGTTCGGCAAGGTGCTTGAGGCACAATTTATCATTGCGCTCGTCAATTGTATTCTGACGTTTATCGCGCTTTGGATTATGCACTTCCCGCAGCTGTTTGGGCTGTCTATTATGGTGTTCTTCCTTGGATTGATCCCTGTGGCAGGCGTCGTCATTTCCTTGATTCCGCTCAGCATTATCGCCTACAGCACTGGCGGCGGAATGTATGTGCTTTACATTGTGCTTGTCATATTCGCCATTCATGCGATCGAAACCTATTTCTTAAATCCAAAGCTGATGTCTGCGAAAACAGAGCTGCCAATCTTTTTCACCTTCACAGTACTCATTTTCTCTGAACATTTTTTCGGCATTTGGGGCTTAATTATCGGGATTCCGATCTTTGTATTTCTCCTTGATATTCTTGATGTCACCAACAAGGAGGATCGACCTAAAAGATCCAGAGAAAAAAGTAACAAAAAATAGTTTACAAAATTGGATCTTTTCTGTATAAATAAAATAGATCATATAATAGTAAGCCACACGCTTAATCCTATAACAAGGAGTGGGGGACCCGATCTTTTGGGGTTAATTTTTCATCTGAAAAACGGACATCTCTTCGTCCGAACCCGTCAGCTAACCTCATCAGCGTGAAGAGAGAGTCCTGTGGTTTGATTGTATAGCCAAAGCCCGCGGGAGTCTCTCGCGGGCTTTTTTCAAAAGAGGGAGGAATGCGGATGAAGCTGGCTACAAAGATTATCATTGCATTGGTGCTGGGTGCTGTGACGGGGATTATTCTTAACGTAACATCACCTGAATTATTTGAAAATTTAAATAAGTTTGTATTTGGTCCTCTAGGCACCATCTTTTTAAACCTCATTAAAATGCTTGTCGTTCCGATTGTCTTTTTCTCACTGACGCTGGGAGTAGCCGGGCTGGGCGATCCTAAGAAGCTTGGCAGAATCGGTGTGAAAGCCATTTCTTATTTTCTCATCACGACTGCAGTCGCGATTACGATTGCCATCATTTTAGCTCTTGTCATCAAACCGGGAGAGTTCGGAACGTATGATACTTCATCTGCCGAATTCACTGCTGAAAAAGCCCCAAGCATTGCAGACACTCTGTTAAACATTATTCCGACCAACCCTGTTCAAGCGATGACGGAAGGAAATATGCTGCAAATTATTGCTTTTGCCATTTTTGTCGGACTTGGAATTACAATGCTCGGAAAAAAAGCGGATATGCTTCTCAAAGTCGTTGAACAAGGAAATGAATTGATGATGTACTTGGTGAATCTTGTCATGAAGTTCGCTCCGTATGGTACATTCGGTCTGATTGCGACAGCTATCGGAAGCCAAGGATTCAGTGCAATGAAAGCGATGGGATTGTACATGGTTGTGGTAACCGTTGCATTGCTGATACATGCAATCGTTACCTACGGATCTACAGTAGCGCTTCTAGCCAGAAGAAATCCGATCACGTTCTTTAAAGATTTCTCAGAGGTTATGGTTGTGGCGTTCAGTACCTCCAGCAGCAATGCGACACTCCCGGTATCTATGGATGTGGCTCAGAAAAAATTAAAAGTGCCTGAGCCAATCAGCAGCTTCGTCCAGCCGCTCGGTGCGACAATTAATATGGACGGAACAGCCATCATGCAAGGGGTGGCCACTGTCTTCATCGCGCAGGTGTTCGGGCATGATCTGACATTTACGCAGCTGCTGATGGTAATACTGACGGCTGTGCTGGCAAGTGTCGGAACCGCTGGTGTTCCGGGGGTCGGTTTGATTATGCTAGCCATGGTGCTTCAATCTGTCGGCCTGCCTGTCGAGGGAATCGGATTGATTCTTGGAATTGACCGCTTGCTTGATATGCTCCGTACAGTGGTGAACACAACAGGTGACGCGGCCTGCGCTGTCATCATTACAGAAACCGAAAAGAATAAGCAGACTGAGCAAGCGCCGACTCTATCGGTTTAACCAAACATTTGGAAGCAACAAATGCTATAATACAAACAGTGCCTAATTTTGGGCACTGTTTATTTTTGGTTGAAAAAGGAGGAAGGCTTTATGGCTGAGCCGATTTTACATATTGAAGGCCTCGATAAAAAGATTGGGTCTAAAGCGATTTTAAAACAGATCAGCATGGACGTCATGGAGGGTGAAATCATCGGTCTGCTCGGTCCGAATGGTTCCGGAAAAACAACACTTATCCGTATCATCGTCGGGCTGCTAAAACAAAACAGCGGAAGCGTGACAATCAGCGGATTCCAGCATGATACAGAGTTTGAAAAAGCGATGGAAGCGGTTGGAGCGATCGTCGAGAACCCTGAGTTCTATCCGTACCTGACAGGCTGGGAAAACCTCAAGCACTTTGCGAATATGCACAGGGAAATAACGGATGAACGGCTTGATGAAGTGGTGGAACGTGTCGGGCTGACGTCAGCCATTCATGATAAAGTGAAAACCTATTCTCTTGGAATGCGGCAGCGTCTGGGAATAGCTCAGGCAATTCTTCACCGGCCGAAGCTTCTCATTCTAGATGAACCGACAAACGGCCTCGATCCTGCGGGGATGAAGGATTTTCGCGATCATATTAAGGAGCTCGCAGAAGTGGAAGGAACAGCAGTCCTGTTCGCCACTCATTTATTGCGCGAGGTTGAAGATCTGTGCGACCGTGTCATCATCATTCAAAAGGGTGAGATCAAAGCAGAAGTCAGCTTACAAGGAACTGATCAAACCACAGAAAAAGCGATTATAGAAGTGCAGCCGCAAGAAAAAGCACTCAATTGGCTGACAGGCAATCAATATCAAGCTGAGCGCCAAGCTGGGAAGATTGTAGTTGAGGTAGCAAAAGAAAACATTCCGGAGCTGAACCGATCACTTGTCGGACAAGGTCTGAATGTATTCTCCATTACGCCTTACACGCAATCACTGGAAGACGAATTTATAAAAGCGACGACTGCTCATCAAGAGGAGGGAGAAGAGCTTGTCTAAATTAATTTGGAATGAACATATGAAACTTTTTAATCGGAAGGTCACTTTGGTTTCTCTGATCCTGATGGCTGTCTTCCAATTCTTCATGGCATTGATCATTAAACGGATTGTCGTCAGTGCCGGGACAGATGAAAACTTCATCGGCTATTTATCGTATACACCGAGCCTGAACATTTTGCTGCAGGCCTTAACGATCGTGATTGCAGCGACAATTATTTCGATGGAATTTGATAAAAAGACGATCAAATTTCTGCTCATTCGGCCGGTTAAACGCCAAAAGGTTTTTTGGTCAAAATTAATCACAGTCGTAATGGTCAGCTTTTATTTGTATGTGGCATACTACATTTTGGCTTTATTATTCGGTCTCGTGTTTTTTGGCACATCCGTGACCTCGGAATCACAGACATTGCTGGTCAACACCTTGGCGCTGATCGGGTCAAACTGGCTTGAAGCCGTGATGATGGGATTATTCGGCCTGCTTTGTTCTTCGCTGTTCCGAAATAGCGCGGTAGCAGTTGTTGTTTCCTTTGTCGTTTTATACGGAGCGAGTACACTTGTTCAGCTCATGAAGTTGTTTGAAAACAAGTGGGGAAGCTTTTTGCTTTTTGCGAACACTGACTTTACACAATACAGAAGCGGAGAGACAGCGTTGTTTTCAGGCATGACGCCATTGTTTTCAATTGGGATTCTCATCATACACGCGATATTCTTCATCGTCGTTGGCTGGTGGTGCTTCTGTAAACGGGATGTTCGGGTCTAAAGGCAAGGAATGACATTTTTGTGAAAAAGCTCACGTAAATCAATATCATTTGATATTTTGGTTTATACTAAAGGTACTGACGGAGGTGTCTCGATTGAGGAACTTTATTACCGCTTTACCGATCGTATTGCTGCTTGGATTCTCATTTGTGTCATTCATGTTTCAGTTTGAACATCTTGTTTATTTCAGGCTCGCGCTAGGGTTGTTTTCTCTCGTGGGGCTGTACATGATATATAAAATGAAGACGGGCATTCGCTATTTTATCATCTATCTGTATGCCAGCTGGATTGTGTTGGCTGCAGTGACCGCTTTTGAAGAGCCGATTTTCTCAAGCTTTTTCTTTGGCGGCCTGGTGATGACAATGGGTTACCTGACATATATGCTGATTTATCTCGGCATGAAACAAGACCGGGATGCAAATCCTGTGTAATCGCGCTGTTCCCTAGGGGAACGGCGTGTTTTTCTATACTGGACAAAAAGATTAACAGTTGCGGAAAAATGGCAGGAAATCTATAATACATATTAAATTTATCGGAATTAAAACTTAGGGGGCTGCCGGATGTCATTATTTATACAAAACGATCAACAGCGGCAATGGATGGAGAAAATCGGACGGATTGCGGATGAATTTCAGCAAACAGCTGCTGAAGATGACGAACAAGGACGTTTTCCTGTGGGGAAAATACAAAAACTGCGTGATGCTGGCTATACGGCATTAACATTGCCAGCTTCTCATGGCGGAGGGGGCATTTCTGTTTACGAAATGCTCTTGTTTCAAGAACGGCTTGCACGGGGAGATGCTCCTGCGGCTCTTAGCATCGGCTGGCATTTGAGCGTAATCGGGGAGCTTGGAGAAGGAAACAGCTGGGATGAAGACGTATTTGCATTTGTTGCCAAGGAAGTCCAAAACGGAGCCGTCATTAACAGGGCGGCGACTGAAGCGAAAACCGGAAGCCCGACGAGAGGAGGGCGTCCGGGTACAAATGCCGTCAAAAAGGATGGCAAATGGGCAGTGAATGGAAGAAAAACCTTTACGACGATGTCACAAGCACTGGATTATTTTTTAGTAACCGCATGGATTGAAGACAAACAAACAACAGGCGTGTTTCTCATTCATAAAGATGATCCCGGTTTGTCGATTGAAGAAACGTGGGATATGATGGCGATGCGGGCGACAGGGAGCCATGATCTTGTACTGAACGAAGTCATGCTTGAAGAGAATAAGCTAGTTGAATTGCTTCAAGGGCCTCGTGGAGCTAAGCCGAATGGCTGGCTGCTTCACATTCCGGCGATTTATCTTGGTGTGGCACAAGCTGCGCGTGACTATGCAGTGCAATTTGCCTCTGAGTATTCTCCAAACAGTTTGAAGGGACCGATCAAGAATGTCCCGGCCGTACAGCAAAGGACAGGTGAAATGGAGCTTGAACTGCTTAATGCCAGACACTTTCTTTTCCATATCGCTCAATTATATGACGATCCGGAACGGCGTCCATACTTGACAAGCGAGCTCGGTGCAGCGAAACATATCGTCACAAACGCTGCGTTGTCTGTTGTTGATAAAGCGATGAGAATTGTCGGAGCCAAAAGCCTTGAACGAACCAACCCGCTTCAGCGCTATTACCGTGATGTGCGTGCCGGTCTCCATAACCCGCCGATGGATGACGCCGTGATACACACCCTGGCAGCAGAAGCGTTTGAGTCATAAAAAAAAGAGCCTTTTCGGCTCTTTTTATGTATTGTTTTGCTCTTGCAGATTTTTTTGATGCTTGCGGTCGATCCTGTCATAAATAACATTCATCAGCTTTGGATTGCCCATAATCGCCTCTTTGTTTTCCTGGATCAGCTGTTGGTAAGTTTTTATTTTACGCTTCGGCATGCTCCGGCGCCCTCCTGACATGTTTGTATTCACTTTCTAACTCCGTCAGCGACAATTCATACAGATGACGCTTTGACTTTTTGTATATACCATTCTGTATTAACAGATGAATGAGCTGTTTTTTTCTGATTTCTGCAGACTGAGGTGTCATTGTGTCACCAACCTCCAATCAAACGATAGTGATAATCATTATCAATTAACTTCAGTATACAATGCCCGCAATAGCCTGTAAAGGTGAAAACAGTCCTATTCTTTGCCAATTTACAAACATTCAACAAATCGACAAAAAGTTTCCCGGGCAATATTTGCTGTCGAAATGTCCCGCTTCATTGAACGCAGTTCTGCTATTTTTCATGTTTTGAACCATACTATGTAATAGAATGGAGGCTGGTATACAATGGAGCGGACAGAAAATCTGAAAAAGGGAGAAAAAGGGGCGCTCCTCAATATTTTTGCATATGTCATCCTTGCTGTTGTGAAGCTAGTCATTGGGATTCTATATCATTCTGAAGCGCTGAGAGCAGACGGGTTAAATAATGGAACAGATATTGTTGCGTCCTTAGCGGTGTTCATAGGATTGCGGATTTCCCAAAGGCCGGCTGACAGCGATCATCCATACGGCCATTATCGGGCTGAAACAATTTCGTCTCTTATTGCGTCTTTTATTATGATGGCAGTCGGCATTGAAGTGTTAATCGGCGGAGGAAAAGCGATTGCGGGAGGCACAACGGAAACGCCCAATCTTATCGCGGCATGGACGGCGTTAGGCAGTGCTGTGTTTATGTATGGCATCTATTTATATAACAAAAGGCTGGCAGCGTCCATTAAAAGCTCTGCCCTGATGGCAGCGGCAAAGGACAGCAGGTCAGACGCTTTTGTAAGTGCCGGCGCGTTTATCGGTGTTTTTTCGTCCCAGCTGCAGCTGCCGTGGATTGATCCGGTAACGGCTTTTATCATCGGCATCATCATTTGCAAAACGGCGTGGGATATCTTTAAAGACGCTTCACATTCTTTAACAGACGGCTTCCATTTAAAAGATCTTGAGCCTTACAGACAAACCGTCGCGAGGATCGGAAATGTGCATCGCTTAAAGGATGTGAAAGCGAGGTATTTAGGCAGCACAGTTCATATCGAAATGGTCATTACGGTTGATCCGAAGCTTACAGTAGAAGAAGGTCATGGAGTGGCTGATGAAGTAGAAGACAAAATAAAACATGAACACGATGTCACTCATGTTCATGTTCATGTAGAGCCCGACGACATAAAATAAGGCTGTTTAACGAATTAGCTTATATGTTCAGATAAAAATTCAGTCACTTCTTCAGGCGTTTTGGCATTGGCGCTGTGAAGGTGAGCTGTTTTTTCACCGTTTTTGAAGATAAGCAGGCTGGGAATGCCCATCACTTGGTATTTTTCAGCCAGGTCAGGAAGCTCGTCCTTATTCAGCTCATACCAGTCGTTTTGATTATATTCTTCCAAAATATCGCCGATGAACATATTCATGCGTGTGCAGTCTGGGCACCAATCAGCATAAAACTTTACAATGATTTCTTTATCAGATTGAATCAGTTCATTAAATTGTTCGTTCGTTGTGATTTTTTTCATATGTCACATCTCCTTTTCAATGCCATTTTAATATAAAATAAAAAGGAATTACATACAAATGCATTCAACATCAGCATGCCCAAAAATAATTAGATCATTTTCTTGTGAAAGTGATAAGATAGTAAAGATGAATTGTAGTGGGGGGAGTATCCATTGAAAACAAGTCTAGGATTAGTGTACGGAGGAAAGTCGGCAGAACATAATGTTTCCCTGCAGACAGCTCTGGCTGTAATCAAAGCGCTAAATACTGAGAAGTTTGATATACATCCGATTTATATAACAGAAAAAGGCGAATGGGTAAGAGGCGCCCGTTTAACTGAGCCTGTTTCAAACGTGAAAATGCTTCAATTTGAGCAAGGAGGCAGTGCTTTTTCTCCAGCTGCCCTGAACCAGGAGATGTTTCCGCAGGAAGCGTCACAGCAAAATGAAGCAATCGACGTCGTATTCCCGCTCCTCCACGGACCGAACGGAGAAGACGGTACGATCCAAGGGATGCTAGAGCTCTTGAACATTCCTTATGTCGGCAACGGAGTGCTTGCTTCCTCAGCTGGCATGGATAAAGTCGTTATGAAACATTTATTCGCGCAGGCCGGCCTTGCTCAAGCTAAATACGCAGCTTTCCTTAAGAAGGAATGGACTCATTCTCCGGAAGAATGCTGTGAGCAGGTTGAACAGCAATTAGGCTACCCTTGCTTCGTAAAACCGGCAAACCTTGGTTCAAGTGTCGGAATCAGCAAATGCCGAAACCGTGAAGAACTGCAAAAAGCGTTTGAGCTTGCTTTCCAATATGACCGCAAAGTCGTCGTCGAAGAAGGCATCAACGGCCGCGAGATCGAAATCGGCGTTCTTGGAAATGACGATCCTAAATGCTCTGTTGTGGGAGAAATCGCACCGAAGACGGATTTCTACGATTACAAAGCGAAATATGAGGATGGAGATACTGATCTGATGATTCCGGCGATTGTCACCGAAGAGGAATACGCAACAATCAGTGATATGGCGATCAAAGCGTTTAAAGCGATCGATGGCTCAGGACTCGTCAGAGCGGACTTTTTCCTGACAGCTGACGGCGAAGTTCTGATCAATGAAGTCAACACAATGCCTGGCTTTACGCCTTTCAGTATGTTCCCGCTGCTCTGGAAAGAAGCCGGAGTGGAATACGCTGACCTGATTGAACAGCTTGTGGAGCTTGCAAAAGAACGCCACGCTGAAAAACAATTGATCAAGCATACATTCTAATGAAGAAGGACACTGCCGGTAAAAGGGCAGTGTTTTTTCCCGTATATACAAAAGAAAGAGAGGGACCTCACTTGATTAAGCGAACAGTAAAAAACATTGCTGAAATGGTCAATGGCACATTGACAAATCCGAAATATGAACAAACAGTCATTCATGGAGTGGCAACCGATACAAGAAAACTGGAACAACATCAGCTTTTCATTCCGCTGAAAGGGGAACGTTTTGACGGCCACACTTTTGTGGAAAAGGCTTTTGAAGCCGGTGTAGCGGCCGTTCTTTGGGATCGGTCAGAACCAAATCCGCCTGAGAATCACGCCGTCATTTTAGTGGATGATACCCTTATCGCACTTCAGCAGCTTGCAAAAGCCTATTTGCAGGAGCTTGGCACGCGTGTCATCGGAGTAACCGGAAGCAACGGCAAAACGACAACGAAAGATATGATTCACGCCGTCCTGGGAACCCGGTACCATGTCCACAAAACAGGAGGAAACTTCAATAATCACATCGGTTTGCCGCTGACGGTTTTAGCGATGCCTGAAAATACGGAGATCGCCGTATTGGAGATGGGAATGAGCGCCAAAGGAGAAATTGACCTCTTGAGCCGCCTGGCAAACCCGGATGCGGCAGTGATTACGAATATCGGCGAATCGCATATGCAAGACCTTGGCTCTAGAGAGGGTATCGCGGAGGCGAAGCTTGAAATCATTAACGGGCTTAAAGAAGATGGAGTGCTGATTTATATCGGGGACGAACCGCTCCTTCAAAATGCATACAGCTGCCGGACGAAAACGTACGGAACGGGAGCGCATAATGATTATCAGCTTCAGGATGTCAGCCAGAGTGAGGAAGGCACCCATTTTACAATCAAAGGGATGGAAACATCGTTTTTTATTCCGATACTCGGCAAGCACAATGTGATGAACGCCATGGCTGCAATTGCTGCTGGGGCTTATTTTGGCATCACGCCTGAGGATGCGGCGACAGGACTGAGCGGCCTAAGGGTAACCGGCATGAGACTTGAACTCATTAAAACAGACAGCGGCCTTTCGATAATCAATGACGCTTATAATGCGAGTCCGACCTCCATGAAAGCTGCGATTCAATTGACAGAAAGTCTTGAAGGCTATGGCAAAAAAATGCTCGTGCTCGGCGATATGCTTGAACTCGGCGATCTTGAAGAAACGTTCCATCAAGAGTGCGGCGCTGTGATCAGCCCTGAAAAAATTGACCGCGTTTTTACGTACGGAAAACTGGGAGCTTTTATCGCGGAAGGCGCACTGAAACACTTTGAGAAAGACCGTGTCAGCCACTACACTGAGAAAAAAGATCTCCTCCAAGCTGTGAAGGAAAACGCATCAAAAGGCGATTTGATTTTATTCAAAGCGTCCAGAGGTATGAAGCTTGAAGAAATCGTTAAAGATTTAATAGAGAGCCCGCTTTCTTAAGAAAATAATTTGCGGAAAAAATCATATTACATCATAAAATCATACGATGTGCAAACACTAATGTATGCCGGCCGGAAATTATGTATATCTGGCCGGCTGCGGCTATGATACAATATATATATAGGTTATTTCGCGATACGAACATATTCGTCCGGCCTTCTCATCCGCTGACCCAAAGTTCTCCGCCGGACAAATGGGAGCGGATGGAGCAGCAGCCGGCATATTCGAGAAGCCGATCTGCTTCTCATCTTATTGAAAAACAAGTAGTGTAATGGTAAGATAAAACTTAAAGTAATTCGGGCTTTGTATACGGATGGATCCTGTCCCTTTTGTTTAAAGGGCAGTTTTATAAGTGGTAAATCACGACATTACTGAAACAGCAATTAGAAGGAGTTTGAATAATTTGACTATAACGTTTCAAGATTTTAATTTAAGTTCTGATCTCATGAAAGCAATTAATCGTATGGGATTTGAAGAAGCAACACCGATTCAGGCACAAACAATACCGCTCGGACTTTCAAATAAAGACGTCATTGGACAAGCGCAAACAGGTACAGGTAAAACAGCTGCGTTTGGTATACCCCTTGTTGAAAAAATTAACCCCGAGTCTCCTAATATTCAAGCAATCGTTATCGCGCCAACCCGTGAATTAGCCATTCAAGTATCTGAAGAATTATATAAAATCGGACAAGATAAACGTGCGAAGGTTCTTCCTATTTACGGCGGACAGGATATTGGACGACAAATCCGGGCGTTAAAGAAGAATCCGAATATTATTGTCGGAACACCTGGCCGTCTTCTTGACCACATCAACCGCCGCACAATTCGTTTAAACAATGTAAATACTGTTGTAATGGATGAAGCGGATGAAATGCTGAACATGGGATTCATTGACGACATTGAATCTATCCTTTCAAACGTGCCGAGCGAGCATCAGACACTTCTGTTCTCTGCTACGATGCCTGCACCGATCAAACGTATTGCAGAGCGCTTTATGACTGAGCCGGAACACGTAAAAGTGAAAGCGAAAGAAATGACGGTTTCTAACATTCAGCAGTTCTATTTGGAAGTGCAAGAACGCAAAAAATTCGATACACTGACTCGCCTTCTTGACATTCAGTCTCCTGAGCTTGCGATCGTATTCGGACGTACAAAACGCCGTGTCGATGAGCTGGCTGAAGCTCTGAACCTTCGCGGATATGCAGCTGAAGGAATTCACGGTGACTTAACGCAGGCGAAACGTATGGTTGCGCTTCGTAAATTCAAAGAAGGCGCAATCGAAGTTCTTGTCGCAACTGATGTTGCCGCTCGCGGACTTGATATTTCAGGCGTAACACACGTGTACAACTTTGACGTGCCTCAAGATCCTGAAAGCTACGTTCACCGTATCGGAAGAACGGGCCGTGCAGGAAAAACAGGTATGGCAATGACGTTTATTACACCGCGTGAGAAAAGCATGCTTCGCGCAATTGAACAAACAACAAAACGCAAAATGGACCGCATGAAGGAGCCTACACTTGATGAAGCGTTAGAAGGCCAGCAGCAGGTTACGGTTGAACGTCTTCGTACGGCAATCAGCGAAAACAACCTGAACTTCTACATGACAGCGGCAGCTGAGCTGCTTGAAGATCATGATGCAGTGACTGTGGTTGCAGCGGCTATCAAAATGTCTACAAAAGAGCCGGACAATACACCGGTTCGCTTAACAGACGAAGCGCCGATGGTCAGCAAACGCTACAAAAACCAGCGCTCTTCTAAACGCAGAGACGGCCAAGGCGGCGGCTACCGCGGCGGAAAAGGGAAAAGCAACAACCGTTCTTCCTACGACAAAAAGCGTTCAAACGATCGCCGTTCGTCAGGTGACAGACGCCAGAAAAAATCTTACTAATTTGATCGATTCAGAGCCCAAAACATCATGTTTTGGGCTTTTTTATATTCACGATTTGTGATTCAGCAAACTTTCAGCTGACGGAAGCCATTTTTCTATGTATGCTTAAGAATGAAACCTTTCCGTACAAGAGACGTATAAGTAGCGACGAAAAAAAGGGAGGTAGGTATTTTTGAGAGAGCAGCCAAAAAACCAAATCAGTCCAGACGGATTAAAGGTTTGGCGACTTCAAGAGATCATCATATCCGCTGTTTGCTTGCTTATCGTCATAGCAGTTGCAGTGTTAAGCTATTATTTTCATTGGCCGTACTGGATCAGCGGCGTGCTCGGCGCAGTTTGGCTGCTGGGATCGATTGTGACGGTCTTTCTCATTCCGAAGGTCCGCCATAAGGTGTGGCGATATGAAGTCCATGAACATGAAATAGATATTCAGTCAGGTATTTTTGTGGTGACACGTGTGATTGTCCCGATGGTCAGGGTTCAGCACGTTGATACGTCGCAAGGGCCATTATTGAAAAAATACAATCTGGCAACAGTGAAAATTTCCACGGCTGCGACCGTTCATTCGATCCCCGCTTTAGAGATGGAGGAAGCGGACCGGCTGAGAGACTCCATTTCCCGTCTGGCAAGGGTGACTGACGATGATGTCTGAACCGAAACGCCTGCACCCGGCAGCAGTCATTTTGAATTTATGCCATACCATTATTCAAACAATAAAAAATATCATTCTGCCATTCTTTTTTGTGTATATCGTCAATTCAAACCATACTGTCCGTTTTTACGGAGCCATTGCGCTCGGTGTGCTGTTCATCTGGCTAGTAGCGGCAAGCATCATCAAATGGAGAAGGTTTACCTATCGAATTGAAGATGATGAATTTAGAATCGAAGAAGGCTTATTTGTGACGAAAAAGCGATACATATCGATTGATCGGATTCAAACGATGAATACGAGCGCGGGCCTTGTCCAGCAAATCTTTAAGCTTGTGAAGCTGCAAATTGAAACAGCGGGCGGAGGCAAGGAGGCAGAAGCCGTTCTTTCTGCTATTTCTGTGGAAGAGGCTGAACGCATCAAAGAAGCTGTCTTTAAGAAAAAAGCGCAAAGACGAGAAAATGAACTTGGTGATGAACAGCTTGAAGCTGAGGAGGAGTTAGATCCTGCCGTTGAGGTGCAAGAGCACTATCGCATGAACGCGAAAGAATTGCTCATGGCCGCTTCTACCTCTGGCGGAATCGGAGTCATTATCTCGGCTGTATTTGCGCTTATTTCCCAGCTCGATGAAGTATTGCCGATGGATTGGTTATTCGATAAATTTTCCTTTCTTCAGCACGCCAGCATCGGTATTTACGCGGTACTCATTTTTATCGGTTTATTTATCGCCTGGATTTTCAGCATTGCGGGCATGATGTTTAGATACGCGAACTTTCAAATCATAAAAAAAGAGCAGGAACTGGTGATTTCAAGAGGAATTATTGAAAAACATCAAGTCACGATTCCGTTGCGAAAAATTCAAGCCATTAAAATAAAAGAAAACATCATCCGGCAGCTTTTCGGCTTTGTAACGGTGTCCATCGTCAGTGCGGGCGGCGGCGACCGGGAAAAAGAAGAAGGTGCGTTGACCATTCTCTTTCCAATGATTCATAAAAAAAAGCTTCCGCACATGCTTCGAACATTTACGCCGGAATACACGCTGGAAGAAAACTGCCGCCGCCTGCCGCGGCGCGCGTTGAAACGCTATTTGTTCCGTTCTGTCATTTTTTCGCTCTTTTTGATCATTCCGTTATGTATTTTCTTTCAGCCCTGGGGCTATCTGTCGGTCATCCTGCTGCCGATTGAATTGTTTTTCGGCTATCTCGCGTATAAAGACGCTGCGTGGACAATCAACGGGAACCGTCTGCAGCTGACGTCTAGATTTATAGGCAGAACAACCGCCATTGTACTCAAAAAACGAATGCAGGTTTGCAAGTTCAGCCAATCCTATTTCCAAAAGAAAGGCCGCCTGTATACCATTTCTACTTCAGTGAAATCATCGAGCCACATGGAAGAATTAACGGTGAGGGATGTAGGTGAAGAGGATGCAGCCTTCATTTTAAACTGGTACTCATATGAAAAAGCGGACGGTTAATACCGCCGCTCCAGCGTGTCGGCAACCCCTCGCATTCGTTGTCAGGACTGCGCTTCGGTGCTCAATGCGAAGTGGATCAACGGCTAAATTCTCAGGCGTCCTGCCTAAACGCCGTCGTCATCACATCCTGTGAATGTCCGCTCCTATGCTCGCCCTTCCTAGACTTCAAGGGTTTTCAATCACGCTGAAAAGATGACAAAATCCTAAAATGAAAACCATTTTAGGATTTTGTCAACAATCTGAAGCGACGGTTAATACCGCCGCTCTTTTTTTTGCACACACAAAAACGAAAGAAGAAACCCGCCGCATAGTCCAAACAGATGAGCCATCATGTTAATATTGGAGTTGATAAACGACATGAGAACGGCAAATGCGAGCAGGGTGAGGATCATTTTGGAATGCTCCTGCCCAATTAGCTCATTGCGAAAAAGAACCATAAACAGGTACACGCCGAATAGCCCGAAAATGGCGCCTGAAGCCCCGACATGCACGTAATCAAGCGGCTCTGTAACATACGTGCCGATATTGCCGATGGTGCCGGAGCCGGCGTACACAAGAAGGAAACGCGCTTTTCCCAGCATGCGTTCCAAAGCGGGGGCAAATAAAAAGATGGACATGGAATTAAACAGCAGATGTGTGAAACCGGCGTGCAGCAAAATCGGTGTGATCAGCCGCCACCATTCACCGTTAGCCACACCTAGATTATAGCCTGCGACAGTATCCCTCCATAAAACGACTGAATGGACAGGGAGTGAAAAAAACAGCCAGAGAACAGCTTGCAAAGCCAATATAAAGGTGACAACGGGATAAAGCCTGATAAACGTTTGAAAATTTTCAGTCCGTATAAACATTCCGAGCCCCTTTTCTTCATTTTGGTATATCTATAGTAACACGTTTATGAGACAAACCATTTAAATAGTACGTACGCAAAGGAGGTTATCATGCATGATTTACGGCATTGGACTTGATATTACCGAGCTTAAACGGATCGCCTCTATGGCTGGACGCCAGAAAAGGTTTGCCGAGCGGATTTTGACGCGAAGCGAACTTGACCAATACCATGAGCTTTCAGAGAAAAGAAAAATCGAATTTCTCGCAGGCAGATTCGCGGCAAAAGAAGCGTTCTCGAAAGCATTTGGCACCGGTATAGGGAGGCAGCTCAGCTTTCAGGACATTGAAATTAGGAAAGACCAAAATGGCAAGCCCTACATCATTTGTACCAAACTGAGCCAGGCCGCCGTTCACGTATCAATCACTCACACAAAAGAATACGCTGCCGCGCAGGTTGTGATTGAAAGGTTGTCAAGCTAGTCTGCATATTAGGGAAACCCCACTCATATATTTGATAGTGCATTAAGGGAGACAAGTTGTTTGAGGCTTTTATGGTACGCATCTGTTCTGCCTAAACGTGTACCGAGCGTACCGTTAAAGTCAAACAAGCGATTTCTTCCTTTTACATCAATTGAGAAAAAGGGGTTGAAAAAGGTGAGAAAAAGCTTTGTTTTGCTTTTAACGGGACTGCTTGCTGTTCTTATTCTTTCTGCCTGCGGGCAAAAAACACAGCAAGATATTGTGGCCGGGTTAGATGAAAAGGCGAAAGAATACACCTCGTACAAAGCAAAAGCGAAAATGACCATCGAGACAGGGAGTGAGCCTCAAGTATACAATGTGGAAATCTGGCACAAAAAGCCGTCTCTGTACAGGGTTTATTTAGAAAATCCGAAAAAGGACCAAAACCAAGTCATTTTACGAAATGAAAACGGAGTATTCGTTCTCACGCCGTCTTTAAATAAGAGCTTCAGATTTCAAAGCGACTGGCCGAACAACAGCAGTCAGGTCTATTTGTTTGAATCGCTCGTAAAGGATGTTCAAAACGATTCGGATGCAGTTTTCACAGCGAAAGAAAAGAAATACGTATTCGAAACAAAAACAAACTATCAGCATAACAAAATGCTGCCGACGCAAGAAATCACATTTAACAAAAAGGATATGAGCCCGTCATCTGTCAAAGTGATGGATACTGACCGGAAAGTGATGGTCAAAGTAGAATTCAGCAACTTTGAATTTAATAAACAATTTGATAAAGAATCATTTGACGAAAAGAAAAATATGACTCTTTCTCAAATGGATGTTGCCACAAGCGCGAAGCCTTCCGATACATTCGCGGTCAAAACGCCGCTGGAACTGCCGCTTGGCGTAAAGCTGCTTGAAGAAAAAGATATTTCTACTGAAGACGGGAAGCGCATCATCATGACGTATGGAGGAGAAAAATCATTTACGTTAATTCAGGAAAAAGCCCAGATTGCCAAGGCCTCCTCCTCCGTTACGCTGAACGGCGAACCGGTAAATCTCGGCTACACCATCGGCGCTTTGTCGGATGCATCATTATCATGGACATATGACGGCGTTGATTACCTTCTCTCTTCTAAAGATCTTTCTAAAGAGGAAATGGTGACAGTAGCGAAAAGCATGCAGGGACAATCATCGAAATGACCGCCAAAGGCCAAACATGATTTGGCCTTTTTTTCGTTAGACATCGTTTCCCTTTGGCCTTTAATTTTAGTATGATATGTAAATGATATTGAATAAAAGCTAGGAAGTGTCGTAATGAGCACAAAACCTTTTTACAGGGATACGTGGGCGGAAATTGACCTGTCCGCGATAAAGGAAAATGTCAGCAATATGAAAGAACATATCGGTGAACATGTCCAGCTAATGGCAGTTGTAAAAGCAAACGCCTACGGGCATGGTGATGCAGAAACAGCAAAGGCTGCTCTTGACGCAGGTGCTTCATGCTTGGCCGTAGCCATTTTGGATGAAGCGATTTCACTGCGTAAAAAGGGCTTGAAGGCGCCTATATTGGTGCTCGGTGCGGTTCCCCCGGAGTATGTGGCAATCGCTGCGGAGTATGACGTGACCTTAACAGGTTATTCTGTTGAATGGCTTCAGGAGGCAGCCCGCCACACGAAAAAAGGTTCTCTTCATTTTCATCTGAAGGTCGATACGGGGATGAACAGGCTTGGTGTCAAAACAGAGGAAGAAGTTCAGAATGTGATGGCCATTCTTGACCGCAACCCCCGTTTAAAGTGCAAAGGGGTATTTACCCATTTTGCGACAGCAGATGAAAAGGAAAGAGGCTATTTCTTAATGCAGTTTGAGCGTTTTAAAGAGCTGATTGCTCCGCTGCCGTTAAAGAATTTGATGGTACACTGCGCGAACAGCGCCGCCGGACTTCGGCTGAAAAAAGGCTTTTTTAATGCAGTCAGATTCGGCATCGGCATGTATGGCCTTCGCCCGTCTGCTGACATTTCGGACGAGATACCGTTTCAGCTGCGTCCGGCATTCACCCTGCATTCGACGCTGTCGCATGTCAAACTGATCAGAAAAGGCGAGAGCGTCAGCTACGGAGCCGAGTACACAGCAGAAAAAGACACATGGATCGGGACGGTGCCTGTAGGCTATGCGGACGGCTGGCTCCGAAAATTGAAGGGGACCGACATCCTTGTGAAGGGAAAACGCCTAAAAATTGCCGGCCGAATTTGCATGGACCAATTTATGGTGGAGCTGGATCAGGAATATCCGCCGGGCACAAAAGTCACATTAATAGGCCGGCAGGGAGATGAATATATTTCCATGGATGAGATTGCAGGAAGGCTCGAAACCATTAACTATGAAGTGGCCTGTACAATAAGTTCCCGCGTTCCCCGTATGTTTTTGGAAAATGGGAGTATAATGGAAGTAAGAAATCCTTTGTTGCAGGTCAATATAAGCAATTAGCTTACTTATATGGCGAATTTATAAAACAGCTTTGCTTGAAGAGTGAATAATGGTATCATTATCACTGGATGGATAAAAGAGTCGTATCCGTAAGTTTGGTGGAGGTGTATGTTTTTTGTCTGAATCCAGCGCAAGAACCGAAATGAAAATCAGCTTGCCCGAAAACCTAGTAGCTGAATTGGATGGTGTAGCGATGCGGGAGAAACGAAGCAGAAACGAACTGATATCACAAGCAGTGAGAGCGTATGTCAGCGAACGAACAACTCGTCACAACCGTGATTTGATGAGACGCGGCTATATGGAAATGGCGAAAATCAACCTGAATATTTCTTCTGAGGCTCACTTTGCGGAGTGCGAGGCTGAAACGACAGTTGAGCGCTTAGTCAGCGGAGGATAATCATTTGATTGTGAAACGCGGCGATGTTTATTTTGCTGATTTATCTCCTGTTGTTGGCTCAGAGCAAGGCGGGGTGCGCCCGGTTTTAGTGATCCAAAATGACATCGGAAATCGCTTCAGCCCAACTGCTATTGTTGCAGCCATAACAGCACAAATACAGAAAGCGAAATTACCAACCCACGTCGAAATCGATGCAAAACGCTACGGTTTTGAAAGAGATTCCGTTATTTTGCTGGAGCAAATTCGGACGATTGACAAGCAAAGATTAACGGATAAGATTACTCATCTGGATGATGAAATGATGGATAAGGTTGATGAAGCCTTGCAAATCAGTTTGGCACTCATTGATTTTTAGACATATTTGCAGGTTGCTCACAAAGAGCAACTTTTTTTGTTTTCAAAAAACATAAACGATATAATAATGAAATAACGAAAAAATATGTTGTTTTTTATTGGGAGGTAAGCGAATTTGATGTCGAACCAGACTGTATACCAGTTCATTGCCGAAAATCAAAATGAACTGCTCCAACTGTGGACTGACACACTAAAAGAATTAAGCGAGCAAGAATCCTATCAGCTGACTGACCAAGTGTATGAAAATATATCTAAAGAGTATATCGACATTGTGCTGCTGTCTGTTAAGGACGAAAACGCTGCTGAAAGCCAAATCAGTGAACTGGCGCTTCGAGCGGTCCAAATCGGAATTTCTTTGAAGTTTTTGGCTACTGCGCTTGCTGAATTCTGGAAACGTCTCTACACGAAAATGAATGATAAGAGATTGCCAGATCAAGAGAGCACGGAGTTAATCTGGCAGATTGACCGATTTTTCAGCCCGATTAACACAGAAATTTTTAATCAATACTCAATCTCATGGGAAAAAACAGTATCCCTGCAAAAGATCGCGTTGCAGGAGCTATCTGCACCGCTTATTCCGGTGTTTGAAAATATCACCGTGATGCCGCTAGTTGGAACAATTGATACAGAACGCGCGAAACGAATTATGGAAAACCTTCTTAATGGCGTTGTCAAACACCGTTCCCAAGTCGTGCTGATTGACATTACCGGTGTCCCTGTCGTCGATACGATGGTTGCCCATCATATTATTCAGGCATCAGAAGCGGTAAGGCTTGTCGGAGCAAAATGCCTGCTGGCCGGAATCCGCCCGGAAATTGCTCAAACCATCGTTAACCTGGGGATTGATTTATCCCAAGTTATAACTAAGAATACCCTGCAAAAAGGAATTCAAACAGCGTTGGAAATGACGGATCGAAAAATCGTTTCATTGGGGGAATAACATTGTGAGACATCCAAAAATCCCGATCTTGAAACTGTATAATTGCTTATTAGTGTCCATTCAATGGGAACTTGATGACCAAACTGCATTAACCTTTCAAGAAGACTTATTAAATAAAATATATGAAACAGGTGCTAACGGCGTTGTCATTGACCTGACATCTGTGGATATGATTGATTCATTTATCGCAAAAGTGCTGGGCGACGTCATAACAATGTCCAAGTTAATGGGGGCAAAAGTTGTCTTGACCGGCATTCAGCCCGCTGTGGCAGTGACGCTGATCGAACTTGGAATCGCGCTTGAGGAAATCGAAACAGCGCTCGACTTAGAGCAAGGGCTTGAGACATTGAAGCGGGAATTGGGGGAATAGCGAATGAACGACCAATCCTGTGTAAAAATCATGACAGAATGGGATATTGTAGCCGCCAGACAGCTGGGACGAAACGTTGCGAAAGAACTGGGTTTCGGCACTGTAGACCAGGCTAGAATTACAACGGCTATTTCAGAATTAGCCAGGAATATTTATTTATATGCCGGCAAAGGGCAGATTGGAATTGAACAGGTCGCAGACAGAGGAAAAAAGGGCCTGAAAATCATAGCGGAAGACCAAGGGCCGGGAATTCCTGATATCCGAAAAGTCATGGAAGACGGATTTTCAACGTCTGGAGGACTTGGTGCGGGACTTCCCGGAGTCAAAAGGCTGATGGATGAATTCAGCTTAAATTCCGTATCGGGGGAAGGAACAGAGATACAAGCCATCAAATGGCTTCGGTAGGAGGTAAGAACGTGGATTTTAGGGAGGTTATTGAGCAGCGGTATCATCAGCTGCTTAACCGATATATAGCCGAATTAACAGAAACATCTTTATATCAAGCCCAAAAATTCAGCCGAAAAACAATCGAGCACCAAATTCCTCCGGAAGAAATCATCAGTATTCATAGAAAAGTGCTGAAGGAGCTGTATCCAAGTCTCCCGGAAGATGTGTTTCATTCGCTGGATTTTTTAATAGAAGTCATGATTGGTTATGGAATGGCTTATCAGGAGCATCAAACCCTTAGAGGGATACAGCAGGAAATCAAATCAGAAATTGAAATCGCAGCTAATGTCCAGCAGACGCTGCTCGGAACAAAAATTCCGCAGGAGGACGCGCTGGATATCGGCGCCATCAGTGTTCCTGCCAAACAGATGAGCGGTGATTACTACCACTTCGTCAAAGACAAGGAATCCATTAATATCGCAATCGCGGACGTGATCGGAAAAGGCATTCCAGCTGCTCTCTGTATGTCCATGATTAAATACGCAATGGACTCTTTGCCGGAAACGGGCATACACCCTTCTCAGGTGCTGAAAAATTTAAATCGTGTTGTTGAACAAAACGTTGACGCTAGTATGTTTATTACGATGTTTTATGCCAATTACAATATGGACAAGCATCGATTTACATATGCTTCGGCGGGACATGAACCGGGATTCTATTATTCTCAAAAAGACAACGCGTTTTATGATTTAGAGGCTAAAGGACTCGTTCTCGGCATCTCGCAGGATTATGACTACAGACAATTCGATCAGCATCTGGAAAAGGGTGATATGATCGTTTTATTTTCTGACGGCGTCACAGAATGCAGAACAGAAAACGGTTTCTTGGAGCGTCCTGATTTGCAGAAGCTCATTGAGGAACATATGTGTTCCTCCGCGCAGGAAATGGTCAAAAACATTTATGACAGCCTCCTCAAATTACAGGACTTTCAGCTTCATGATGATTTTACGTTAATTGTTTTGCGGAGAAAGGTTTAACGTCTTCCAGACGAGGGTATAAAGCAACTAGTGACTTGAAGGAAAATTTGAGGTGATACGAATGAATATAAATGTTGATGTGAAGCAAAACGAGAATGATATACACGTAAACATTGCAGGAGAAATTGATGTATACTCAGCGCCGGTGCTTAGAGAGAAGCTTGTGCCCCTGGCAGAACAAGGCGCAGACTTAAGAATTTGCCTGAAAGATGTCAGCTACATGGATAGTACCGGATTGGGCGTTTTTGTAGGGATCTTTAAAACAGTGAAAAAACAAGGCGGTTCGTTAAAACTTGAAAATCTTTCTGACCGCCTGATCCGCCTGTTTGACATTACAGGCCTGAAGGACATCATTGATATTTCTGCAAAGTCAGAAGGTGGAGTGCAATGAAGAATAAAGCTGATTACATCGAAATGAAAGTGCCGGCCCAACCTGAGTATGTGGGAATTATAAGACTGACACTGTCAGGCGTCGCAAGCAGAATGGGCTATACGTATGATGAAATTGAAGATTTGAAAATCGCAGTCAGTGAAGCATGCACAAATGCGGTTCAGCATGCTTACAAAGAAGATAAAAATGGGGAAGTGTCAATACGATTCGGTGTGTTTGAAGACCGTTTAGAGGTTATTGTGGCGGATGAAGGAGACAGCTTTGACTTTGATCAAAAGCAGCAGGATCTAGGGCCGTACACACCTTCGCACACAGTTGATCAATTATCAGAAGGAGGGCTCGGTCTATATTTAATGGAAACGCTCATGGATGAAGTTAGAGTGCAAAATCACTCCGGCGTCACTGTAGCGATGACAAAGTATTTAAATGGGGAGCGAGTTGATCATGACACAACCATCAAAAACTACGAAACTAACTAAAGATGAAGTCGATCGGCTCATAAGCGATTACCAAACAAAGCAAGATGAACAGGCGCAGGAAACGCTTGTGCGGGTGTATACAAATCTGGTTGACATGCTTGCGAAAAAATATTCAAAAGGCAAAAGCTTCCACGAGGATCTCCGCCAGGTCGGCATGATCGGGCTGCTCGGCGCGATTAAGCGATACGATCCTGTTGTCGGGAAATCGTTTGAAGCTTTTGCAATTCCGACAATCATCGGTGAAATAAAACGTTTCCTCAGAGATAAAACATGGAGCGTTCACGTGCCGAGACGGATTAAAGAACTGGGGCCAAGAATCAAAATGGCGGTTGATCAGCTGACGACTGAAACACAAAGATCGCCGAAAGTTGAAGAGATTGCCGAATTCCTCGATGTTTCTGAAGAAGAGGTTCTTGAAACGATGGAAATGGGCAAAAGCTATCAAGCCTTATCCGTTGACCACAGCATTGAAGCGGATTCGGACGGAAGCACCGTCACGATCCTTGATATCGTCGGATCACAGGAGGATGGATATGAGCGAGTCAACCAGCAAATGATGCTGCAAAGCGTGCTTCATGTCCTTTCAGACCGTGAAAAACAAATCATAGACCTTACGTATATTCAAAACAAAAGCCAAAAAGAAACTGGGGACATTCTCGGTATATCTCAAATGCACGTCTCGCGTCTGCAGCGCAAAGCTGTGAAGAAGCTCAGAGAGGCCTTGATTGAAGATCCCTCGATGGAGTTAATGTAATGATCCAGGTTGAAGAAAACGAGCATATTCAAACTCTAGTATATCAACTGAATAAAGAAGGAAAATCGATTTGCGGAGACAGCTTTTTTATGAAAGCTGATGACAAGGAATTAATTTGCGCGGTTGCTGACGGACTTGGAAGCGGATCGCTTGCAAACGAATCCTCTGCAGCCATCAAAGACTTAGTGGAAAACTATGCGAATGAAGACGTACAAAGCATTATCGAACGCTGTAATCAGGCGATGAAAAACAAAAGAGGCGCCACAGCATCTATCCTGAAAATCAATTTTGAACAAAGGCAGTTTACGTACTGCTCTGTCGGCAATGTACGGTTTATTCTGCATTCCCCGTCTGGTGAAAGCTTTTATCCTCTGCCGATTTCGGGCTATTTATCAGGCAAGCCGCAAAAATACAAAACGCACACCGCCACTTATGAAAAGGGTTCAAAGTTCATTATACATACAGATGGACTCAACGTACCCGATATCCGCTCCCATTTGAAAAAGGGCCAATCGGTAGAAGACATATCGAATTCGCTGAAAATGTATACGACATCGAGAAAAGATGATCTGACCTATATTCTTGGACATCTGTCCTAGGAAACCAGAAAAAAGAAGCTGGACATCCGGCTTCTTTTTTTGCGGTTGACTATTAGTAAGTACGCTTATTATAATTAATAAGTGAACTTATCAATTTGGGGGGCTTATGGGATGTGGAATGATGAATACATTGCGATAGCTGATGCGGATATAGACAAAATCTGGAGCCGTTATCAGCAAACAGAAACATGGGATCAATGGGATGCGGGTATTTCATCAGCTTCTTTGAAGGGACCATTTCAAAAGGGAACGGAAGGAACATTGCTTCTGCAAGGACATACAGTTTCTTTTTGGCTTGAGCATGTGGAGAAACATCGGTCATTTTCTGTCATGGCCAACATGCCGCATAACAATGTAAAAATGGAATTTTCTTACGTGCTTCAAAAGCAAAAAGAAGGTTTGCGTATCACACATGGAATTGTATTAGAAGGTGCTGAAGCAAAAAAATGTGGAGAAATCATTGGTACTGAACTGTCTAAAGACATCCCGGCGGCTGTCAGCAGGCTTGTTCACCTATGCGGAGGAGTGATAAAATGAACACTAATTATTGGATCGGCGTTGTGTCAGAGCAGCATGTATTAAAAGGTGCTGCCGGTGGTTTTGCACAGCTGTGCCATGGAAAAAAAGCCCCGCTCGCCAAAATGAAAGAGGGAGATTGGCTGATTTATTATTCTCCAAGAGACGCATATCCAGATGGCAAACTGCTGCGAAGCTTTACTGCGATCGGCAAAGTGAAAAGCGGAAATATCTATCCGTATCAAATGGCTCCGAATTTTATTCCATACCGATTAGATATAGACTATTATCCATGCCATAAAATCGGTTTTTACGACATTAAATCAAAGCTTGAATTTGTTCAGGAAACCAAGCATCTTGGCTTTTTATTTCGCAGAGGACATTTTGAAATCAGCAAAAATGATTTTTTGACAATAGCACAAGCGATGGGAGTTAACATAAGTGGAATGGCACTCTAAATTTAGCGGTCCGAACACAAGCCCGGGCTTTTTATTATGGCAGGCCACGCAAAGCTGGCAGCGGAAAGTGGGAAAAGCATTGGCTGAGTTTGACCTGACACACGTTCAATTTGTTCTGCTGACCTCGTGCAAGTATATGATTGCTCACGGAGAAACCGTCACGCAAAAAAAACTTGCAAGCTTCAGCCAGACCAATATCATGATGGTTTCAGAGGTTGTGCGGACGCTTGAGAAAAAAGGATTTATCGAAAGAAGCAAAAATCCCCAGGATAAAAGAGAGGTCCTCCTGTCTCTTACAGAAACAGGAGGAGAAAAAGTAACAGCGGCTTTGCCAATTGTTGAGAAGATTGATCAATCCTTTTTTGCAGCTGCGATGAAAAAAGAGAATTTTCTGAGCGGCTTACAGGAACTATTGAAACATGAGTAAAGATACGGGCAGCGCCAGCTGTCTTTTTTTATGTGTTTTTTTCGGTTTTTGATACACTAGAGAAAGAACGACAAAATTGGAGGCTTTGGTTACATGGAAACGTCAGCCCTTTTAAAACAGCAAATTGCGAAAGAAATAGGTTTATCACAAAAACATGTTGAAAGTGTTATCCGTCTGCTTGAGGACGGCAACACAGTCCCGTTTATTGCCCGGTATCGAAAAGAGCAGACGGGTTCAATGGATGAGGTTCAGATTCAAACGATTTCTGAACGCTGGCAATACATACAAAACCTGAATCAGCGAAAAGAAGAAGTCATCAGGCTGATTGCAGAGCAGGATAAACTGACAGATGATCTAAAACGTAAAATCGAGCAATCGGTGAAGCTTCAGGAAGTGGAAGACCTTTACCGCCCTTATAAACAAAAACGCAAAACAAAGGCGACAGTCGCTAAAAGCAAAGGCCTGGAGCCGCTTGCCGACTATATCCTGACACTCCCCCAAGATGATCGTCTGGCAAAAACAGCAGAACAGTACATCAGCGAAGAAAAAGAAGTGTTTACACGAGAAGAAGCGATTGAAGGCGCCAAGCACATTATTGCGGAACAAATCTCAGACGAGCCGTCTTTCAGAAAGTGGATTCGCCAGGAAACCTTCAAAAAAGGAACCATTAAGTCTGTTGCCGGAAAGTCGGCAGACACGGATGAAAAAAATGTGTATGAAATGTATTATGAATATGAAGAGCCAATCGCAAAGGTCGTTCCGCACAGGGTGCTGGCAATGAACCGCGGCGAAAAAGAAGACATTTTAAAGGTATCGATCGAACCGCCTGCGGATCACATTAAAGCGTATTTAGAAAAACAAATCATCAAAAACCGCTCAACGACCGTAAAAGAGATTTTGCAGGAGACAATTGAGGACAGCTATAAAAGACTGATCCAGCCGGCAATCGAGCGTGAAATCAGGAAAGAGCTCTCAGAAAAAGCCGATGAACAGGCGATTCATATTTTCTCAGAAAACTTGAGAAAGCTTCTGCTTCAGCCGCCAATGAAAGGCAAAACTGTGCTCGGTGTTGACCCAGCCTTTCGAACCGGCTGTAAGCTCGCTGTGTCAGATGAGACCGGAAAAGTCTTGAAAATTGATGTAATCTATCCGCATGCGCCAGTCAACAAAACAAAAGAAGCTCATGAAAAAGTGAAAAAGACTCTTGAGCAATATCAAGTCGAGATGGTGGCGATCGGAAACGGCACAGCATCCAGAGAAACAGAACAATTCATTGTCAATGTACTAAAGGATATGCCGCGCAAAATTTATTATGTAATTGTCAATGAAGCGGGAGCGAGTGTCTATTCGGCTTCTGAGCTTGCCCGAGAAGAATTCCCTGACCTAAAGGTTGAAGAGCGCAGTGCCGTATCTATTGCGCGAAGACTTCAAGACCCGCTCGCGGAGCTCGTTAAGATCGATCCGAAGTCTGTGGGTGTCGGACAGTATCAGCATGACGTCAGCCAAAAGCGCTTAAATGAATCTCTGCGGTTTGTCGTCGAAACGGTCGTAAACCAGGTTGGAGTAAACGTCAACACAGCATCTGCCGCGCTGCTTCAGTATGTAGCGGGATTATCGAAGTCTGTCGCAGGCAACGTTGTCAAAAAACGTGAGGAAATCGGAAAGTTTTCAAATCGAAAAGAACTGAAGGACATCCCAAGGCTCGGTGCGAAAACTTACGAGCAATGTATCGGTTTCTTAAGAGTGCAGGAAGGGACAGAGCCTTTGGATAGAACAGGCATCCATCCGGAAAGCTATAAAGAAACAAAAGCGCTATTGAAAAAACTCGGGCTTTCAACAGAACATATCGGCACGGCGGAATTGAAGGACAAAATCAATCAGCTGGCACTTTCTGAAACGGCAAAAGAGCTGGGAATCGGCGAAATCACTCTGAAAGACATTTGTGAACAGCTGACAAGGCCAGAACGCGATCCGCGCGACGAGGTGCCAAAGCCTTTGCTGAAAACAGACGTCCTTCAGCTGGAAGATTTGAAAGAGGGAATGGAACTGCAGGGCACCGTGCGCAATGTAGTGGACTTTGGAGCGTTTGTTGATATCGGAGTCAAACAAGACGGGCTTGTGCATATCTCAAAACTCAGCAATCAATTCGTCAAGCATCCTCTTGATGTTGTCTCTGTCGGCGATATCGTGACAGTTTGGGTTGACGGCGTAGATGTACAAAAAGGCAGAGTATCGCTGTCTATGGTAAAATAAAAGCACTGCTTACGAGCAGTGTTTTTTCCTATAGAAATACCAGCATTGATTCAGCAGTTTAATTTGGTAATTATCTTTTTCAAGGAACGCTTTTTGCATCTGCTTTTTAAGCCAATTTGGCATAGGCTCATTCCTCCTCAGCTTTTATCATAAGAGGGACAGTGATTACCATATTGTATGCGAACGGTGAATTGTCCCGTTCAATGTTTTTTAAGTGAGGTGCACTATGGATAATATAGAGCTTCAAAAGCTGACAGAGGATATTTCTGAAACGTACTTTAAAAAGCCGTTCCGCCATCAGGCGCTTTTTAATGACAGGCTTAAAACCACTGGCGGCAGGTACCTGTTAACCTCCCATAACATTGAATTGAACAGAAAATATTTGATTGAACACGGCAGGGAGGAGCTGATCGGCATCATCAAGCATGAGCTCTGCCATTATCATCTTCACCTTGAAGGAAAAGGGTACAAGCACAGAGACAGAGATTTTAGAATGCTTTTGCAGCAAGTCAACGCGCCGAGGTTCTGTACACCCCTTAAGAAAAAAGCGGAAAACAAAAAAACTTATATGTATATCTGTACGGCCTGCGGACAACAGTATATAAAGAAGCGGGCTATGAACCCTGACAGATACAGATGCGGAAAATGCCGCGGGAAAATAAAAAGAATTTTTTCGTGAAAAAGGTTGACGAATATGGCAAGCCTATGTTACATTATAAAAGTCGTTACGAGAGATAAATAAAAACATTTACCTCTTGACACTGAAAATCAAGGCTGATATAATAAGTCTTGTCTCATTATTCCACAGTAGCTCAGTGGTAGAGCTATCGGCTGTTAACCGATCGGTCGCAGGTTCGAATCCTGCCTGTGGAGCCATATTGGAGAAGTACTCAAGTGGCTGAAGAGGCGCCCCTGCTAAGGGTGTAGGTCGCGTAAGCGGCGCGAGGGTTCAAATCCCTCCTTCTCCGCCATAAGATTTCGATATAAGTTCTCAACCATCGGCCCGTTGGTCAAGCGGTTAAGACACCGCCCTTTCACGGCGGTAACACGGGTTCGAATCCCGTACGGGTCATTCCATTTCGTTGGGCTATAGCCAAGCGGTAAGGCAACGGACTTTGACTCCGTCATGCGTTGGTTCGAATCCAGCTAGCCCAGCCATTTTTATTTTTTTGAAATCGAATAGTAAGAGCCATTAGCTCAGTTGGTAGAGCATCTGACTTTTAATCAGAGGGTCGAAGGTTCGAGTCCTTCATGGCTCACCACTTATCTTTTTGCGGGTGTGGCGGAATTGGCAGACGCGCTAGACTTAGGATCTAGTGTCTTACGACGTGGGGGTTCGAGTCCCTTCACCCGCACTTTATTTACAAAGTGCACGCAAATTGGTTTTACTAGGTTAAGAGCCTAATAAACCAGCACAAACACAATTTCATCATCACGCGGTCGTGGCGGAATGGCAGACGCGCTAGGTTGAGGGCCTAGTGGGTGAATAACCCGTGGAGGTTCAAGTCCTCTCGGCCGCATCAATGATACCAAGGGTTTTGACGCCCTTGGTATTTTTTTATGTTTATTTTCAAATGATTTACTGCCCACAAACTGCCCACTTACCTAAAGTAAGTCATCTAAAAAAATGTTAGATGTGTTTATGGCTGATGTTGCTGACCTGATTGTACAAAAAGGCTAATTCATAATGAAGTGAATTAGCTTTTTTTAATACGGAGAATTCAAGAGTGTTTCTTAATAAAGTGCAGTCAAGTTTGTCCTAATGCTGTTAAAATGACACCTTTACCATTACAACCAGAACATGGTTCCTTCTTATCAATAACTACAATATAACCTGTACCGTTACAGGTAGGGAATGTAAGTTCTAAATCATCTGTTGATATAATGACTGACATTTTTTCCTCCGATATGATGATGTGGTCATTATAGTAACACTTCTGTAAGGCTTATTCCTATTCGTAATGCAGTAGTAATCTTCAAATAAAAAAGAATCTCTAGTTATAGAGACTCTTAATGCTTAGATAGTCTTGAATTAGTTTATTAGTTTTTAACGCTATCGTCATCTTCAAGCCATTTGTCGACTTTTTCTTCAAAGTTTTTCATTTCTTTCTTTGACATAGTAAAAGGAGCAAAAATTATATAGCCTAGAATGGCGGAAGAACCAAGCCAGATTATAAAATCAAAAATGCCGTCAGTTTGTTTCCAAAAAAATAAAAAGTTAATTAGCATTGCACCTATAACGGTGCTTATAATTCCTTTCAAAGTTGATTTATTCAAGATATCACTCCAGTAATATAAAATTTGCTTTAATTATACCATCAAAGTTAAAATATACTATTTATTTCAACAATTTTTAAGAAATGGTTAAAGTATAGATGACATAAGGTGAATGTGCGGTGTCTGTTATCTATGAAACGGTCATGAAAGAAGCTTTGAAATATGAAGGGCAACCGTATGCCTGGGGAGGTTCTAACCCGAAAACTGGATTTGATTGTTCGGGCCTTGTTCAGTGGTCTTTTGCGAAAGCTGGAATCACTCTTCCTAGAACAGCACAAGAACAACATGGGGCAACAAAGAAAATAAGTGAAAAAGAAGCGACTGCGGGTGACTTAGTGTTCTTTGGCGGCACATACGAAGGAAAAGCCATTACTCATGTTGGCATCTATGTAGGCAATGGCAGAATGTTTAATTCGAATGACAGTGGAATCGAATACTCTGATCTGAAATCAGGTTACTGGAGAGATCACCTTGTATCTTTTGGACGCATTAAATAACTAGGAGTGAAAACATGAAAACACATATTGCATGGGCTTCAGCTTGTTTGTTATTGATATTGTTGACCGGATTTTTTACGAATGGACAGCAAACGTATAAGATTGAAAAATTAAAAGATAAAAATGAAGTTTTGAGCGATAAAATTAAGGAATTGAACCATATAGAATCAACAAGTAGCGCTTCGGAAAATAATGCATTTTTTGAAGCGTTTTTTAATTATTCCGACATAGATAAACGATATGAAACAGTTAAGAAGCACACAACTGGAAAAGGGTTTGATTATGCATTCCCTTCTCGCTCTGATCAAAAGCACACAGTCAGCGTGCAAAGTGAATTACTATCACTAGAGAGTTATTCAAAGCCGTTAGATGAGTCTCATGAATTGTTTTTAAACATTGTTGAAGTCGCCTCAACTGCAAATTCAGTCACTACGAATCAAGTGTTAATTGTACAAACGACTATGAAGAAAGAAAAGGATGGTTGGTTAGTCGATAATGTGCAGGTTAAGGGAAATGGATAAAAGGTGGAAAAGATCAATTTGTTTGTTTATACTAAATATTGAAAAAGGAGGTAATGTTTATTTTGAAAAACCTTTTTATTTTCCTTAGTTTAATAATGATGATTGTTTTAACTGCATGTGGCGGAAACAAATATGATGATGCGATTGATAAAGTTATTGGTTTGGAGAAAAAGAAAGATAAAGAATATGGTTTTGATACAGACGGAATGGAAAGAGAAAATGCAATAGTTCGAGTTTTTGATGGTGGGAAATATATTCAGCTCGGCTTTTATACAGATAATCCAAATAGAGAGATAGCCCCTTACTCATATTATGAAAAGATTGGTGATTCTTATAAGGAACTTGATCATATGCCGGGTAATGGAGAAAATGACAGACTGGGACTGTCAAAGAAGATACCAGATTATGAAGAAGCAAAAGGTGAAGAAACTAAGTTAGAGGAGTAAACCATGTGTTTGCGTTTGCTCCTCTTTTTTTGATGTTTGACTTCGAGTTTTAAGATAGCAGTAAATCAATAAAAAAAGTATTCATCTCTTCATTATTTGAATAAAAAACTTCGTGTTCGGCATTAATTAATTTCCTTAAATAATCATCTAAATCCTTAGAAAGACTAGCCATACTCTGTTTCTCTTTTAGCTTAAACGTTTGTCCATGTACGATCGTTGATCTTATACTATATGCATTTTTCATTTGTTTGTATATATGTACTTTTTGATCCTTAGTTCCTAACATTGAAGCGACTCTTTCGGAAATTTGATGACTTATCTCTGATTTTCCTGTCGTGAATAAACATTCGAATGCATTGCAATAAAACATTATTTTCATTGGTAGGATAGCGCTTCGTCTAGCACCTAATATAAAATATTTAGCTCTATCAATTCTCGTGTAGCCGAAGGATTTAAAAAGATGGTTAGAGTCAGGGATTTTACCACCAAAACTTTCTTCGTTATAGTTTTGAATTGAAGCCAGATTAAAATTCTCTTTAGCAGAAGCGATTTCTGTATCTGAGAATATTGACTCTTTTTGTTCACAGGTTGAATGTGAGAATACTTCTGATAAGGACGCTTTAAAAGTAACTCCGTCATCAAGACTTTTATCATAAATAATTAAAAATCCATCTCGTACATAAACATTATTATCCTTTGTATTCCATAGGCAGTTTGTGAATCTTTGGACTTCCCTTAGAAAGAAAAAAGTATACTCCGTTCCCATTTCGTCGGCTTGTTCGGTTGTGGATATTTCATCAAATTCACCATCAATATATATGTATGCTTTATCTTCAAATTCTCTTATTGAATGTACACCACAAGTAGCCATCATTAAATCTGTTTCTATAGTTTCTTTTAATACCTCAGGACCATTTGATAATCTAACGTTTTGATCTAGTTGTATTCCCCTGTTCATAATTCTTTCTAGTTTTAAGTTATGCATTATTGTTATAAACCTGTATTTCATAGTCAACCTCCAATAGTTGAAAAATTTTGAAAATGTTTGTTCGATAATAATATCATATATTTTAAGTCACTCAAAATGATTACAAAAAGTTTCCAATTGAAATTCTGTTAATTGTATTATTAACTGAGTCTTTCTTTTTTTTGTTCGTCAAGTCGCAAAAGAATTGCTATGACCGCAAAAAAACCGCAAAGTATTAGATACTATGTACTGTTTTGTAATTCACCTTTGTAAAATAAAGGGTGTTCTGACATAATACAATTAATGTAAATATTCGCACAATTTATGTAAGGATGGGGGAATTTTCTTGTGGATGTTTTCTTAGATAAAGATAAAATTCCGTACGACATAGTTACAAAAAAGTTAAATGATTGGTATACATCAATAAAAAATGATCAAGTTGAGCAAGCAGAGATTATAAAAACAGAAGTAGAGAAAGAATTGCTAAACATGGAAGAAAACCAAGATGCCTTGTTATATTATCAGCTATTAGATTTTAGACATGAGATAATGCTGAGTTATATGAATTCTAAGGAAATAGAAGATCTCCATAATGCTTATGAAACTATAAAAGAAATTGAGAAGCAAGGGCAATTGACTGGCATGTTGGAATACTATTTTTACTTTTTTAAGGGTATGTACGAGTTTAGGCGTAAAGAATTAACTACGGCGATAAGTGCCTATCGAATAGCAGAATCAAAGTTGTCAGAAGTAGAGGATGAAATAGAAAAAGCAGAGTTTTTTTTCAAAGTTTCCTATGTATATTATTATATGAAACAAACATATTTCTCTATGAATTATGCAAATCGTGCACTCAAAATATTTAGAGAGTATGAAGAGTATGCTGTCCAGACTGTGCGTTGTCAATTTATTGTAGCAGGAAACCTGATCGATTCCTTAGAATATGAAAGAGCCTTGGAACAATTTTTGAATTCTTTGGAAATCGCCAAGGAAAGTAATATAGATCATTTAATTGCCATGTCACACATGAATATTGGAATTTGTTATGATGAATTGAAAGAATATAAAAAGGCTTCACAACATTTAATCTTGGCTTTAGAAATTTTTGAAAAATCAAAACATAGTTTCCTAACAAAGACTTTATTCACTTTAACCTACGTTGAAGCAAAACAACAAAATTATGATGTTGCTTTGACATACTTTAGGAAAGGTCAATTTATTGCCGATAAAAGTGATGATAAGGAATACTCAGCGAAATTCAAAATATTAGAGGGATTATTTTTTTCTGATGGCGAGAATCAATTAATAAAGAATGCATTTTCATATCTAACTTCGAGAAAAATGTTTGCTGATGTTGAAAATTTTTCGATTGAAGTCGCTGATTATTTTCATGAATAAGGAAATTTAATGCTCTCTAATGAATATTATCGTATGAGTATTAAAGCAAGACGAAAAATTAAAAAAGGGGAGATTATTAATGAAAATCAGCCGGATTCTATTGGCAGCAGTGATATTAGGTAGTGTGGTAACAACTACATTTATCCAAAGTGGTCAGAATGATGAAATTAAAATAGCTGCGGATAGAGTAGGAGCATAGACAAATAAAAAAAAACAAAGAGAAAAGCTTAATCTTTTTTCTGGGATTAAGCTTTTTATTTTTAAGAACTAATTAAGGAAAGTGAGAAATTCAAGTTGAAAGATATAATGACTTTTCTACTCAGTGGAGGAATAACAACCGGTATAGCCATATTTTTAATAAAGACATATGTTAATAATTTATTTAATAAAAATATTGAAAGTTATAAGGTTGAATTAACTAAATCTCTTAAAGATGTGGAATTCGATTATCAAAGAAAATTCGAGGACTTTTCCCTCTATACGCAAAAAAGACACCAAGTATATGCCGAACTATATAGAATAATACAACAAGCGTTGAGGGAATTAAAAGATGCAATGAATATTCTTGAAGAAACAGCTCTTCCGGATTCTATGTCAAAGGAGACCCTTTATAAAGTGCTTGTAAAAGAAAAGTTTGACGAAGAAGAAATAGATGAAATTTTAGCAGGGTGGAACTTCGACCCTTTTAAAACAATAGATACAGCGAGGATAATAATTGATGAAAAAAGAATAAAAAAAGCGAATAATGCTACTCAGCAAGCTTGGAGATTTTTTATGGAGAATGAACTTTATATTAGTGATGAAATTGCTGATTTAACTCAAGAAATACTACGTGCGATTAATGATATGTATGCAACTGAATATGTATCTTTGAAATATACCGATGGAGAGGAAGCTAAATGGAATAAACATATTGAAAACGATCGTTTTATAAAGGGAAAATTAAAAGAAGTGAAGGAACAAATGAAAGAAGAGTTAAGTATAGGATATTACAAACCTACGTTATAAGAATGATTAAATCTTACATAGAGTTAATGCCCATTTACTGCCCAGAATTCATGTTAAATGATGATAATCAGTGTAAATAATACAAACGAGTGCTTTAAATAAAGGCTTTTGTAAATGATAACATGTTTTTGCTAGGTTGAGGGACTCGAATTAACAAAGAAGATACCAAACTATATTGGTATCTTCTTTTGTTTTGCCTCAGAGTTATTAAATCTTTTTATATTGATGATGTTGAATTGTTATCCCATTTTTCAACAATAGAGATGTAACTTGTATGGAATTTACATACGAAAACCACTTATATCTAGTTAATTAAACAAATTTACACAAAAAAGGACGAAATACTCTTTACAAATTACGACAAATACTTGATGTTTTTTGAAGTCCAACCTTATTTTATGACAAATATATGAATATTTTGTCACATTGTAAAAGATTTATTTGTTATATATATTTAATTCGAGAGGAGGTCAAATAAAGAACGAATATTCCGATTCGTGTGAATTTATCGGGATGTAGGTTCATAAAACAATTAAATAATGGGAGTGGGAGTCTATGAGAAAGGGCTTTGTGCCTAAAGCTTACATACTGAATCTTAGGAAAACCCTAATGATTTTTGCAGTCTTGTTATTGATTGCTGGCAATGTGTTGACAGTTTTGCCGAATCATATTCATGCTGAAGATAATACAGAGGTAACTCAAGCTGCAGAAAATACTTGCCCAGCCCCAGTTGCATTGATCAATGGGGGCTTTGAACAACCTAAAGCAAGAAATGCTGGGGATACAGGTTCTCCGGGATCCGAGAACTTTTGGATGTACTTTTACGAAGATGAAGTTCCAGGTTGGGAAACAGATGCATCCGACAACCGGATACAAATTATGCAAAACTCTAATAAATTCATGGTCGGTCCTGCTGATAACAGAAATATTCCTGTTGTTGCCGCAGAAGGAACACAATATGCAGAATTAAATGCCCATGAAGCTGCAATGTTATATCAAGATGTAAATACAACTCCAGGACAAACCATTCATTGGCGACTGGCTCATCGCGGGGAATATGGTCCTGACACTATGCAGATTCGAATAGGATCAGCGAGTTCTTCAGTTGATAAACTTCCAGTTATTCAAAAAATGACCAGCACATATGATAAATGGTATTATTATACCGGAACTTATACGGTGCCTGCAGGACAAACTAAAACAAGGTTTGGTTTTGAGGCAGTTTCAACTGCAAGTGGCAGTCCACAGTTCGGTAATTTATTGGATGATATATTTCTTGGAACAGAACCATGTGTGACGGCAAATAAGTCAGTCTCTCCACAGGGCGAGGTGCATCCTGGAGATGAATTAACATATGCAGTTCAAGTCAAAAACCAAGGCGGAGACGTTGCAGCTGATGCAAGCTTTTCCGATGCAATTCCAGAGGGAACTGAATATGTTCCTGGATCATTAAAATTAATTAACGGTTCGACAACAAAGAATTTAACTGATGCAGCAGATGGTGATGAAGGCAATTTTGATGGTAATAAAGTAAATGTTGCATTAGGAGATCTACCTAACACGACCAACTTGCCTAATGGAATGACTGTACAGTTTAAAGTGAAAGCTAAGACAGGTTATGTCGGCAAAGAAATTTCTAACAAAGCACAAATAAACTATGACAGTTTATTAACGAATACAAGTAAAAAAACTGAATCAAACATAGTAACGACCCCGGTTGTTTTTAAAGATCCTGTACTTGAATCAAAGAAAGCATCTGCTATTAAGGCAAAAGCGGATGGAAACCAAGATGCGGATCACCCAGAAGTTGGAGATACGCTTTCTTACACGATTCAAACCCGAAATACTATTGAAGACAGTCAGGTGAAAAACCTTGCTATTTCAGATGCGGTGCCAGAAGGCTTAGAATATGTTCCGGGCACTTTACAAGTAGACGGCACAGCAGTCAGTGATGCTCAAGATGATGATAAGGGGCAGTATGCTGATGGGAAAGTATCAGGACAGATTGGTAATATAAGCGATACCGAATGGCATAATGTGACTTTTGAAGCGAAAGTGAAGTCTGGTCAAGCAGGAAAGGATATTATCAATAAGGCAAGCATTTCAGGAGATAATATTGAAACTCCGGATACACCGAGTAATGAAGTCAAAGTTTATCCGAGGAACCCTGCTTTAGAATCAAAGAAAACATCGGCAATTAAGGAAAAAGTGGAAGGAAACAAATATCCTGATCACCCAGAAGTGGGAGACACGCTTCTTTACACAATTCAAACACGAAATACAGAAGAAGACAGTGAGGCAAAAGCCCTTACAATCTCAGATACGCTACCAGATGGACTGGAATACGTTCCAGGTACTCTGAAAGTAGACGGTACAGCAGTCAGTGACGCCAAAGACGATGACAAAGGTGATGTGACAGATGGTAAAGTGTCAGGCCAAATTGGTGATGTGACTGATACTGAATGGCATAATGTTACCTTTGAGGTGAAAGTAAAGGCTGGTCAAGCTGGTGAAACGATTAAGAACACGGCTAGCGTTACTGGCAGTAACATCGAGACACCAGATAAGCCAAGCAATGATACTGAGATTTATCCAAGAAAACCGGATGTAGAATCGAAGAAAACTGCAAGCCTTCAGGAAAAAGCAGAGGGCAATAAAGATGATAAACATCCAGAAGTAGGAGATACCCTTCTTTATACAATCGAAACGAGAAACACAATTGAGGACAGTCTGCTGAAAGACCTCGTCATTTCAGATGAACTTCCGGACGGATTAGAATACGTTTCAGGATCACTAAAAGTAGACAATAAAGGGGTCAGTGACGTCAAAGACGACGATAAAGGTGATGTGACAGATGGCAAAGTGTCAGGTCAAATTGGTGATGTGACTGACACTGAATGGCATACTATTACCTTTGAAGCGAAAGTAAAAGCAGGACAAGCTGGTGAAACGATTCAAAATACGGCTAACGTTACTGGAGGTAACTTGGAAACTCCGGATAAGCCGAAAAATGAAGTCGAAGTTTATCCTAGGAATCCTGCCTTAGAGTCAAAGAAAACAGCAAGTCTTCAAGCAAAAGCAGAGGGAAATAAAGAAGAGAATCAGACACAAGTGGGAGATACCCTTCTTTATACGATCCAGACAAGAAACACAGTTGAGGATAGTCTGGTGAAAAATCTTATTATCTCAGATGAACTTCCAGAAGGACTCGAGTATGTTTCTGGAACGCTAAAAGTAGACAATAAAAAAGTTAGCGATGCCCAAGATGATGACAAAGGCGCTATGACAGATGGCAAAGTGTTGGGTCTAATCGGTAATGTGACTGATACGGAATGGCATACTGTTACCTTTGAAGCGAAAGTAAAAGCAGGACAAGCTGACGAGAAAATTGTCAACACTGCCAGCGTCACAGGCGACAATGTTGATAAACCAGACAAACCAAGCCATGAGGTCAAAGTTTCTCCAAGAAATCCCGTCTTAGAGTCTGAAAAGTCAGCGAAGAATTTGGATTCAGATAAAGAGAAGTATGAAGCTGGAGATACGATTGTTTACACGATCAAAACAAGAAATACAGTTAAGGACAGTAAAGTAACTGATCTTGTTATCGCAGATAAACTGCCGGCAGGCTTAGAATATGTTCCTGGCACACTCAAAGTAGATAATAAAGAAGTCAGTGATGCCCGAGATGATGATAAAGGCGATGTGACAGACGGCAAAGTATCAGGCCAGTTTGGCGATGTGACTGATACAGAATGGCATACTGTTACATTTGAAGCGAAAGTAAAAGCTGGTCAATCAGGTGAAAATATTGTCAATACGGCTAGCATTAGCGGTGATAATACTGATAAACCGGATAAACCAAGCTATGAGGTAAAAGTTTCTCCGAAAGATCCGATCTTAAAGTCGGAAAAGTCAGTGAAAAATCTCGATTCAGATAAAGAGAAATATGAAGCGGGAGACACGGTTGTTTACACGATTAAAACAAGAAATACAGTAGCTGATAGTAAAGTAACTGATCTTGTTATCTCAGATAAACTTCCAGCCGGATTGAAGTATGTCGAAGGCAGCTTGAAAGCGAGCAACGGTGGAGAAGCAACCATCAAGGACGGCAAAATCACAGCTAACTTTGGTGACGTGACTGATACCGAGTGGCGTAGTGTGACATTCCAAGCGAAAATTGAGTCCGGATATGCGGAAAAAACGATTAAAAACGTGGCAACCGTTGACGGCGGCAATATCGACACACCAGATACACCGGGAACAGACATGAAAGTTGATCCTAAGGAACCAAAACTAGAATCAAAGAAAACAGCCTCCATTAAGGAAAAAGCTGATGGAAATAAAGATGAGGACCATCCGGAATCTGGCGACACGCTTCTTTACACAATCCAAACCCGGAATACGGTTGATGACAGCCTTGTCAAAGATCTTGTCATCTCGGATTCTCTTCCGGAAGGATTAGAATATGTTGCAGGAACATTGAAAGTGGATGGTACAGCAGTAAGTGATGATCAAGACGATGATCATGGATATTATGCCGACGGTAAGACGTCAGGAGAGTTTGGTAATGTGACCGATACGAAATGGCACTCTGTAACATTTGAAGCAAAAGTGAAGTCTGGGCAAGCAGGTAAAGATATCGTCAACACTGCAAACATCAGCAGTGACAATATCAAGACCCCTGACCAACCGAGCCATGAAGTGAAGGTATATCCGCGAAATCCTGTTTTAGAATCTGAAAAAACAGTGAAGAACTTGGATTCAGATAAGGAAAAGTATGAAGCAGGGGATACGGTAGTCTACACCATTAAAACCCGAAATACAGTATCCGACGGTAAAGTAGAAAACCTGGTGATTTCAGATGATCTTCCAGCTGGATTGAAGTATGTCGAAGGCAGCTTGAAAGCGAGCAACGGCGGAGAAGCAACAATCAAGGATGGCAAGATTACTGCTAACTTTGGTGATGTCACTGATACTGAGTGGCATACTGTGACATTCCAAGCGAAAATTGAGTCTGGATATGAAGGCAAAACGATTACAAACGTGGCAACTGTAGAAGGCAGCAGTATTGATAAGCCAGATAAGCCTAAAGCAGAGATGAATGTTGTATCGAAAGGCTCTGAAACACCAAGCAACTCTAATCCTTCTGATGAGCCAAGTAAACCAACGCCATCAACACCAGAAAAAACAGGTGGAAAGACAAATGCAGGAAATGAACTTCCAAATACAGCAACAAATACGTATAATCTGATCCTAGTTGGTTTGGTGCTGTTAGTAGCTGGAACTGCACTCTGGTACTTTAGAAGAAAAAGAAATGCCTGATGTTGCATGAAGAAATATCTTCCTCTATTCATCATTATTGCTGGACTCGTTTTAATAGGTTACGGAGTCTGGGAAGTGGTGGACATCAGTCATAAGACAGAACAAACATTAGATGAAGCAAAACTTGCACTAAAGAGCCCTTCTGAAAAAAGCGGCGGCTCAGAAAAAGAAGGATTTAAGCCTAAGTTCGGAGAGGCAGTTGGCATTCTGGAGATTCCAAAGATCGACGCCGAGCTTCCGATTGTAGAGGGAACCGATGCGGATGATTTGGAAAAAGGAGTCGGCCACTACAAAGGCAGTTATTATCCAGATGAAAACGGGCAAATTGTTCTGTCGGGTCATCGGGATACTGTCTTCCGCCGAACGGGAGAACTGAAAAAAGGTGATCAATTAAAGGTGAAGCTGCCATATGGAAGTTTTCAGTATAAGATTGAGAACATGAAAATTGTTGATAAAAATGATACTTCCATTATTACGCTGCAGCATAGTGAAGAGGAGCTCATTCTAACTACGTGTTATCCATTTTCATACATTGGAAATGCTCCAAAGCGATATATCATTTATGGAAAGCGGATATGAGAACAAAGATTAGGCTGACGATCATTTTCGTCAGCCTCTTTATAATAAGGAAGAGATTAAAAATTCTTAATCAATATAAATGAAAAAGCAAGGACATTCATTGTTTTGGTCACCATTTTTTAACCATAATTCATATAAACGTATAGAAATGATGGCAAATCAAAATAAGGAGTGTAATGAAAATAAGCTTTCATAACCAGTGATATGGATTTACTATGTTGAGGGCCTAGTGGGTGAATAACCCGTGGAGGTTCAAGTCCTCTCGGCCGCATCAATGATACCAAGGGTTTTGACGCCCTTGGTATTTTTTTGTGTTTATTTTTAAATAATCTACTGCCCACTTACCTAAAGTAAGCCATCTAAAAAAATGTTAGATGTGTTTATGGCTGATGTTGCTGACCTGATTGTACAAAAAAGCTAATTCATAATGAAGTGAATTAGCTTTTTTTCATACGGAGAATTCAAGAGTGTTTCTTAATAAAGTGCAGTAAAGTTTGTTTCTTCTTGAAAGAAAACATATAGCTTCAGGTTTAATTGCCTACTATCCAGTTTGTGTAGTTTTGATAACTGTAGGTGTCTATATCTTGATTCGTACCTTGCCAATCATAGAGGCATATCCAATAATGGTGAAAAACGAAGAGTATATAAATAAATTCGGCTTTAAGCTTAGTAAGAAAGTGAAAAAAAGAATGGATAATATCTAATAAAAGAGCCGAAAAAGGTTCTTTTTTTCATTATGAAAGAAAAAAGATAAAGCTCTCAGTTAATCTTAATTTGAAATAGGTTCATTATATTTTTAAATAAATTCATGTACTAGGAGTGAAAATATGAAAACACATATTATGGGCTACAGCTTGTTTATTATTGATCTAGGTGACCCGATTTTCAAAGGATAAAAATGATAATTCTGAAAAAAAATCAAAGTATTAAACCATATATAATCAACAAGCAACCCTGAAAACAAGGTATTTTTCGAAGCGTTTTTTAATTACTCGGACATAGAAGCGATATGAAACAGTTAAGAAGCATACAATCGAAAAAGGGTTTGATTATGGATTCCCTTCTCGTTCAGATAAAAAGCCAAAAAGATGGAGAATATACTGGGATTATTCTGTTATATCGGATTTCTACAAAACAATGTCTTAAGTCATCATTGATTTTGGTGCCCAATTAGTTGCCCGGAATTCATGAAAAGGAATAAAATAGGTGTAAATAAAGTTGCTATTTTAAAATGAGAATCAATTCATTATCGTAAAAGCAATAACTAATCGGCGAAGAAAGGATAATCAGTCAAATGAAAACATTAGTTATCGTTATACACCCTAATTTGGAAACGTCTGTTGTCAACAAAACCTGGATGAATCGTTTAAAGCAAGAGAAAGACATTACGGTTCATGACCTATACGGTGAATATCCTAATTTTATCATTGATGTGGAAAAAGAGCAGCAGCTCCTGGTAGATCATGAGCGTATCGTGTTCCAGTTCCCAATGTATTGGTACAGCAGTCCCGCGTTACTAAAACAATGGGAAGATGATGTGTTAACACATGGCTGGGCTTATGGAACTGGAGGAACTAAATTGCATGGAAAAGAACTACTCTTAGCTATCTCCTTAGGTGCACAGGAATCTGATTATCAAGCAGGCGGAGAATATAATATCACGATCAGCGAGCTTATCAGACCGTTTCAAGTCACTGCTAACTATATAGGAATGCGTTTTATCCCTGCATTTACACAATATGGGACACTTTACCTTTCGGAAGCAGATGTTAAGAACAGTGCGGAGAAATTGGTTGACTATCTTAAAGCTGAGCATTGATCCGATATTCGCAAGGTAAGCTGAAAACAAATGATGTGTTGTGAAAATAAGGGTTTGTGATAGATTTTAATAAACTTAATTTCAAAGTTACATTGAATACTGAATTCAGGGGAGCATAGAGCGAGGACTTAAAATTAATTAAAGCAGGGCAATCTACATATTCCTTGATGAAATGTAGAGTTCCTTGGTCTCTATGTACCCAGAATTCATGAAAAATGATGAAAATAAGTATAAATAAATGCTTTGAATAAAAGCTTTTGTAACTCATGATATGTTTTTGCTAGGTTGAGGGACTCGAATTCTCAAAGGAAGATACCAAACTATATTGGTATCTTTTTTGTTTTTTGCATCAGAGTGATCAAATCTTTCTATATTGATGATAATGTAATTTCATAGTGAATCATGTCGAAAGAAACTCACCCAAATCAAATAATAATTATGCCAGAATGGAAAATTAGGGAAAAACTGGTAGCAGTGTGACCATGAAAAGTATTTGATTATTATGATTCTTGTTGGTATTACCTTTTTGACAATCGGTACCCCTCTTTCAGTTAACGCAAAGACTATCCACGGAAACATTTCTTGGTATAATGGGGTAGGTAAAGTTGGATATCATGGAGGATTGTGTAACTAAAATCGACGGCGACAACTCCCCTAAAGGCACAAAGATAACCGCAAAATCAAACGAAAAACCTTTAAAGCAAATTACTGTTTATGGGGTGTAGGAACGTTACCTTTAGCTGTGCTTGATGTAGCCCTACTGCTTTTCAAGCCTTAGGTTACAGCACTAGTACTAGTCTCGTAGCCGGGCAATATTCTTATTAGAAGGCATAGTTGCCTGCTTCTTTTAAAGGTGGATGTAAACGTGCAAAACCAAAAAATGTGGGTCATCTTATTTGTTGTAGGTTTAGTTAGTATTTTAATCTTATTTTCAAATGTATATAACGGTCATACAAAACATATAACGTCAAAAATTTCAGAGCCTGATCTTTTGGTTTCATTTACTAATGCACACCTGATTACTTCCTACTACTTCAATGATGATATCCTCCATCAAGAAAAAATGACAGAATATCCTTCAATGACTTTAAATAAAGACCGAAGCACATTATATTACACCAAAAGAGATAAACAAAATAAATTAAATATTGTACGTTTCGAATTAAAAACGGGCAGAAAAGAAATTGTAACCAAAAGTTTTGATTACGCTGACGAACTGCAACTCTCTTCTGATGGAACAACAATATATATGAGAGTAAATCTACCAAACCATCGCAACTTCCATTTGGCCTCACTTAATTTGATCACTAAAAAAACCGCAATTATATTTCCAGATAAATCAAATGAAGATCAAAATGTAGCCTTTTTCCAATATAATTCACGTGAAAATAATCAAATTGTTTTACATTATTCTTTAACCGAAGATATGAAAAATGTTGAAAAAGCAAATCTAACAGGAGACCCGCTAAAACCTCCTAAAACATTCTTTTCAATTATTGGTTCAAAACAAACAAAGCAAATTGGAAGCCTTACTAAACCTATACAAGATGTTGCAATTGCACCAAAAGGCAACAAGGTTTTATTTACGTCTGGCTCAGAATCAGATAATGAGTTCAGAACGGTATATGAGTTAGATTTGGGAACAAATAAATACAAACCTTTATTTAAAGAGAATGGGAAGTTCAAATTACTTAGTCAATCATTTCCTCAATACTCATCTGATGGAAAAGAGGTTTATTTCTTAGGAATTGATTCAAAAGCTAAGTCATACACTGATGAATCGACTGGAAGAGAAATAAAAGAACGAACAATTTTCTCTTACATTATACAGAGTAAAGAATTTGCAAAAAGCTGGGAAAAATCCGATGGAGTTATTAATAACTTTACTGTTTTAAATTAACAACAAAAACATGGTTAAAAACGGTGATACAAGTTCACCTTTTTTGATGATAATTTCTTGGCATCTTTGAGGTGCTATCTTAAGAAAAAAACATACCAAAAAACTTTTACATTTCGTAAAAACTGCATTTCAAAAAGACATTCCAATAGCAGCGATATGCGGTGCAGTGGATTTTTTGGCGAAGAATGGTTTGCTGAATAATCATAGCCATACAGGTAATTTAGTTTACTTATGGAAGGATTATGAACAATATAAACCGATTAGCAGTTTTGTAGAGAAACAAGCAGTAAGAGATAAAAATTTGGTTACCGCAAATGGAACCGCCCCTATTGAATTTACTAGTTTGATTTTAGAGATGATTGATTTTGATACTCCTGAGAACATAGAGAAATTGATGTATATGAATCGTTATGGTTTTTATAAATTTTGTGATAAATATGGAAATCCCTTTGTTGATTCATCTGCGGGAAATGATTTTCCTGAATAGGGGCTTTAATATAATAAGGGAGCTCCTAGACAATAGGGGTTCCATTTTATATTTATAAATGATTATTAAAAGGACGGCATGTGTTGTCGGAAATCATGTTAATTGGTCTTACACCGGTGTCTTTTGCAGTTTTTGGATGGGATCGTCTTAGCTTATGAAAGAAAACACCATACGAAGAAGCCAAAGGTAATGAGAGGAGTAAACCATGTGTTTGCTCCTCTTTTTTTCTGTCTATAAAATGATGTCCTGTGAATTCAATGCGGTTTTTAACAATTTAGTCGGTTTAACTTTATTTTTTTGATTATAAACGATAGGCCGTACCTATCATTTCTATATAAATAATTGAATTGTATTATAAGTTAGGCTGACCTATACTTTTATTGAAAATTGACTTTGTGAGAAACCATCAAGGTATAAGACAATTGTTTAATGCTAATTCCGAAAAAACCACGGAGGTATTGTATGAAAAATTTTAATGTTGCGATTCCAACTCCATTTCATAACGACGAGAGTTTATTTGTAGAAGGTTTTAATGACATTCTGGACTATTTAAAAGAAAATGGGATTGATTCTGTTCTTGTATCTGCTACTACTGGTGAACAAAATTCAATGAGCATTGAAGAACGAATCCAGATTATTCATTATTTTAACCAAAAACAATTCAAAAATGTTGAGCTTATGTTTGGTGTATCAGCAACAAGGACCAAAGATGCCATAACACTCATTAAGGAGCTTGAGGACTCTGTCTTTGACGCCATTTTGATTCAGTTCCCACCTTATATTCAACCAACTCAAAAACAGGCTATCAGCTATATGAATGAGTTGCTGCAACACACAACTAAACATGTAGTGCTTTACAATAATCCTTTTAGAACAGGGTTTGAGCTAAGTGCTGAATCATTTGAAACGCTTATCAATCAAAAACATTCAAATCTTGTAGGGCTTAAAGAAGAGAGCGATGCCAAACGTCATTCAAGTACAAAACTACCGGATGACTTTGTGATGTTCGCTGGTGGTGATGTCAATCTTCCGGAAAAAATACTTAATGGCTGTAATGGGCTGTCCAGTATGGTTGGGAATGTATATCCAAAGGAGATTAAACAACTATTTCATCAATTAATGTTGAATCAACCAGTTGATCTTAGGAAATTAAACGATATCATTATTGAAGTTACAAGCGGTCAAGCAATAATGAATATAAAGAACCACTATAACTCGTTGGGAATAAAAGTAGGGCCATGTCGTTCTCCGATCAATTGATTGTAAGAGTCAAACCAGTGATGATTTCACTGCTCGTAATCTAATTACAGATGAAACAGAAGTACAGTTGAAACAGGAAACATTCTGAAACTGAATGGTGTCATTGCGTGATACGGAGGGTCAATATTGATCATGGGTAATTCACAATTAACAAATTACGGAGGACAATCGCGATTGGATTTAAAGCCTAGGATAGGATGGCTTATCATAGGTATCATCCTAATTGGCGCAAATCTCAGAGCCTCCCTAACATCGGTTGGTCCGCTAATAGCTGCAATTCGTGATGACTTGGGGATTTCTAATGCACTGGCAGGAGTCATAACCACAATACCTTTACTTGCTTTTGCATTTTTATCCCCTTTTGCTTCTCATTTAGCTCGGCGTTTTGGTATGGAGTTAACCCTATTGATGTCCTTAGTGGTATTAACAATTGGGATTGGAATACGTTCTTTTGTTGGAAAAGAAACATTATTTATAGGAACGATTTTAATCGGATCGTCTATTGCCATTGGCAATGTTTTATTACCCAGTCTTATCAAATATAACTTTATGAAACAACTAGGTATGATGACAGGACTTTATGCAGTATCTATGAATTTATTTGGAGCTGTTGGCTCCGGTATAAGTATTCCGATTTCGTCATCTTTAGGTTTGGGATGGTCAGGGGCCCTTGGGTGTTGGGGACTTTTATCTCTGCTCACCATTTTTATTTGGCTGCCACAACTGCAATATCAACAAAAGTCTGTTCAGGTTGAAAAAACAGGAGAGGAAGTGAAATCCATAAGCTTATGGCGTTCTAGGCTAGCATGGAGTGTGACGTTATTTATGGGGTTTCAATCTTTCATTTTCTACACAGTGATTACATGGATACCTGAAATTCTTGAAGAAAAAGGGGTAAACACTCATGAAGCTGGCTGGACGTTGTCTTTAATGCAACTTGCTATGCTTCCTGTAACATTTCTCGTTTCTATTTTAGCTGGACGTTTAAAAAGCCAGCGGTTATTAGTAGCTGCAGCTGCTTCTCTATTAATTTTTGGGTTTGTTGCTATCATGTATGGGGATACACTTCTTATGCCTTTATGGATGATCATAATTGGAATCGGAATTGGATGTGCATTTAGTTTAGCTATGATGTTCTTTAGCCTGCGTACTCAAAATGCGAACGAGGCAGCTGAACTTTCAGGTATGGCTCAATCTTTAGGTTATCTTCTGTCTGCTATAGGGCCTGTTTTATTTGGTTGGTTACATGACGTTACACATAGTTGGACGGCTCCTTTATATATGTTAGTTTTTACTTCAGTAATTGTTTTGATCTCGGGAATAAGGGCAGCGAAAAACGAATATGTGCCAATCAAGGGCTCGAGTTTAAAGTCAATCTAATAGAGACAGACTATAAAGTACTATTCATTTCCTAAAGGAGGCGCGAGATGGAATTAAAACAACTTGAATATTTCTATGCAGTATGCCAAGAACTTCATTTTACAAGAGCAGCTGAAAAAGTAGGAATTTCTCAGCCTTCTTTAAGTCAACAAATTAAGCTATTAGAACATGAAATTGGCACTCCGTTATTTGATCGTATTGGTAAAAAAACAGCACTTACTGAATCAGGAAAGCTTCTCTTACAGTATACTCGCAAAATTTTTTATGAGGTAGAACAGGCTAAGACCTCAATAGATGAATTAAATGGACTTCAAAGAGGGACAATTTTGGTTGGCACTTTGCTGACAGTCGAGGATTACCTGATCACGCCTACTTTACTGAGTTTTCATCAAAAATACCCTGGTGTGAAGGTATCCGTTTTTGGGCTGCGTACCGGGGACATTCACAAACAACTCATAGAAAATAAGTTGGATTTGGGAATTGTATTCTTGCCCATGAAAGGCGATGAATTAGAATCAATTTCTTTATCCACAGAAGAAATGGCTTTTGCAGTGCCTGAAGGTCACCCGTTAGAGAATCAGGATATGTTAGATGTAGAGGTGTTAAAGACAACACCCTCAATTTTACTCCCTCAACAGTATTTTATTAGGAATCTTATAGATGAAGCTTGTAAAGACTTAGGATTCCTTCCGAAGCCGATTTTTGAAATTACAACCATGCAGTCTTTAATCAATATGGTTATGAAAGGGGTAGGAGTAACAATCCTTCCTAAACCTTATTTAGAGTACCTTAATCACCCTCATATAAGAATCATTCCAATTTTAAAACCTAATCTTTCTCGTGAAATTGGAGTTGTGTATAGAAAAGATAAATATTTGAGTGCTGCAACCCATGCTTTTATTAGTGCGCTTAAAGAAACTGTATGTATGTCAAATAACGAGTGAGATCTTGATTGAAACTGGACAAACTAACTCATGGCGATTGAAGGGGTATCATGAATAGACAAATCATTCATTTAGCTGTTGGAAAACCTAAGGAATATGATTGGAATCATCGAAAAGAAATGTCCGCGATAGGCAAGTCGACTGTATCATCTATTGAGCTGAAAAAAGCCGGCATTGTTGGTGATGATGTTGCAAACCACAAATTTCACGGCGGCGTTGATCGAGCAGTATGTTTATATCCATTTGAGCATTATGCGTATTGGGAACGAATGTTTAACAAAAAAATGACTCCGCCTATTTTTGGAGAAAACATTACTGCAACAGGCATGTTGGAAGAACAGGTTTGTATAGGTGATGTGTATAGAATAGGTGGTACCATCATTCAAGTAACACAAGGAAGAGTGCCATGTGCAACTATATCGAAATACAATGAAGAGAGAGATTTTCTGAAGAAAGTGGTTGAAACATGTCTAACCGGTTATTTTTTTCGGGTGCTCCAAGAAGGGACGGTTGATTCTCATTCAGACATAGAGCTTGTTGAAAAGGACCCATGTGATATATCTGTACTTTCTGCCACACAAGTTCTGTTTCATCAAAAAGAGGATCAAAAATCAATTGAAGAAATATTAAAAATCGATGCACTCGCAGAGGATTGGCGGAAACGATTTTTAAAACTGTTGTGAGTTTTTAGCATGGAGTTGTGCAAAAAAGTTGGTTCATTGACATTTAGTTATTGAAATTTGACTAGATGAAATGTGGAATTTTAGGAGTTGAAATTTATGTTTGGAATTCATGATCTTTTTTTGTTTGTATTGTCATCATTTGTTTTTATAGCTGCTCCTGGCATAGACGCTGTGTTTGTATTAAGCAGAAGCATCTCGAACGGCAGAGCTAGTGGTTTTGCTGCATCTGCTGGAATTGCTACCGGCGCTTTTGTTCACACAATACTTGCTACTGTCGGATTATCCATTATCTTAGCGAAGTCGGTTGTTCTGTTTACTGCTATAAAAATAGTAGGTGGGCTATATTTGATCTACATTGGAATGAAAGCACTTCTTAAGAAAAGTGACGGAATAACTTTAAAGGATACAGCTAACGAGACGCTTAAAAAACATTATATCCAGGGGGTTATTACAAATATCGCTAACCCTAAAAACATTCTGTTCTACTTATCGTTTTTGCCTCAGGTTTGCATCAACATCAGGGTCGACTGTGTCATTGTCATTTCTTATATTAGGGAGCGTCTTCGCCGTTATAGCCTTAGTGTGGTACATCTTAGTAACGTATTTTTCAACGATGGCCACAAAAACACTTAAAGACAACAAAAAATTCAATCATATTCTCAATAAAGTATCTGGAACAGTATTTATTGCTCTTGGCTGTAAGTTGATGGTTAGTCATAAATAAGGAGTAGACATAAATGTCTACTCCTTAAAGCAGCCTCCAAGTATATGTCATATCGTCTCCTTATATGAGTGTATTTGGAACTAAAAAAGTGCTGACCTCTGCACAACATCGTTGCGCGAGTCTGCACTTTTATTCTGCAAGATACACTGTCCCTTATCATCGATTATGGGGGAGTTTATTTTAATCCGTTGTTAGCCGCGCTGATACTTGGCTTTTAGAGGCTTTTTTTAAGTGGCTAAAACCAACAAATTTTTTGCTTTCTTCATCCCATAGGCGGAACTTTAACGACTTAAGACTTGTTGCCAGTGTAATGGTCGGGACGTTTTGCAATGGTTCAGTGTTGTTATGCACTTTTTCAAGCTTATAGTTTGGGACTCTTGGGCTTAAGTGATGAACATGATGAAAACCGATATTGCCTGTTAGCCACTGCATGATTTTTGGAAGTTTATAAAAAGAGCTTCCTTCAACTGCTGCTTTTACATATTCCCAATGCTCATCTTCTACAAAATAAGAATCCTCAAACGTATGCTGAATATAAAACATCCAAATTCCTAGAGAGCCCGATATCATAAAAATCGGCACCTGAACCAGCAGGAAGTTCTGCCAGCCAATAGCCCAACTTAAAAGTGCTGCCAAAGCGACGATCCCCAAGTTCGTTACATACGTATTCATCCGTTCTTTGCGTTTTGCCCCTTTTCGATTAAAACGATTGGTAATGCCGAAGACATAAATCGGTCCAATAATAAACATAACAAACGGATTTCTGTACAAACGGTACATTATTTTTGTCTTAGTTGAGGCTTCCTTATATTCCTCAACGGTCAGTACCCAAATATCGCCTGTACCGCGTTTGTCCAGGTTGCTGCTTGTCGCATGATGGACAGAATGGTCGTGTGCCCAATGATCAAAAGGATGCAGAGTCAGAATTCCTGTTAATGTTCCAAGGATTCGATTCGCCTTTCTGTTTTTAAAAAAGGAATAGTGGCAGCAATCATGAAAGATGATGAAGGTTCTCACTAAAAAACCCGCCGCAACGACAGAAATCGTTAATGTAAGGAAATAAGAAATCGACAAGCTTTTATATGCCAAATACCATAACAGGAAAAACGGTACCAATGTGTTAATGATTTGACAAATACTTTTGTGTAAATCGGACTTTTCATAAGGTGTAACCAGTTTTCTCAAAGTCCTTAGGTTTTGTTCTTTCATTTTTAAAAGTTTCTCCTTCCCTGGTGATCTTCTAAGTGTAGAAAACGTTTTATAGCCTTTGAAGGCCCAACGTCATACACCACATATATGATAAGTATTCTTCCCATCCATCTGTGAAATTATTGGAAATAATAAACTGATTTCCAGTTTATTATTAGCAGAGTCAGCCGGGATACAAAAAGCGTATGAAGATTATACCCAGCACTTTATCGGGTCAAACTCTCTCAATGCTCCCCTATGGGAATCGATTTATTTAGACCGTGAACATTGATTGTTTGAGGAAAGAGGTTTTGGACAATGATAATGAAGCAATGAGGGTATCCACATGTTTAACAAATAATGCTATGAGGAAAACGGAAATATTAATTTGCAGTTATTTCCGATTCCTGATATAATAAAGAAGAATTATTTTTGTTCGGTGTAAAGGATAGTATGAATATTGACTTTTCGTCTTGATGATACTTTGGGCAAGGATAGTATATATTGTGTGTTCACACACTAGGAGGCAACAAAAATGGAACAAGGTACAGTTAAATGGTTTAATGCAGAAAAAGGTTTTGGCTTTATCGAACGCGAAAATGGAGACGATGTATTCGTACACTTTTCTGCAATCCAAAGTGACGGATTCAAATCTTTAGACGAAGGTCAAAAAGTAACGTTTGACGTTGAGCAAGGTGCTCGTGGAGCTCAAGCTGCTAACGTTCAAAAAGCTTAATCTTAAATCGTTTATACAAACAGGCTCTTTATATAGGGCCTGTTTTTTTATGTCTATATCATACCCAATAAAAAACCCTACTCAACGTTCGAGTAGGGAGATGCTACAAGGTAATAGAAAAAGATTTAAAACTTCAAAGGTTTGTTTACAGTATAACATACTGGGTTGACAATATGCGGAATGTATATAAATTAATTACTTTTCTTTTCGAATACAACTGCATTTTCATTTTTCACTAACTGCCCGTAAATATAAGTACAAGACTTCATAATCTCAAGTCCTACAAAAAACCATTTGCAGATAACCTCGATAGAAAAAGATATTTTCTTTTCCTGTCCAAATGCTTAGTAGCCGTTAGTCGGGACCAATACTATTTTAGCGAGGAAGCAAAAAAAACAGTGGATATAAGAAATTCTTAAAGATAGAGTGGAAATTGATTCATTTTTCTTCTGGAAATAATCACTTAGAGATACCTAAAACAATGGAAGCCCTACCTCTCTTCCATCCTTACGGCTCCTTGTCCGTGCCAGTGTGAATCAGGATTATAATAGCTAAGTGACTATTTTATCAAGTTTTTTGATAAAACTTCAAAAGTTCGTAGAAGAAATTTAATATAATAAAAATGGATTAGATTGTAGAATAACAAAAGAGGTTAATACTCTAAAAGTAAGTTGAAGAAGTTGAACGTTTTGAAATGGATTTACTTTTTTAACATAATATTATTGAAAATTCAGGATATTCATGCAATACATAATTAACCTTAGCAGAAACTTTTTATTTGTTTTTCAGTGATTCCTTTAATTACTTCCAGTTCACTAATCAAAAATTCATATGCGTTTTCCAACATTTTTTTTTCGCTTGAATTAAGTGCTTTTTCTTTCTTCATGCGCATTAAATCACGTACAACTTCAGCGCCTTCTTGTATTTCACCCGTTTTTATTTTGTTCGTGTTTACTATATACCTTTGCTTCCACGGCAGTAACCTATCTGATTCTCCATGCTGAAAAATGTGTATAATGTGTTTTAATGCACGGATATCAGTAACTGGTCGTATACTTGAACTCAATATTTTACGCGTTGGAATCATAACTGTCATATTACTGATTGACATTCTTATGACATAATACTGTTGTTTTTCCTCTAAGAATTCTTTTTCTTCTATGGCTTCAATTATACCTGCTCCGTGCATTGGATAAACAATGTTATCGCCAATTTGAAACATATCATCCACCTCCATATATGGTAACCTTCTTAAGATTACCATATATGGAGGTGGAATATCAAACTTTTAATAATAACATGATCGAATTTTTGGTGTCAATAACTTTTTTCAAAAAAACAGATTAAGCAAAAACAACATCAAAACAATAGGGAGCGTGTCGGATTCCCAATAAAGGAAAGGTCAAGTGACCCGTGTATATCCTGAAACCTCGACTTATTAACATAGATCAGTTTTTCATTGAAAATGAGTTATTCAATCTCCCTTAGGAATTCATGACTTGGCTCATAAAAAAATGTTGGTATGAAATTAGACAGGCGGTTACTTTAACAGACAGGTTACCAGTGGCATGTTTGCTAATCGATATGGGCACAAATTTAATCATAAATTTCTAACAATAATTCGTGGATAGAGAGTGCAATGAAAACAAGCTTTCATAACTAGTGATATGGTTTTAAATGTTGAGGACTTAGTTGGTGAATAACCCGTGATGGTTCAAGTCTCTCGGCCCAACCAATGATATCAAGGGATGAAGACCTTGGGATTTTTTTGTGCTTATTTTTAAATGATCTACTGCCCACAAACGGCCACTTACTTCATGATGCATGTTCACTTATCTTGCGGACAGAAAAAGGTTTGCTGACAGGGAATTTGACAACCATCAAATGAGTATGGAGGCGAGAAGAAAAATAAAGAAAGAAGATATTATAAATGAAGACAAAGTAAAGTGGAAAGAAACAAAGTTAATTGAAAAGCAAACTATATAAAATAGTTTGCTTTTTTTTGGTTATGAATTCACTTCTTTTTCTTTCTCTTTAATCACTAATAAAACACCGCTAAGAATTAAAAACGAACCTATCCAAAATGTCCCGCCTATTTGTTCTCCCAGCAGAAGCCACCCAAGTAATGTTCCAACCAGAGGCTGAAAAAAGAAAAAGAGGCCTCCACTTGAAGCGTTTAATAGCTGTAACCCGCGATTCCACAATAAAAAGGCACAAGCTGTTGAAACAATTCCCAAATACAGAAGACCACCTAGAATTTTAGGGTCAAGCAGTTGTGACGTAAACATAGTGCTAGGTTTTACAAAAGGAGTTAGCGCCACAATGGCAACAAAAGTTGAATACGTTGTAACAAGTATAGGTGAATAACTGCTTGGAACGCGTTTGATCAGCACTGACATAAGTGCCCATGTAAGTGCTGCAACAAGCAGAGAAATACCGCCAAGCTGATGAGATGTATCAATATGTCCGTTTCCCACAATACATAATACACCTATGGTCGCTAAAATAATTGAGATTCCTTTTTTGATAGTCAATGGTTCCTTGAGTAATAGACGAGCGAATATAACCATAAACGCTGGTGTTGAAGACGTAATAATTGCTCCCATTTGTGCTGTAGACAACATCGTTCCATATTCTTGTGTAACAATTGAAATCGTGTTGCCAACAATTCCAATGGCAATTATTAATAAAAGGTCGCGTTTATGAATTTTCCAAGATTGTCTCTTTATGAAACCAATGATTAGAAGTGCAAGGATGGCGATGACGTACCTCATCCAAACCAATTCAAAAGGCGGAATCACTGCGACAACAACCTTAACCACAACATACATGCCACCCCAGATACTAGCGGCTAAAGCTAAATATATAGAACCTAACAAGGTATTTTTCATTTTTTTGTTCCCTCCGTATTTAAAATTAGGTCATTACATGCCCTAACGGAGAGAAGTAGTCACTTTACTCCATTAAGGGCGGAGAAGTGCTACTGGAACATCATTTTCAAATAGTGGAGCTAAAAACATGTTGATATCACCTCGATTTTTAAGTTGTTTCTCATTATACAATGCCGTTTTTAAAACCGTAAACACTTTAAAGGGTACCATTAACAGGAACCCCATTTCTAAACTTTATAAATTAATGCTTCGTATGAATTTTTTTGTATGTTAATGGTGTCATTTTCATCGCTTGTTGAAATTTACTTATAAAATAACTGGTACTGTTAAATCCAACTTGATAAGACACTTCTGTCACATTGGAGTCAGGGTGCTGCAGTAATAATAAGCTTTTTTGAATTCGATAATTCATTACATAACGTAATGGCGTTTGATTCAGCATTCGTTTAAAATAACGGCAGCATTCAGAACGGCTCAGTTGGCCAGCTTTTGCAATGTCCTCTAATGTGATTTTTTCAGCAAAATGGAGATGGATCCAATTTAACATTTGTTTCATTCGATGGCTTTTTATCATTTCAGATTGATCGTACTCCAATTGAAAGCCATTAATGACCAGGTTTTTCCACATTAACGTTAATTGCATGGTAATGTCAATCTCATAAAGTGATGTCTTTTGTTGAATCAATTGATTTATTTTTTTTACAGCTTCTAGAATGTTTTTTGCCCAATGTTGATTTCCGTCCAAATATAAATAGGATAAATTGGTTGAAAACATATAGGGCTGAACATAGCTTGAATAAAGTTCTTGAGATAAAACGAAATGGGGTGACACATTTAAGCAAATATACGTACAATCCGAGCCATCCTTTTCTTCTGCCATGTGCAGGCAGCCACTATTGATAAATAATCCATCCCCTTCTTGAACCACTATTTTTTCTTCATTTATTTGAAAGACAGCTATCCCTTTTAGTATCAAAACAAATTGAATTTCATCATGCCAATGAAGCGGAATATAGCCATTTATATTTTGATTGATCCTTGTCTCGTAACAGGCAACCGGTAATTCTACCGTCCGGTGCTCTGTTAATTCTTTTAAATTTTGATCGATCACAAAATTCTTCATTCGGACATCCCCACCTCAATATATTTATATTTTTTTATTATATTTGAGTATTTTTTATAAAGGTATGCATTTATCATAACACTATTATTATATTTATTAGTGAGGAGTCATGTATGAATACTTCCAAAAGAGGAATGGGATTGTTCTATGTTATAACAGGGGCTACATGTTGGGGAATTGGAGGCACGGTAGCAAAAAAACTTTTTCAAGACTATCAAATTGATGTCAATTGGCTTGTAACGACACGCTTGCTTACGGCTGGAATGCTACTTTTAATGCTTCAATTGTTCAGAAAGGACCGGTCTCAGGTTATTGGGGTTTGGAAAAACAAAGCGTCAGCTGGTCAGCTTCTAATTTTCGGCTTATTGGGAATGCTTGCTGTGCAGTACACATATATGGCATCCATTCAACACGGGAATGCTGCCGTTGCTACATTATTGCAATATTTATCCCCAGTAATCGTTATTATCTACTCGCTTGTGCGAAAACAAACTGTTCTTACTAAACAAGATATCATTACTGTTGTACTTGCTTTAGCGGGTTGCTTCTTTTTGTTAACAAATGGGTCAACGTCTCAACTTTCAGTGCCGGCAGCTGCAGTAGTATGGGGAGTTTTATCAGGATTCGCGGCAGCTTTTTATACTTTATATGCCGTTGGTTTATTACATAAATTTGATTCTCTTGTTGTAGTGGGGTGGGCAATGATAATCGGCGGTGTTGCATTGAGCTTTATCCACCCGCCATGGCAGCTGGATTTTCAGCGTTTACCCGTTGAGGCGTATGCATATATCTTATTCGTGATATTATTTGGAACAATGATTGCGTTTTGGTTCTTCATAAAAAGCTTGGAAAGCCTTTCTCCCAAAGAAACAAGCCTGCTTGGCAGTCTAGAGCCTCTATCAGCAGTTGTAACAACTGTCGTTTGGTTAAAAGCGCCATTTGGTTTTTTTCAATGGGTCGGTGCTTTCTGTATTATTGGGATAACTTTAATATTGGCTTTAAATAAAGAGACTTCTATGCAGAGTAAAAAGTCGATATGAAAGATTAGGAATCATGCAAATCGGGATATATAAGGGCTTGAACGGTCCAGCAATGAAAAACACTGGTGGAGTTTGAGCCCTCTCGGCTGCATCAGGGATACCAAGGGGATTGCCGCCCTTGGTATGATTTCTTCAAGAACCTTCAATGCCTCTTCCCTGATCGAAAACAGTATTACTTTTTTGCAATTGGTATCCAAATTTCACTTTTAAATGATGGTGATGTTACATCCTTATGCTCATTCCACAGTATTTCCGGGCCTTCTATTTGTTCGTAATTTGACGATGGAAACCATTCGGAATAAATGCGTCCCCACACTTCTTGCAGTGTATCCGGAAATGATCCGATAGCTTCGAATACCGCCCATGTTGAGGCAGGAACTTCTAGCTGTGAGAGGTGATTTGGACACTGCTTTGTTGTAGCTGCACCAATATAATGATCAAGTTCTCCTTTTTCCTCCGCCCGACCTTCAGAAAAATTTGTGGATGCGCTAATGAGCCCTAATGGTGCTACATTAGAAATCGCTTTTAGTTCACTTATTGCTTCTTCATCTAAACTTTCCCACATAGCTGCAATTTCCGGATGAATCCCTTTGAAAATAATAGGAACTCTTTTTGTAATTCCAACAATGCGAAATGCCTCTTTTTCTTCAATGCGATAGTTCATTTCACTTCCTCCTTTTATTGATAATTGGAAGGTCATTTTTGGATAAGCTTTAAGCGAATGGCCATTAAGCCTGGCTTTTGATGGGTTTACGCCATGTAAGTTTTGGAATGCCCGTGTAAAAGAATCTGGTGAGTTATAACCGTACTTGATTGCGATATCAATCACTTTTGCATGGCTGTCTTTCAGTTCAAAAGCTGCAAGAGTAAGTCGTCTGCGACGAATATATTCCGATAATGAAATACCTGCAAGGAAGGAAAACATCCTTTTAAAATGATATTCAGAGCAGAAAGCAAGCTTTGCTGCTTCTTTAAAATCAATATCATGAGTGAGATTTTCCTCAATATACTGTAATGCCCTGTTCATACTTTTAAGCAAATCCATTTATTTGGCCTCCTTTAACCAAAGAATAACAGGAGTGAAATGTATATACCCGACATTCTGTGCACAGTTTTGCAGGATGACTTATATGAAATAAAGGAAGTGATTCACTTGTATTTGTACAGGTTTTATTGAAGCATGCTGTTCACAAAAGGCATCAATAAAAGAAAGTTATAATTGTCTTATAAGCAGCACATTCCTATAATTGAGGGAAAAAGGATGCGAATCATGCCTATCAATTCTTTTGAAAACTATCCGATGAGCTGGAAGCCATCGATTGATAAAGCTGAAAAGCCTATTTATAAAGCAATTGCAGGGCAATTGGAACAGGATATTATAAACGGAGTATTATTACCTGGAACAAAACTTCCTCCGCAGCGAGAATTGGCCGATTATTTAGATTTAAATGTGAGTACGATTTCCAAAGCGTTTAAAGTGTGTGAGTTAAAGGGGCTGCTGAGTGCGACTGTAGGGAGCGGCACATTTGTATCGTATGATGCGTTATCGAATGCGTATTTACTTGAGGATACAAAGCCGACACATTTAATTGAAATGGGAGCAATACTTCCAGATCACGCTTCATATGAGCCCTTGTTACACCAGCTGAAAAACATGGTTCAGGAGGAGGATTATGAAAAATGGTTTAGCTACGGCCGGGCAGGTGAAAGCCTTTGGCAAAAGGATGCAGCTGTAAAGCTCATCCAAAGAGGCGGATTTGAAACATCCGTTGATCACATTTTATTTGCAAATGGAGGGCAGAATGCGATTGCTGCAACATTGGCGAGTCTTTGTAAGCCTGGAGATCGCATCGGTGTTGACCATCATACGTACCCTGGCTTAAAAACTGTTGCATCATTGCTTAGTGTGCAAATTGTACCGATAAAATCAGAAAACGATGAAATGAGTCCGGAGTCACTTGAATATGCGTGTAAAAACGAAAATATTAAAGGTTTATATTTAATCCCGGATTATCATAATCCGACGACTTCCTTTATGTCTGTTGAGAATCGAAGAATGGTTGCAGATATTGCAAAGAAATATAATCTGTTTGTTATTGAAGATGCATCGTACCATCTTCTCAACAAACATCCGCTTCCGGCACTCGCCTCGTTCGCACCGCAACAGGTTATCCATATTGCAAGTTTATCAAAATCGTTAGCGCCAGGCCTGCGTTTGGCTTATGTAGCAGTGCCGAGGCAATATAAGGAGCCAATATCAAAGGCGCTTTATAATTTAAATATAACCGTTTCTCCGCTATTAGCTGAACTTACTGCTCGCACGATTGTATCAAATCAATTTGAAGTCTTAATTGAGCGTCATCGTGAACAAACCATTCGCAGAAATCAACTCGTAAACCGATATGTTGCGGGATATACATGTTTAGGCATTGAAACAGGCATTTTTCGTTGGTTGTTGTTACCGGGTAAAATGACCGGTGCCGAATTTGAAGAGTTGGCTGCGCGACATGGCGTGCAAGTGTATGCGGCTGAACGTTTTGTAGTGGGAAATAGTTGTCCTGAAAGAGCTGTAAGGGTTTCTGTCTGTGCACCGAAAACACTTGAAGAGCTTGAGCAAGGATTAATGATCTTAAAACGTTTGCTAGACGGCCTTACCTAATATTGTTTGCCATACAATTATGACATTGTATGGCTTTTTTGTGCATGTTATGATGATCCACATCTAGAGGAAGGTTTATACAAATTTAGGCTTTTAGAAAGGAAGGTCAGAATATGGCAGACAAGGACAGCGTAAAAGCAATAGACGTCCATACAGCTTCGTTACAAAGCTACATCAATTCCCCAGAAAAACAAAAATCGTTATACAAGCGTACATTATTCGTTGTGAGTATCTCACAAATTTTTGGCGGTGCAGGGCTGGCGGCAGGGGTGACTGTCGGTGCGCTTATTGCACAGCAAATGCTAGGCACCGATGCGTTTGCGGGTCTGCCTTCTGCTTTATTTACTTTAGGGTCAGCAGGATCCGCATTCATTGTTGGTAGGCTTTCTCAACGTTACGGCCGTCGCACAGGTCTTTCAGCTGGCTTTATGATTGGCGGACTTGGAGCAATAGGAGTGTTGATGGCAGCAATTTTAAATAGTATTTTCTTGTTATTTGCTTCATTGCTTATTTATGGTGCAGGAACAGCCACAAATTTACAAGCCCGTTATGCAGGTACAGACTTAGCAAATCATAAGCAGCGAGCGACAGCTGTTAGTATGACAATGGTTTTTACTACATTTGGTGCAGTAGCGGGTCCAAGCTTAGTGAATGTGATGGGTGATTTTGCTCTTTCTATTGGTGTTCCTTCACTTGCTGGTCCGTTCATTTTAGCCGCAGCAGCATATATGTTAGCAGGTGCAGTCCTTTTCATCATGCTTCGTCCAGATCCTTTAGTTATAGCAAGAACAATAGAAGCGGCAAATGAAGAGCCTGGTAATAAAGGACATGTGGCGGCTGCTGAGCATACAGAAAACAAAAAAGGCATCATCGTTGGGGCAACGGTTATGATTCTTACTCAAATTGTAATGGTAGCTATTATGACAATGACACCGGTTCATATGAGTCATCATGGGCATAGCTTGGGTGCTGTCGGTCTTGTTATTGGTTTTCATATAGGTGCTATGTATCTCCCTTCACTGGTTACAGGTGCCCTTGTTGATAAGCTGGGACGTACTGCGATGGCGATTGCTTCTGGAACGACGCTTCTTCTGTCAGGTGTAATAGCAGCATTTGCTCCAGGTGATTCTATGGTTTTTCTTATCATTGCTCTTTCTTTACTTGGATTAGGGTGGAATTTTGGCTTGATAAGCGGGACTGCCCTTATTGTAGATTCAACTGATACTGCCACACGAGCTAAAACGCAGGGGACAGTGGATGTTCTGATTGCCTTGTCAGGAGCTGCTGGCGGAGCATTATCTGGAATGATTGTGGCAGGTTCAAGTTTCCTCGCATTATCACTTACTGGAGGGATTTTGTCCTTATTACTTATTCCAGTAGTGGTATGGTCTAGGGCGGCTAAGGTGTAGGATTGTTTAGATTCCATTAATTTGTTATATTGTTAGATAAAGGTTTGTGAGTCGTTTAATATTCTAACCAAATATGAGTTTTTTCTTTAAATCTAGTTAAATAAGCCATTTTGCTAAATATGACTTATCGCTGTGACATATGAATGCATACCTTTCATTAGGTAACATAAAATGGTAATCGGCGTTAAAAAAAGGCCGGAATACTCGCTTTAGGTGAAGGAGTCATAACGTTGTTAAAAAGAATTTCTCTTGTTTTTGTTACATTAATGATGTCCATCGTTGCTGTTTTAGTGGCTGCCAAAGACTCCCCTGGAGATCACGTCATTTCATTTGATCAGCCTATTATCTTATTGATCTCAATTGGGATCGTTGTATTTTTATTTATCCCGCCATTAGCCATGTCTTTTTTCGATAACGGGGTTGTAAGAATCATATCAGGGGTATACCAATGTTTTATCGTTTTCACTTTTCTGGGGCTCATTCCAATTGGATTTCTTATTCCCAATGGTTTTTGGACAATTATGGTTTCTATTGCAGGCACTTTAGTCAGTATAGCTAGTGTTGCAGTGACTTTATGTATTGGAAACAAAACAAGGTGAGAAGGCTATGTGGGCCTTCTCTTTTTATGTTGTTGCATCATCTCCACTTTCAGCTTAATCTATTACATAATAAGAGCAGGAACATATAGAAGACGAGGAACCAATAAGCCTTAATTAAAAATGCCTGGAAAGAGGGGAATTCCTTCATGACAAATAGCAGAACGAATCCGAAGGTTGATGATTTTTTAAATAAAGCGAAAAAGTGGAAGGAAGAATTTGAGAAGTTGAGAGCCATCATTCTTGACTGTGAGCTGACTGAAGATTTTAAGTGGATGCATCCTTGTTACACATACAATAATAAAAATGTCGTTTTAATACACGGGTTTAAAGAATATTGTGCGCTTCTGTTTCACAAAGGTGCCTTATTACAGGATGCCCACGGAATTCTCATTCGACAAACGGAGAATGTACAGGCGGCGCGCCAGATTCGGTTTACCAATGTTCAGGAAATAAATGAGATGAAAACCATTTTGAAAGCCTATATTCAAGAAGCCATTGAAGTTGAAAAAGCGGGTTTGAAAGTGGAAGTTAACAACAATATTGAATTGAGCATTCCTGAAGAACTTCAAAATAAATTCGATGAAATCCCTGAATTGAAAACTGCTTTTGAAGCATTGACCCCGGGACGGCAAAGAGCATACACTCTTTATTTTTCTCAAGCCAAACAATCCAAAACCCGAGAATCAAGAGTTGAAAAATATGTGCAAAAAATTCTCGATGGAAAGGGATTAAAGGATTAGGAATGATCTATTCGAACGACGATAAACAGTGCCTATATAGGCAAACGCAGCTTAATAGGATAGTTTCTATAGAAGAAAAAACAAGCATAGTAAGATGCTTGTTTTTTCTTATCTGCCAATTATGAATTAGTCAGGTGCAGGCAAACGTAAACTGTTTAATGAATCATCATGATGTTAATGAGCCGCTTGATTTTTTCATCATCGCCTGTATCAACGTACACTTTTTTTTTGTTTTTTATGATACTCTCAGTCACTTCCCGCATGACGCCTTTTTCGAGATTATCAGCGGAATCCCAGCGTAAAGGCACATTGTATACATGAATCGTGCCATCCCCATTACCATGATAAGTGACTGATCCATCCACTAAACGAGAACCTGCTAACTGGGTCACATCTTCTGGATAGCTGGCACTTGTATCATCATTAGGGTTAATTGGCTCACCAGCTGAAATATGCCGAACATGTAATTCATCTATCTCTTGATTGGGTCCAAGTTGAAGCCAAACTCTGGCATATTCGATTTTCTCAGAAGAGTATGCTGCCAATACATTGTCTTCTTTGCTTTTCTCTTCTTCTGAAGTGGTCTCATTTGAAGCTTTTGTTGCGGGTTCTTCTGATCCTGTTGTTGGCTCTGATTCATCCTTGCGTATTTTGGTGCTGTCTTCAGTCTCAGTGTGTTTTTCGTCAAATTGTACAGTAGAAGTTTGATTTGAAGGTTGATGTGCTTCTTCATCCTTACTGCCCGTACATCCAGCAAGTAAAATCATGAGCAGCAGGGCAGTATTGCAATAACATATCATTCTGCGTTTCTTCATTCTTTCATTCCTCTCCATTAATTCAAGTCAGCTTCATATATAAGTTTTGTCTATCTAAATATTACCATGGAATAGATAGGATGTTAAAACGGTTTAAGAAGAGGAAGCGATCTTAAATAGCATCGCCAAAACTTAAGAATTCTTTAGAAGTTTTGTCCCTTTTTTCTTCAGGTTTTGAATGTAGAGTGGGATATAAATGCAAAACAAATACGATATGCCTTATCCGCCTCGACCGCATACAAAATACCAAGGGTTGCTGGCCCTTGGTATTTTTATGCCTTCATGCATTTTTGAAGTTTATGCATAAAGGTCTGCCTTTACTTTGCAAATCGCCGAGCAGCAGCAACGCACATGATAACAGCGATATTTACTGCTACGAGTGTCCAGCCCACTTTCTCGTGCAGAATCACTGAGGCAAGCAGCAATCCAAAAAAAGGCTGGAGAAGCTGGAGCTGCCCAACCGCCGCAATCCCCCCTTGGGCAAGACCTCGATACCAGAACACGAAGCCGATCAGCATGCTGAATAAGGATACATATGCAAGACTGAGCAGCGCGGGAACGCCGATGCCCGACCAGGAGTCCGGTGTAAAAAAGAACGACAATGGCAGCATAAGAGGAAGCGACAGGACGAGTGCCCATGAGATCACCTGCCAATTCCCAAGACGCCGTGAAAGCTTGGCCCCTTCTGCATAACCAAGACCGCATACAACGATGGAAGCCAGCATGTACACATCGCCTAGCGGAGATGAACCTCCCCCTTGAATCAGGGCGAAACCTGCTACCAGCAAGCTGCCGGCAGCTGAGAAAATCCAGAAGACGGGCCGAGGGCGTTCACCCCCGCGCAGTACGCCGAAGACCGCCGTTGCGAGTGGAAGGAGTCCAATGAAGACAATGGCGTGTGCGGATGTGACATGCTGAAGCGCTAAAGCTGTCAGCAACGGGAAACCAATCACTACGCCGAACGCGACCACTAACAATGAAATGAGGTCTCTTTTGGCAGGATGCTGCTGCCGGAAGATGAGAAGGAGACCTCCCGCCAGTACACCAGCTATCGCAGCACGGCAAACGGTGAGAAATAACGGATCGAAGTCTAACACAGCCATACGGGTCGCAGGCAGCGAGCCGCTGAAAATGAGTACGCCTATAAAACCATTTATCCAGCCATTTGTTGTTTTGTTCATTATAATCACTCCACATATGTTTCTTGTTCATTGTCTGTATTTTCTTAACAAAGCCGGTAGCTAAGGATTACAATGACTATAAACTGGAATTGGCCTTTTTTAAACGGCCAGTTTTCATAAAAAAATGCATACCAGTTAGGAGAACAACGTGCAAATGGATATCACGCCTTTTTTGAATAGAAATCTGGATCGTCCGCTTTATCAACAGATTTATCGGTATTTTAAAGAAAATATGCATCAGGGCCGTATTCAAAAAGGAATGAAGCTTCCTTCAAAAAGGCTCCTGGCGAATCAGCTTTCCATCAGTCAAACGACTGTAGAACGTGCCTATGAACAGCTCGCTGCTGAGGGTTATATAGTGAGCAAGCCAAGAAGCGGGTGGTTTGCTGATTATCATAATTCTGATTTTGCCTATGGCAGAATGCCAAGCACAGCACCCATTCAACAAGAAACAGAAGAAAGCAAACAATGGATTGATTTTCACTATGGAAATGTAGATTCTTCTTACTTCCCTTTTTCCGCATGGAGAAAAAGCATGGTCAATAGTTTGGACCGATATGGACACGAGCTTTATCGGCCGGGACATGTGTTAGGGGAGTTTGAGCTGAGAACACTCATTGCAGAGTACCTGTATCAATCTCGGGGAGTTCATTGTGCCCCTGAACAAGTGATTATAGGTGCCGGGAACCCTATTCTTCTGCAAATCTTGTGCCAAGTTTTTGAGCCGAATATTTCTATAGGATATGAGGACCCTGGTTATCCAAGAGCACGCAAGATTTTTGAAGCCAATCGCATGAAGATTGTTCCGATACCAGTCGATGATGAAGGAATCTGTATAAAGAAGATCAAAGAACAGCAGCCAAATCTTGTATATGTCACACCTTCCCATCAATTTACGCTGGGAACAATCATGACGATCAATAGAAGAATTCAGCTCCTCAAATGGGCGGCTGAAAATCAATCCTTTATCATAGAGGATGACTATGACGGGGAATTTAGGTACACAGGACAGCCGGTTCCTTCTCTGCAGGGGCTTGATCAGCATAACCGCGTCATTTATATGGGCACTTTTTCTAAGTCTCTTTTGCCCTCGCTGCGTATCAGTTATATGATTCTTCCTTTGCCTCTTTTAAAAAAAGGCCATGAAATCACGTCCTTATATAAGCAGACAGTGTCCTGCCACAGTCAGTTAACGCTAGCTGAATTTATAAAAAATGGAGAGTGGCAGAAACACATCAACAGAATGAGAAAACTTTACCGTAAAAAAAGAGCCATTGTATTAGAGGCAGTGCAAAGGGAGTTAGGAGAGCATGTCAGGATTCGCGGAGAAAACTCTGGACTTCGTATCTTACTTGACGTTTATTTGCCATTTGGTGAAAAAGAGTTAATTGAGAAGGCGAAAAAACATGGCGTAAAAGTTTATCCTGTTTCCCCTTCTTATCAACATCATCCTCCTGTAAAAAGGATCTCACTTGGATTTGCAGGGGTGTCTGAATCAGACATAAGAGAAGGCATAAAAAAACTCAAAGCCGCTTGGGAGATATGAGGGAGCTTTCAGTTTTGCGAAAAACCCAAGTGACGATTAAGTGTTGAGAGCTGTTCAGTTTCCAGTCTATGATAAGCCTTGCGTCATTCCATTCTCTTAAACGAAAACCAGAGTTTTTGATTTGCTCATCACAGTGCTAAACTAAACATAGATAATGAAAAAATAGAGGTGTAAGAATGAAGTTAGATGAGTTTACAATTGGCCAGATTTTCAAAACGAAATCATTAAAAGTAACAAAAGATGATATTATGCGGTTTGCGGGTGAATTTGACCCTCAGTATATGCATGTTGATGAAGAAAAAGCGAATAAGGGCAGGTTTAATGGAATTATCGCTTCGGGCATACAAACACTGGCCATATCTTTTAAACTTTGGATTGAAGAAGGCTTCTATGGAGACGATATTATAGCCGGAACAGAGATGAATCATATGACATTCATAAAACCCGTATATCCGGATGATGAATTGTTTACAATTGTTGAAGTTATTGATAAGCAGCCAAAGAGAAATGAATTGGGAATACTCACTGTATTGTTATCTACTTATAATCAAAAAGAAGAAAAAGTATTTGAAGGTGAATTATCCGTATTGATAAAACGATAACTCAGAAAGCCCGCTTTCCTAAAGCAGGCGAAAGATTTTAGCAAGTTTCTTTTGAAAAATAAGAGGTTAAAACATCATAAACAATAGGCAAAGAAGTAAATCCCTCATCTTCTAGAAAATGACCTCCGTGCTGAACTTCATATAACGCAGCGTCAATGTGTTGTGCCAGATCCTTGCTGAATGAAAAAGGCACAATTTGGTCGTCCTTAGAAGCAATGACAGCACGATGCTTCGCGGACTCGATGATTTTTTGATGATCAAACGATCCCTGTGTAAATTCATCTAGCATCTGTAAAGTGGGCAACGATTTGGCAAAGCCGGAAACAAGGATGATTCCAGCAAGCTGTTTTCGTAATTGAATATGTTCTAAAAATCTCAAAATGGCGGGGCACCCTAAGCTGTGCGCAACCAAATACGTATTTTCGTGTAAAGTGGGCTGATATAAAGAGAGTGTATCCAGCCAATCCTCAAGTTTTGGCTGAAACGGATTAGGCATGTTTAAAATGTCTGCTTGGACCCCATCTGCGAGCAGACGTTTTTTCAGCCAAGGGAACCAATGATTTGTTGAGGAGGCTCTGTAGCCATGAATGATATAGACTTGTTTTGTCATTTTTTCCTCCTAAGAAATATTTTCATTCAGTATAAAATTCCTCTCATTGGGAAACAAGTACGCACTTTTTTGTAAGTAGCTTTTACGTATGAGGCATTCTTTGTGCCATTCCCCACTTACACATTTCATCTATAAGGGGATACAAAGACAGCCCTCTGTCAGATAACGAATACTCTACCTTCAGAGGTGTTTGAGAAACCTCAGACCGATGAATAAGGCCGTCAGTTTGCAGCTCTTTAAGCTGTGCGCTTAACATTTTATGGGTAATGGAGGGCATAGCCCTTTTCAGCTCGCCGTATCTCATCGTTTTTTCACACCCTAACTCATAGAGAATTCTCATTTTCCATTTTCCCCCTATAAGAGATAAGGTGTATTCAAACGGGGCTTGTTTACTGCGGCAAAGATTATTCATTGTCATTAACCCTCCTTTTTTAAGTATCATATCAGAATAAACCAGGATTTTCGGTGTTGAGGTTTGAAGGGCCTGGCGGGTAAATCTGAGGGGGCAAGTTCTCTCGGCCGCGTACATGAATGTTCTCATTCAAAGAGGGTTACCTTACTGTTAATTACTTTATTTAAAAAAACGCATGTTTTTAGCTGAAAATAACTATTATGGTATATTTAAATATAACGAAATATAAGAGAAATGAGGAATGGTATGAATACACCCAAAAAACATAAGAAATTTAAAGCGAAAATGATTTTCCAAATCATCATGGTTATCATTGGAGGAATCATAGCGGCATATGGACTAGAAACAGTACTCATTCCAAACAGTGTATCTGATGGAGGGGTAACAGGTCTTAGTATCGTTGGTTCACAGCTCTTCAACTTGCCGCTGGGGATTTTGATTGCGGTTATCAATATTCCATTTGTCTGGTTAGGATATAAGCAAATTGGGAAAAGCTTTGCATTATTATCAATTATCGGAATCATATCGCTTGCCGCGGGGACAAGCTTTTTCCACCACACACCCGCTATCATAGAAGGAGATACCTTGTTAATTACCGTTGTCGGCGGGATTATCCTTGGATTCGGAATGGGGCTGGCGCTGCGTAATGGCGGCGCATTAGATGGCATTGACATGCTTGCTGTGCTGCTATCCCGAAAACTGCCGTTTGGAACGAGCGATCTCATCCTATTCTTAAACCTTTTTGTGTTTATTTTTGTTTCCACAGTATTTGGCTTACAAGGGGCATTGCTTTCAGTCATTGCTTACTACATTGCATCCAAAGTGATTCATGTTGTTGAGGAAGGTTTAAGCGGGTCCAAAACCTTCCAAATCATTACAACAGAACCCGCATTAATGGTAGAGACAATACGTGAACAATTAGGCCGAAGCGCCACATATAAAGAAGCTTACGGGGGTTTTTCCCACGAGAAATTTAAAGAAATCACATGTGTCATCAACCGCTTAGAAGAGACCAAACTAAAGGAAATTATTAATGATATTGATAAAACTGCCTTTGTTACCGTGTATGATGTAGCTGAAGTGAAGGGCAGCAATTTTAGAAATCTCAATCATCATTAGAAAAAAGAATGACCTTAACTGACATGCCGCCGATAAATATAATCAAAAACACTTTTGGAGGGCTTGTGGTATAACCGGTGAAGGTCTGAATTATAGAAATACCAAGGGTGTCAAAACCCTTGGTATTTTTTCTGCCAAAAATAAGCCATTTTGGTGAAAGATTATTTCTCTGTGGCGAAATAAAGCAAAGCGATGACCGGAAAAGCGATACCAATCCATAATGCTGTACTCCACCCGCCTGTGGCATATGCCCATCCTCCAATAGATGACCCTATAGCACCGCCTAGAAAGAAGATTGCCATGAATAATCCGTTTAATCGACTGCGAATTTCAGGCGCCAACGAAAAAATGGCACGTTGACTGAGCACAAGGTTTGCAGATACGCCCATATCTAACAGAATAGCGGCGGCCACTAGAACTGTTATGCCGAAGGGGGAGCTGCTCTGAATCATGAGCGGCAGTAATAAAGAGACAATGACAACACCGAGAGCGATTCCAGTGGCAATCCTGGTCAAGCCGCGATCAGCCAGACGGCCGCCTATTGGTGCAGCGACTGCACCCGCAATGCCTACCAATGCGTAGAGTGCTATTGCCTTCTGAGAAAAATGAAAAGCAGGACCGGACAATAATAAAGGAACAGTCGTCCAAAACAAGCTGAAAGCTCCAAATACAAATCCATGATAGATGGCACGGCGGCGTAAGACTGGAGTCGTGCGCAGCAGCTTCCACATTGAACCGAGTAATGCCGTATAGTTTGTATTGGCTGTTGGTTTTCTGGCAGGAAGCACTTTTGATAATACGATGGCCAGGGCAACACTTACCACGGCGGACAAAGCAAATATTGCATTCCACCCCCAGATATCAGCGACTAGACTGGATATCGGCCGGGAAAGCATAATACCGAGTAATAAGCCGCTCATGACATTGCCAACAACCCGGCCTCGTGCAGCGTCTGATGCAAGGTATGATGCAAATGGAACAAGCACCTGGGCTGCGATTGACCCCAATCCGATGAAAAATGAAGCTGCTAAAAACAGTGCTCCATGCTTCACAAATGCTGTTAGTGTCAAAGCCGCTGCGCTTAGAAGGAGCGATGCAACGACAAGTTTTTTGTTTTCGATAATATCTCCTAAAGGGACAAGAAATAGTAAGCCAGCAACGTATCCGATTTGGGTTAGTGTGACAATCAATCCAGCACTGCTTGGAGAAAGTCCAATTGCCTTACTAATTAATCCGACCAAGGGTTGTGCATAGTAAAGATTAGCAACAATGATACCGCATGCTGTTGCGAGAAGAAGGGTTAAACTGGGTGAGATCTTCTGACCTGCTTGTTTGTTTCCATTAGCCATAAGAATGAACTCCTTTTTAAGTGGTTTTTGAGTGTAACATGACTTCTCTCATGTTAATTTCTAAACTGAACGTTTAGTTTTGTTTATTAAGGAAAATAATATACTAAACGTTCAGTTTTGTAAATGGGTTTCTGTTTTCTTTTTTTATTCCGGTTAAGTATACTGAACGTATCGTTTATATTTCGGGAAGGAATGATTTATGTGCAGAGTAAACGAGGGCGGCCGCGTGATGAAGGAACGCATAAGGCGATTCTCTCTGCAGCCTATGACCTATTGCTGGAAAAAGGCTTCGATGCGGTGACAGTCGATAAAATTGCCGAGCGTGCGAAAGTGAGTAAAGCAACGATTTATAAATGGTGGTCTAACAAGGCTGCCGTTATCATGGACAGCTTTCTTTCGACCGCGACGGACAGGCTGCCTGTGCCTGATACAGGGTCGTCAGTACACGATATAGTAACCCACGCCACGAATTTAGCAAGGTTTTTGACAAGCAGGGAAGGAACCGTTATTAAGGAATTAATAGGTGCAGGGCAGTTGGATGAAAAATTGGCAGAAGAATATCGCACACGATTTTTCCAGCCTCGCCGCCTCCAAGCGAAAGGACTTCTAGAAAAGGGAATTCAAAAAGGTGAATTGAGAGAGAATCTTGATATTGAAGTAAGCATAGATCTCATATACGGACCGATTTTCTATCGTCTGCTTATAACAGGGGACGAGGTGAATGACTCCTATGTGCGTGATTTGGTGATGAATGCGTTTGAAGGAGTTCAAGCTACGTGAAAGATTTGGTACAGAAAGCCTTCAAAGAACAGGGAGAAATTAACGACCATTTCGTAGATGTCATGGCAATGGAGAAAATACTCGCAGTATAAAACAGGCCTCTAAAGAGGCCTGTTTTTTTTATGACCGGATGCTCCGTCTATATTCAGCATTGGCTGAATGACCACTCCCTGCAACTTGAAATCGTCTCATTTTTATCATGATCTGGATTATGATTGAAAACAGCCGGTCCCATACAAATAAAATGGCATTCTTCAATGTCAAAATAATCAAATCGAATGTGTAATGAAGCAATGCAAAGGGTTTTCAGAATGAGGTTGGTGTTAAGGAATCAAAAAGCTTTGATGTTCCAAATATAAGGGATTGTTTATATAAATAATAGTTTATATAATGGCGGAGGCGCTAAAAAAACGCGGGGAGAGACTCATGCTTTCGTTTAGACAAACAGAGCGCTGTCTAAAGAAACGTAAAGGGGAATGTATAGACATTTGTTGCTTATATAACGAGTTGTGAAGGACGAGTGCATATGACTTTTGATGTTGCGGCGATGACTCGCTGTTTAAAAACACTTAGTGATCAAACAAGGCTTATAATGATGAAATGATTTCTTGAACAAGAATATTGTGTCTGTCAATTGGTTGATATGTTCGAAATAAGCCAGCATTTGCGAAAATTAAAAAACGCAGGGTTTGTGAATGAGGACAGAAGAGGCCGATGGCGTTATTATTCAATAAATGGTTCATGTCCTGAGTTTGATACATTGCAATTGATCTTACATCAAATCGATCAGGAGGATGAATTGTTAAACCACATCAAACAAAAGGAAACTCAAGCGTGTTGCCAGTAAGGAGGCATTAGATTGACATCAATGATTTTGGCGGTATTCATCTTTTTATTAACTCTAGTATTGGTCATATGGCAGCCGAAAAATTTATCAATAGGGTGGTCAGCCTGTGGAGGCGCAGCTTTAGCTCTAGTAGCAGGTGTTGTCAATTTTCATGATGTGTTAACTGTGACAGGGATTGTTTGGAATGCGACATTGGCTTTTGTGGCTATCATACTGATATCGTTAATTCTTGATAATATCGGTTTCTTTGAATGGGCAGCGCTTCATATGGCTAAGGCTGCAAAAGGAAACGGTGTGCGGATGTTCGTTTATGTATCTATATTAGGAGCTATCGTCGCTGCGTTATTTGCAAATGACGGTGCCGCTCTTATATTGACACCAATTGTATTAGCAATGGTCAGAGCATTACATTTCAATGAAAAATTAGTTTTTCCTTTTATCATTGCCAGCGGATTTATTGCAGATACGACCTCGCTTCCATTAGTAGTGAGCAATTTGGTCAACATCGTTTCAGCGGATTATTTTCATATTACATTTATTGAATATGCATCCAGAATGATTGTCCCGAACTTGTTTTCACTGCTGGCGAGCATCATTGTGCTTTACCTTTTCTTTAGAAAAAGCATACCAAAACGTTATGATCTGTCTGAGGTGAAGAAACCTATTGAAGCGATTAAAGATCAAAACATGTTCAAACTGTCATGGTATATATTAGGGCTTTTGGTAATTGGATATTTTGTAAGTGAATTTTTATCTATCCCTGTATCAATGGTAGCTGGCAGTATTGCAATCATTTTTTTAATCGCTGCGAAAAAGAGTCCGGCCGTCCATACAAAGAAAGTGGTGAAAGAAGCGCCATGGGCTATCGTATTCTTTTCAATTGGCATGTATGTTGTTGTATATGGTGTCCGAAATGCCGGATTAACTGATGTCCTTTCAGATGTCATTCAAGCCGCAGCTGATCACGGGATGTTTGCCGGGACAATTGGAATGGGCTTTATTGCGGCCATTCTTTCTTCCATTATGAATAACTTGCCGACTGTTATGATTGACGCTTTGGCTATTGCCGGTACAGATACACATGAGATGATGAGAGAAGCGCTTATTTATGCAAATGTGATCGGTTCAGATTTAGGGCCTAAAATAACGCCGATTGGTTCCTTGGCGACATTATTATGGCTTCATGTCCTTTCGCAAAAAGGTATGAAGATTTCCTGGGGCACGTATTTTAAAACAGGAATTATCCTCACGATACCCACTTTATTGATCACACTTGTCGGCCTGTATATTTGGCTGCTGATCATCCATTCTTGTTTCTAAAAGGACAAGTCAATATATCAAGGAAAACAATACACAGGTAACTCTTGCCGCAGCCAAATGGCTGAAGGGTGGGGGGAAATACTTGGAGACAAGTGGAATGTGTACAGCGCAGGAATCGAAGCTCATAGATGACATCCGAATGTTGTCAAAGCCATGAAAGAAGCAGGGATTGATATTTCAAATCAACAACGGATATCATTGATCCGAACATTTTAAACAATGCTGATTTCGTTGTTACACTCTGCGGGGTGCAGCAGATAAATTGGGGATTTGATGATCCGGCAAAAGCACACGGAACAGAAGACGTTTTTCCAAAGAATCCGCGTGACCGTTTAAAACCGTTTGCTGAAACTCGGGAATAAAAGTGCTGTTCAACAGGTGTCTGCGAGCTGAGTGCAGAGACCTGTTTTTTGTTTTCATTTGTCTGAGATCCGTAACAGAGAAGTTATTTAGCTTGTGACGGAGGAAAAGTGATTTTGTTAACAGAATCATGAAGGAGAAGAGTTGTAAAGGGGTTGTTTGTTTGAAGGAATTAACGAAAGAAAAATATAGCAGCTTAAAAACAACGTTTGCTGACAAATATTGTCCCACATTTGTCTATTCAATATTAGACCAAGCCATTCCGGGAGTTGTTTATGTAGATGACCAAACATTTCCTAGATCGTTTTTTATAGGAACGAAATCAGGCATTTATTTTATTGCGGGAGACCCGGGGAATCGAGTTTTTAATGATTTCATTGCTGAATATTATGAAAAACAAGCGAAATCAACAAAACGATTTACCCTGTTTTCTTCCAGTGAGAGATGGGATAGCGTACTGAAAACCATATTGAAAGATGACATGAACCAAATGAGGAGAATGGCATTTTCTTTTCGGCAAAAACCCTCTAAACCGCCTTTTGAACTTCCAAAGGGGCTTGTATTGAAAAGAATAGATGAAGACATCATGTCAAACAGCCCAGCTTTTAACAGCGCTTATTATGAGGAGTATTGGGATTCTGTCTCACAGTTTTCTTCAAAAGGCTTTGGATTTGCCGTATTACGTGGCAATCATGTAGTAAGTGAGTGTACTTCTATATTTGTAGGGCATGGATTAGCGGAAATGGATATCTATACACTTGAAGAATACAGAGGACTGGGCTTAGCTTATTGCGTAGCAAATAGGTTTATAGCGTTTTGTATGGAAAATGGGATTGTTCCTGGCTGGGATTGTGATGTTTGCAACAAATCGTCCATTGCATTAGCAGCTAAACTAGGATTTAAGCCGGTAACTGAATACTCTATTTACTTTTCTGGATAATCTTAAGAAAGAGCCTTTAAAGAAGATACCAAACGATGTTGGTATCTTTTTTGTTTTAGAGTTTTTTAATCCTTTTAGCAGAAAAATGGGTGATGAAAATTTTATTCATTTTATTTACTTTTAGGTAGGTAAAACATACCCCGCCAACTGTAACCACTCCGCCGAGCAGAGAGATCAATGTGGGTATCTCGCCGATCCAAATCCAAGATATGACCAAGGCTAAAGCGGGTGTAACATAAAGTGAAAGGGTTGCTTCTGAAGCCCCGACGAGTGAAGTGACATATGCAAGGGCAAAGTATGGCACAACTGTTGGCAATAAACCTAAATAAACAATTGACAATGTTGCGTTCGTAGAGGCGTTTATCATCTCTCCGCCTAAGCCTGGCAGAAACATAAGCATAGGTATTGTTCCGCCCCAAATTGAAAATGTAACGAATCGGATAAAGCCATATTTTTTTATATAGCGGGGTTGAAAAACGAAATAAATACTCTCCGAAAAAGCGGCCAGCAGGATGAACAAAATACCTTTCATTGAATAAGTATAGTCTCCAGACCCAAATGCAATCAATGACACACCCAATAAACTGATCATAGAGCCAATCCATTTCGCAAATCCAAAATGCTCTCTAAAAAACAGGCGGGATAGCATGGCTGAGAAGATCGGTGCTGTAGTAACGAGTAAGCTTGCAACTCCGGCACTAACTGTTTTTTCACTAATGTTCAGCAAAATGTGATAGAGTGCAAAACCTAAAAACCCTAAAAGAAAAATGGCAGGAATGTCTTTCAAGTCGGGTAGGCGCATCCGAGTCAAAACAGCAAAAAGCAATAATGCCATAGAGCCGATTAACAAGCGAAATAAAGCAAGGTGTTCTGGTGTGTACCCTTCTAGTCCTGCGCGAATTCCCGGAAAAGCAGATGCCCATAAACAGATCATCAGACTGTTTGAGGTGATCAATTGAACTGTTTTCTTTTGCATATTCCCCTCTCCTCTTTACAAAAACCAACCAGTTATTTAATGTGTTTTTATATTAATAAAGATTTGGTGATATGGCTTCAACCAGTTAAACGGATTTTGACCCAACCAATTTAGTTTAAGGAGACCGATTTTATGAGCTTTCCAGAAGAAAAAAAGATGAAAAAGCTCCCTAAGTACAGACAAATCGTTCATTTTATTAAAGAGAAAATAGGAAATGGAGAGTGGCCGATTGGAAGCAAGATTCCAAGCCAGCGCACGCTTGCAAAAGATTTTCAGGTGAATCGGAGCACAGTGATTACAGCCTTAGAGGAATTGATGGCCGATGGGTTAATAGAAGGCACAATGGGGAAAGGCACAGTTGTTATCAACAACACATGGACACTGATGGCTAAGAATTCTGCTCCCGATTGGGATCGATATGTCACCTCTGGCATTCAAATGCCAAGCCGAAAAATCGTTCAAGAGATCAATCAATCAGAATCAAATACAGATCTTATACAGCTCAGTAAAGGTGAACTTTCAGCTGAGATTTTTCCTTTGGCTGTTATGAAAGAGATGATGGGGAAGGTATCTCAACACATGGAGGCATTCGGATATGAAGAACCAAAAGGTTACTTTCCTTTGAGGGAGGCATTGAGCAACTATTTAAAAACCATTGGAATCAACGTCTCATCTTCTTCCATTCTGATTGTCTCAGGAGCATTGCAAGCCCTGCAGCTGATATCAATGGGGCTGTTACAAAGAGGATCAACCGTATATCTTGATCAGCCCTCCTACCTTTATTCATTACACGTGTTTCAATCTGCCGGTATGAAACTCACTGGTCTTCCTATGGATCAAGACGGGCTTTTGCCGGAAAGTCTTCATTTGACAAAAGGTGAGCGGGGAAGGGCTATCTTATATACAAATCCATGTTTTCACAATCCGACTGGTATTCTCATGTCTAAAAAGCGGCGGGAAGAAATCCTAGCGGCAAGTGAGAATACACAGCTTCCTATTATTGAAGATGACATTTATCGTGAGTTATGGATCGATGAAATTCCGCCATATCCTATTAAAACAATTGATAAAAATGGACACGTACTGTACATAGGAAGTTTATCGAAAACATTAAGCCCAGGCTTGAGGATTGGTTGGATCGTCGGACCGGAACCGGTGATTGAACGTTTATCTGATATTAAAATGCAAACAGATTACGGATCCAGTTCGCTATCCCAAAGAGTAGCGGCGGAGTGGTTTACTTCCGGCCACTACCAGCAGCATGTAGAAAAGGTTAGGCAGCATTTAAAGGTGAGAAGAGAATTGGCCTTGAGTGCTATAGAAACTCATTTGAAAGATGTGGCGACATGGAATATCCCAAAAGGGGGGTTTTTTGTCTGGATAAAAATATTGCCTTCCATATCAATGAAATTACTTTATACTAAAGCCTTATCAAAAGGGATTCTACTCAATCTCGGCAGTATCTATGCTCAGGAAAAAGGGAATTATATTCGCTTATCATATGCTTATGCAACTCTTGAAGACCTTCAAAAAGGGATTTATGAGTTGGGTTTGATGGTAAAAGAATTGGCAAGTAAGTAACTTTTATATCCTTAAATGGATGTTTCACTAAAAAAGAGATCAAGCCTAAAGATCGCTTGATCTGATAATAACAAGAGTTACTAGAATAAACCAAATCATGGTTCGGTCTTAAAATAATCATGTCTCTGAACGAAAGGTCTTTCCGACTTCTCTTCCTAAACCAAAGTAATGTCTGAAATTATAGATCAGTGGGCTCCATTTGGAGGGGTTGATATGGTTTTCGTCCAGTATAATACTTTCATCGGCATGAAAGTGCAGTGCCTGCGTCTCTACAATGGCAAATGATTGATCATATTCTGGAATCCGAATATGTTTCACTTCGGCTTCGATTTGGATAGGGCATTCTTTAATTCGTGTTGGTGATACTGTTTTTGATTGTAAAGGCGTTAACCCTGCTGCCTCGTATTTTTCTTTTTTATATGTAAATCCGAGCTGCTTCTTTAAAGGCGGTATACTTTTTTTTCCGCTATAAGATGAAATTTTTTCTACGTTTTCCCATAAATCCGGGCCAGGCAAGTTTATGACACACTCTTTGTGTCTTTCCAAATTGTCGATGGCTTTTCCGCCCAGTCCTACTCCAAGGATTATATAATGTCCAAGAGCCCAAGAAGAAGACATAGGACTGATATTGGTGGTTCCATCCTCATTCAACGTGGTTAGAAGAAATGTCGAGGTTCCATAATACATGATCTTTGGCTTGATTTCTTTAAAACGAAGATTGTCTCGCTTTTTAATGTCCAACGCTATTCCTCCTTGTCATGCTTACATTTATATTGTAAAGGATTAACATTTCAACTATCATCGAAATATGAATGTAAGGAGGAAAACCATGAATCCTAATATTGCAAAAATCTCTTCGTTGCTATCAGATCCCTCGCGTTCTTCCATACTTTTGAGTCTAATGGATGGAAGGATACACCCTGCGGGAGAGCTTGCATATCTCGCTAACATTAAACCTCAAACCGCAAGTTTTCACCTGAATAAATTGCTTGATGCGAAGCTGATTAGCGTAGAAAAGCATGGAAGACATCGGTATTACAGATTGTCTAACTCAGATGCTGCCAACATGATTGAACAATTGCTTCATATTGCGCCTGAAGGTAAAGTCAAATCTTTAAAAGAGTCAAAAGAGAAAAAGGACTTGCATTTCGCCCGTACCTGTTATGATCATTTGGCAGGTTATGTGGGCGTGCAAATGGCACATTCACTAGTTAAGCAAGGGATGTTAAAAAAAGTTGATTTAAACTTTGAGGTGACTTCAGAGGGGGCTTTGTTCTTTTCGAAGTTAGGCATCAATGAAGAGCAACAACGGAATAAGAGGAGAGCCTTTGCCCGCTGCTGTTTGGATTGGAGTGAACGGCAGCATCATATTGCAGGAGCATTAGGAAACGCCCTATTGATGCGCATGTTAGAAGAAGAATGGATCGTTCGTATGCCTAAAACGAGAGCGATCAGGATTACACAAAGCGGGAAAATCGCGTTTGAAAAGCACCTAAACGTGAAGCTTTAGGATTTTGAAACGGAAACACATGATGATGCGGCACGATATCCAGGAGAAGGAGTAAGATTCGTTTTAATCTTACTTCTTCTTATTATTTTGAAGCAGCTCGATTCCCCATTGCAATAGAGATGCGGTTCCAGCTGTTTATTTGATTAATGATGAGAACAAGGTCAACATATTGTTTTTCATCATAATGTTCCCGCACCCGATGATATAGCTCATCAGGAACCCTTTTAGATGGAATGAGCGTGATGTGTTCAGACAGTTCGAGAGCAACTTTCTCTTCAGGGGAGTAAAAATCACATTCATTCCAAGCATGTAAACAGTAAATTCGCTGTTCAGTTTCTCCCATTTTACGGGCATCGGAAGTATGCATATCTATGCAGAAGGCACAGCCGTTTAGTTGAGAAACTCTGATTTTGATTAGTTCTCTCGTAGTTCGGTTAATTGAGGATTGTTTCGTGTATTTCTCCATATCCATCATGATTTTCATACCTTCAGGTGCAATCTCATAGTAGGACACTCTTTGACTCATCAGGCAAAACTCCTTTCCGTCGTATATCTAAATTGTATCTCGATATTGATATCTTTACCAATGTGCGAATTGTATGGCGTTATTTCACTATTTTTTAGCAAAAAGCTGCTTAGAATAAAAATAAGGGTAACCCAAAATGATGAGTGGAGCTGCTAAGGCAAGCAGGGTCCACGAGCCTGAGTGGCTGTCTCTAATGATTCCAATGAATACACAAGTACCGATGAGAAAATATAATAAAGCACCTAAAAACCAATACATGTTCATTCCTCTTTTTCCTTGCATCTGATTTTTGGCTGCGTATTTTTATCTGTCATATGGCTTAATCGATCAGGATATTGATTTTTTAATACCTTCTCAGTCCGGATTCCTTTTCTTTTTAATGATAAAATTGTAAGATCAATTGATTTCAATGATGATCATTCCTTCAATGAATAGTATGTTCCTTTTGATTTTAAAGATAAATTTGAAAAGATAAAACGTACATAAAGGCAGAACGTTCATGTACGTTTGGGCAATGATCACTTGTTGGAACCTCTAATGTTGGGTTCGATTCTCATGAATTTTGATGTGGTGAAACAGGTAAAGGAAGTGGATAAGGTTTGCTGATAAGGAATCCTTTCAAAGATAAATATTACTCACATGATAGGCGTGCATTAAACATGCTTGCGCTTAGAGTGCCTGGCCTGGCTTTTATTCTTATGATCTATACAGCCTCTATCGTGCTGCAATTTGTTTCTGGGAGCTGGTCCATTTTATTGTTTTATGTGTTTACCATATTAATCGCCATTTTTGCTTTGCTTCATTGGCACTCATATCGCTGGGTTAAGAAAAGAGTGATTCTGTATTTCGTGGTACAAGGTTTGATCACCTTTGCACTTGCTAATCTCATGACTGGCTTCTTTATACTTGTCATTATCGGCCTTTATGCATTTTTAATTGGGCAAATCATAGGAATGGCAGACAGAAGAAGGACTTTTCCCATTCTTTATCTATTGCTGCTGCTGGGCATAAATTCGGCGTATCACCTTAATAAAGGTGAAGTGTTGCATTTTATTGTTATTGCTGCTCCGATCATGATTGTCATCATCACTTATGCCGCAACATTTTTTGCCCAAGTTGATGAAAAAATAAAAGCTCAATTGACTCTTGAAAGGCTGGAGCTAGCTCATCAGCAGGTCGAACAGCTGACGCTGCAGAACGAAAGGCAGCGGATGGCCCGAGACTTACACGATACGCTTGCTCAAGGGCTGGTCAGTTTAAATATGCAGCTGGACGCGATTCATGTACATCTCTCCAAAGGCAACACAGAGAGAGCGAAGGAAATCATACAACAATCGATGAAAAGAGTGAAAAGCACATTAGCTGATGCACGTTCAGCAATTGATGATCTCCGCAGCAAATCAGAAGAAATCGGTGTTTTAAAAGAAAGAATTACCTCACTAATGGATCATTTTATAGAGTCGACAGGCATGGCTTGTTTATTAGATTACAGATTGCATCAGGTGCTGGATGTGCGTACAGCTGAAAACTGTTATTACATCATTGGAGAATGCATGACGAATGCGGCAAAGCATGCTGAAGCAAAAACAATCTGGATTTCCATTTGGGATGATGAGAAGGGGAGGCTCCATTTAACAGTTAAGGATAACGGCAAAGGATTTGATGTTGAAAAAGGAAAGAAAAAGAGAGGGCATTATGGGCTTCTTGGCATACAAGAACGTGTCAGATCCATGAATGGCCAATTCAATATAAAGAGTACAAAATTGAAAGGGACACAAATTGAGATTACTGTACCAATTCAGGGAGAGATGCAAGATGAATAAAGTTTTAATCGTTGATGACCATCTTGTCGTGAGGGAAGGTCTGAAGCTTTTAATTGAAACGAACAATCAATACACCATTATAGGAGAGGCGGAAAATGGCAGAGCAGCAGTCCGTCTAGCAGATGAATTGCAACCGGATATCATTCTTATGGATTTGTATATGCCGGAGATGAGAGGGTTAGAAGCCATTAAAAAAATAAAAGAAATACACGATATCCCCATCATTATTTTGACTACATATAATGAAGATCACCTAATGATTGAAGGGATCGAATTAGGAGCGAAAGGATATCTGTTAAAGGATACGAGTTCAGAAACCCTTTTTCACACAATGGATGCAGCGATAAGAGGAAATGTGCTATTGCAGCCTGATATCCTTAAACGCTTGCAAGAAATCCAATTTGAGCGGATGAAGAAGCAGAGCAGTGAGACGCAGCTGACAGAAAAGGAAGTCATTGTTTTAAAAGCAATTGCTAAAGGGCTTAAAAGCAAAGCGATTGCCTTTGATTTGGGCGTCTCTGAGCGAACAGTAAAGGCCAGATTAACGTCCATTTACAATAAATTAGGCGCGAATTCAAGAACTGAAGCAGTAACGATTGCCATGCAAAAAGGTATTCTGACATTAGACAAATAAACTGCATATTTGAAAATTGCCCAAACGTACATGCCCGAATGTACGTTTTTTTTATTTCGTGGTCAACTACAATGAGAAAGAATGTGATTAAGCAATGTGTTGAAAGGAGATTATCATGTCAAAAATGTTATATACATTAGGAGGATGGGTTGCTCGGCATCGCGTAAAAGTAATATGTGCATGGGTCGTTGTGTTAGTTGCTTCGATAGGCCTTGCAATTACCTTAAAGCCAAGTTTTTCTGAGGATATGTCCATACCTGACACACCTTCGGAAAAAGCGATGGATGTGATTGAAAAAGAATTTCCTCACGGTCCTGATAAAGGGAGCATACGGGTGATTTTCGGTGCTGATGATGGGGAGAAACTGACTTCAAAGCCAGCGAAAAAAGCTATAGAAAAAACGTTCAAGGAAATCAGTAAAGATGATTCTGTTGACTCGATTGCAAGTCCTTTTGTGACAGGAACAATCGCGAAAGATGGCACAGTTGCCTATGCTGATATTAAGTATAAATCATCAGCAGATGATATAAAGGATTACTCTATCAAACACTTAAAAGAAAGTTTGAAAATGGCTGATGATGAGGGGTTGCAAACTGAGCTAAACGGAGATGTACCGGGAGCCGAGATGGAGATAGGCGGTGTCTCTGAAATTGTCGGCATTATCTTGGCCTTTGTCGTTTTAGCTATTACATTCGGTTCTTTATTAATAGCAGGATTGCCGATTTTAACTGCGCTGCTTGGTTTAGGGGTAAGCATTGGACTGGTTTTGATTGGGACACAAGTATTCGATATTGCTTCCGTCAGTCTTTCATTAGCCGGAATGATTGGTCTTGCTGTTGGGATTGATTATGCTTTATTTATTTTTACGAAACACCGCCAGTTTTTAGGTGAAGGCATACAAAAGAATGACTCGATTGCAAGAGCCACCGGAACAGCTGGGAGTGCAGTCGTTTTTGCCGGACTTACTGTGATCGTCGCACTTTGCGGATTGACGGTTGTTAACATTCCTTTTATGTCTGCAATGGGGCTGACAGCAGGGCTTAGTGTACTGATGGCTGTTCTCGCTTCTATCACGCTGGTGCCTGCCGTCTTATCAATAGCAGGGAAACGGATGATTCCGAAAGCAAACAAGAAAAAAGGAAAACAAAGAGCTGCCACAAATGCATGGGGGCGTTTTGTCACAAAACATCCTATTCTGCTAAGTGTTTGCAGCATTCTCATTTTGATCGTCATTAGTATTCCATCTATGCAATTGGAACTGGGCTTGCCTGATGCGGGGATGAAAGCGAAGGATAATCCGGATCGACGGGCATATGACTTGCTTGCCGATGGGTTTGGAGAAGGATTCAATGGCCAATTAACCATCGTAGCGGATGCCGCAAGTGTCAAAGGAAATAAAGCGGAGGCTTTCGCAGATGCAGTGAAAGAAATAAAGGGCTTAGACCATGTAGCAAGTGTCACCCCTGCAATGCCTAATAAAGAAGGGAACTTTGCCATCATTACGGTCGTTCCGGAAACAGGTCCAAATGATGTGGCAACGAAAGACTTGGTACACGATGTACGCAGTTTGTCAGATAAAAACGGAGTAGATTTGCTTGTTACTGGATCGACTGCAGTGAATATTGACATTTCAGATCGCCTGAATGATGCGATACCGGTGTTTGCTGTACTCATTGTCGGCTTTGCATTTGTATTGCTGACCATTGTTTTCCGTTCGCTGCTTGTGCCGCTTGTTGCAGTTGCAGGTTTCATTTTAACGATGACAGCCACTCTTGGGATCTGTGTATTTATCTTACAAGACGGCAATCTCATCGACTTTTTCAAAATACCTGAAAAAGGGCCGATACTCGCCTTCCTGCCGATTTTATCGATTGGGATTCTGTTCGGTTTAGCTATGGATTATCAAGTATTTCTTGTCAGCAGAATGCGTGAAGAATATGTAAAAACAAAGAATCCAGTACAAGCCATTCAGGCTGGATTAAAACACAGCGGTCCTGTTGTCACCGCGGCTGGTTTAATCATGATTTTCGTTTTCGCAGGATTTATCTTTGCCGGAGAAGCTACTGTGAAAGCCAACGGATTGGCCCTTTCCTTTGGTGTGCTCTTTGACGCATTTATTGTGCGAATGACACTGATTCCAAGTGTGATGAAACTGATGGGGAATGCAGCCTGGTATTTGCCGAAATGGCTGGACAAGATCATCCCGAATGTGGACATAGAAGGGCATCAACTCACAAAGGAAATACAGCCAGAAATAGCTCATGAACAAAAGAAACAAATCATGTAATAGAAAAAGCAGATCTTTTATGATCTGCTTTTTTGCTTACTATTCCCGATCAAGCTGTAAACGATTTTATAGCCGAACATTGTGGTGGTATTTGGAAAGTGAAGGAGACACTTATGGCGCCATCACTCATTTTCGATATGTGGCAGAAGCTGCGTCATACTAGCAGGCATCCCAGGAAAAGTGATAAAGCACATCAAATGATTTTTTTGACTTTGCATTCACTCCTTGATGCCAAGGATCTTGAGAATCCTTTTTAAAAATTAAGGAATTTAAAACTGATCTGTAAAAAATGCAAATGAAACAAGCACACAAAACCAGTTCTGGGTCTTGTCCAATCGATCATGATATAAAAACAAAATGATGTGTAAAAAATAGAGTCCATGAGAGAGACTCTATTTTTTGAAATGGCTGGCTAGAAGCATATTGCAGGTCTTATGAATGCGAATCACTATCTTAATAAGCACCTATTGTGAAATGTCTGTTTCTGCATTAAAAAAACGTATTACACGTTCATTTACGTATGCGGGTTGCTCCATCGATAAAACATGTCCGGCATTTTTAATGACTTCCGCCTCAATATCAGGAACGAATGAAGAGGCTCGGTGCAGGGCTGAGTGGGGATCATAGATGACTTCATGTTCACCAAGTAATAATAGAATAGGGACTCTTGCTGATTGTAATTCCTCATCGGTAAAAACATACGGAAATCCGTCGGCTTTAGGATTTGGATTTCTTGATCCATCCTGCCACATTACCCCCGCCTGAAACTGCTTCACAAAAATCGGGTGCAGCACACTTTGATCATTCATCATCCAATGTAAGAATGTTTCAACTCCATTTGGCGCTGTAAGGCCAAGAGCGTATTTGTAGAAATCGTGATGAAATGGCAAAAATGTTTCTGCCGGACTCAGTATAGCTGCGCTTTTTACTCTCTCAGGCATACGTAAAAGGAAATTCATCGTATGGAGACCGCCAAGCGAAAGTCCGATCATGTGGGACTTTTCGATCCCCAGATTGTCAAACACATCAAGAAGCCAATTTGCGTAATCCGTTCTCGTACCGCTTAGATTCTCAGGAATACTCTTGTTTTTATCACCTATGATATCAACTGCATAAGTTCTGTATTTGCTGCTCCAATCGGCGATGTTGGGATACCACATCGTGGAACTGAATAATGCTCCGTGGAGTAATACAAGCGGCGGGGCATCCTCTGGCCCGCTAGCAATCACATGGGTTTGTCCAAAACGAGTAGATATGTAGAATGATTTGCAGCGGACCGGCCAAAGACTAAGGCTTTCATTATAAGTTTGAAAATAGCGGATACCGCTGTCACTTAATTCGGGAATGCTAGATGAATGGTTTGACATACAAGTGCCCCTCTCAATTTTGTTTAAATGAATGTGCCGTTTCGTGATGGGGAGTCTGATTTTGGTATAACAGAATTTATTTACAATATAATACAGAGGTTATTCAACGTCAAATCCAAGATAAAAAAGGGAATAAAACGATTGGAACAGATTATTGAAAATCAATATAACAGAATATTAACCTCCTTTTTGGGAGCGCCGCAGCAATTCCAAAACCAAAAGTTGAAGCGAGCACAATGGAGGTGATCTCATCTAATATTCCGTTTGTCAGGAGGTATGATAATCTCCATGCAAAGCGGCTTCAACAGGGCTTAAAATTGAAAGGGAACCGATACAGAATAATAGGATCACAGTTGATAAACCCCCCGCTAAATTGCTTTGTTCACCAGCATGTTGAATCGTAATTCTTTCATTTTAACAACCTTTCTGTTCATATGATTTATACATTCACATTAAATAGTACAGTGAGTTCCAAAGGTAAAGTTTGCGTCATAATGAAAAAGCCCCTTTTAAAAAGCAGATCTTTTATGATCTGCTTTTTTGCTTCACGTTCATTGCCTGATCATGTTGTAGGCGATTCTATGGCCACTCAATGTGGCAGTATTTAGAAGGTGAAGCCGCCATTTTGTTTTTACGCAGGTAGAGGACATCAAGCGGTATAGGGTGTGTTTGATCAAGTTAGCCGAGATAATGTTTCAATCTCTCTAATCCTATTCTCAACTCGTCTAATGATTCTGTTGAAGAAAGCGCAACACGCAAATGCTTATGAGGAGTGGCAGACCCGCTCAAAAAGCGATCAGAATGAAATGCGCGGATTCCATGTTTCTTCAAATCCGTTTCCAGCTGTAACGCATCGGTATCATCATTGATGGAAAGCCACCGATAAAAGCTGAGAGGATGTCCATTCAGCTCTGTTTCAGGAAAAAACTCTGCAAACATATCATTAGCCGACTGGGCAAGCTGTTTTTTTTGAGAAACAATATCGTGCGCTTTTCCTGATAAGATCAGTTCTGTTATGACCTCTGCATCAAAAGAAGACGTTTTTACATTAATGTTGAACATCGCCTGATGGATTTTCTCGCCCAAGGCATCTCCATAGACCATATAGGCTACTCTTAATCCTGAACAGATTGACTTAGAGGTGCTGCAAATATATACGCTTTGTTCTGGGAGCAAGTTGAACATGGGCTCCTGATAATCAGAAATCAAGCCTGCGGTCATAAACGCATGAATATCGTCCTCAATCAATAATAAACGATGCTTGCGGATCACTGCCGCGATTTCTTTCTTTCTGGCACTCGACATCATAACAGTAGTTGGGTTACAGCAAGAAGGCATCAAAAAAATGCCATGAATGTTGAGTTGAGTACATTGCTTTTCTAGTTCGTCCGGCAGCATTCCATACTCATCTCCGGGAATCGGCACTAGCTGAATGTGGTGCATTTTTGCAAGTTCAATAAAGTTTGAGTACGTGTATAAGTCAGTGGCAATTCGATTCCCTGGCTCAAACAGCGCGGCCAATGAAATGGCCAGCGCATTTTGGGCACCGGAAACAATTGAGATATGGTCTTGGTCAGTTTGAATGCCAAACGATTTCATCCAGTTTAGCCCTGCTGTTTTTTGATGCGGAATGCCTGTTGGATCATTGTAATTGAGTAACTGTTTTACGTAATGTTTACTCGCAACCTGTTGAATCACTTCCGTTACAATTTGATTGGTTTCTTCAAAAGAGGCGATTAAACCAAGATCGATACAGTTGGTGATTTTATCTTTAGAAATCGTAATTGAACGAGCGGCGCTAGGAGAAACAAAGGTTCCCTTTCCGGTGACCGCATAGATCAGCCCCTTTACCTCACACACTTTATAGGCTCGGGTAATTGTAGTGAAGTTTAAGTCAAGAAAGTCAGCTAATTCTCGCTGGGGCGGGAGCTTTGTACCCGGTGCCAAAAAACCATTTTTGATATCGTGTTCAAGCAGTGCAGCGATTGATTCATAGAAAGGCCGCTTTAACGCCTCTCTTTCTGGCTTCCAAGACATTGGGTAATTGTCGAATGAATTGACCGGCATAATCCACCTCTATTGTTTCATTTCCCACGAATGGTTTTTAAAAGGAGTGCAGCAAGTTTTCTCTATTATGATACAAAGGATAATTGTAATCCATACAATTATCTTGTTTGTTGTATGGATTTAATATGGTACTTTAAAATAAAAATGTTGCAAGGTGTGAATCTTATGACAAAAAGAAATCAAATAGGGGCAGCATTTCGTTCGGCCTTCCCGTATACGATTCCGATTTTTGCCGGATTTTTATTTTTGGGAATTGCTTATGGAATCTTTATGCATTCTATAGGGTTTAGTGCAATTTATCCGATCATCATGAGTTTTATTATATTTGCAGGATCAATGGAGTTTGTTGCCGCCCATTTCTTGCTGGGCGCGTTCAATCCGTTGAATGCCCTTTTTTTGACGTTGATGATCAATGCCCGACATTTGTTTTATGGAATTTCCATGTTGGATAAGTACAGGGGGACTGGAAAGAAAAAGCTTTATTTGATCTTCGGGATGTGCGATGAATCATTTTCTATCAATTATACCGCTAATGTTCCGGCGAATGTTGACAAGGGCTGGTTTATGTTTTTTGTGACATTGCTTAATCATTTATATTGGGTCGCGGGAGCAGCGATAGGCGGTATTTTTGGATCGTATGTGAAATTTAATACCGAAGGGCTTGAATTTGTGATGACCGCCCTCTTTATTGTGATCTTCATTGAGCAGTGGATGAAAGAGCAAAAACATCACAGTGCTCTCGCAGGCCTTGGGCTTTCAGCTGCCAGCCTTATCATTTTTGGCGGAAACCATTTCATTATTCCTGCTATGCTCGCCATTTTAGGGATACTTACTGTTCTGAGAAAACCATTAGAGAAAGCTGAGGTTTCTGTATGACGATGAGTATAACGCAGCAAATCATTACCGTTGCTATGGTCGTGCTTGGCACAATGCTGACACGGTTCCTTCCATTCATGATTTTCCCGTCTGGGAAACCGACGCCGAAATACATACAATTTTTGGGCAGGGTGCTGCCATCAGCGGTAATCGGGCTTCTGGTTATTTATTGTTTTAAAGACGTGAGTCTACTTTCTGGGAGTCACGGTATTCCTGAATTGATTGGAGCAGCTGCAGTTGCACTGCTTCACTTTTGGAAAAAAAATATGCTACTTTCTATAGCGGGGGGAACCGTTGTTTATATGGCTATGGTACAATTGGTTTTTTAACCGTATGGGGAACGATCAATGATCAAACTTTTATTGAACTTTTTAAAAATTAATGAAATTGACACAATCTTATTTTGGACTCAGCACCGTGCCAATGTATATAGCATCTGTAGTGTTTCCTTGCCATTCAAGAGGTGTCTACTTTATTCGGAGGATTTATCATGTCAAAAAAAGTGTCTGCTTCCTATATCATCATTATAGGACTAATGCTATTTGCATTGTTTTTTGGGGCGGGAAATCTCATTTTCCCGCCTATGCTTGGGCAAATGGCTGGAAAAAATGTATGGATTGCCAATGCGGGTTTCTTGGTGACAGGAGTCGGCTTGCCGCTGCTGGCAATGACTGCATTTGTTTTTTCAGGTAAAGATAATTTACAATCGTTAGCCAGCCGTGTGCATCCGGTGTTTGGCATTGTGTTTACAACGATTCTCTATCTGGCCATCGGGCCTTTTTTCGCTATCCCAAGATCGGGGAACGTATCGTTTGAAATTGGAGTGAAACCTTTTTTATCAGATGATGCAGGCCCTGTTTCATTGATCATATTTACAATATTGTTTTTTACAGTTGCATGTCTGTTATCACTTAATCCCACAAAAATAGTGGATGTGGTCGGAAAAGTTTTAACACCAATTAAATTGACATTTATCGGTTTGCTTGTAGTGGTAGCTCTTGTTCATCCAATTGGAACCATTCAAGCGCCATCAAAAGGGTATACATCGCATGTGTTTTTTAAAGGCTTTCAGGAGGGATACCTTACACTGGATGCCCTTGTAGCATTCGTTTTTGGAATCATTGTGGTGAATGCAATGAAAGAACAAGGGGCAGCCACCAAAAAACAGCTGATCATCATTTGTGCGAAAGCCACTGCGATTGCTGCGACACTTTTAGCCCTTATCTATACTTCCCTTTCATATATGGGGGCCTCCAGCGTTGAAAAGCTGGGGTTTTTAGAAAATGGGGCCGAGGTTTTGGCTAAGGTTTCATCCTATTATTTTGGATCCTATGGTTCTATTTTATTGGGTTTAATGATTACGGTAGCATGTTTGACGACAAGTGTCGGACTCATCACAGCGTGCTCTTCGTTTTTTCATGAATTATTTCCGGGCATTTCTTATAAAAAAATAGCTGTGATGTTAGCGGTGTTTAGCACACTTGTTGCAAATATAGGATTAACAGAGCTCATTAAGGTGTCCAAGCCTGTCTTAATGACGATGTATCCAATCGCGATTTCCTTAATATTTTTAACGTTTTTGCACTCTGTATTTAAAGGGAAGGCTGAAGTGTATCAGGGGAGCTTACTGTTCACGTTTATCATCAGCCTATTTGACGGTTTGAATGCAGCTGGGATAAAGATTGAAGTCGTGAATCGCGTTTTCACTCAGGTTCTTCCTATGTACAGCATAGGGCTTGGGTGGCTTATTCCAGCCATTGCAGGGGGGATAGGCGGCTATATACTGAGTATGTTCCGAGCAAAAAAATCATGATTTAGCGCTGTAGGGCCGATAGAACCACTCACCTTTATAGATGGTGATTTCCCTGATCCGTGTTCTAAAGAGTTGAACAATGACTCAGATCTGCAGGTGGAATAAAGCTCTTTTCCGCCTGCTTAATTGGGGGGAGAAGCTTTGTGTATGAGATTAGCACACATAGATAAACACGAAAGATCGATCCTTCGTGAGTTTCAGCTACAACGGTCAAAGACGAGCCCATCTCAAGTTGCGTTCATGGCACAAGCTGCAAATGATGTAAAGACATATCGTGTAACATCAAAACCTATCCAAAAGAAAAAAAGAAGGCAGGGCAGAGCTGAATCAAAAGCCTCCCGTGAAGCAGCATTAAACATATTAAAGCAGCAGAATAAGCCAATGAGCAGTATCGATTTGAAAAGAAGGATTGAAAAGGAAACCGGCGTACACATTTCGAATATGACATCATTTATGAATACTTTGATGAAAACACACCCCGAGGTGAGAAAGCCTTATAGAGGGCAGTACATTGTGATTTGAATGCATGGTATCAAAGACTCAGCATTACAAATGTAGATCAGAGACAGAAACACAAACACAGCGCATGTTCAGCATGAATGATACCAAGGATCTTGACGACCTTGGTATTTTTGTTGTGAACTGCCGGCCATCGATCGGTTTATGTACAAAGACGATCGCAAAGATTGTGATGAATGAATTGACGCCCATATGACCATTCACCGTCTGTTCCAGTAATAAAACATGGCCGGCATTCATGATTTGCGCTTAATTGATGGCGATTTGTTAAAAATGCAATCCAAATGATTGAATCACAAAAATCACAACAGGAGGGATCAACAGGGAAGGCAGCAGATTCAGTGTTTTGAACTTCTTGATTCCAAGAATGCTTAGACCTGAACTGAGGATGAGTATGCCACCCACAATAGTAATTTCGTTAATAAGGTCTGTATTGATTGCGCTCTCCATTACTTTAGCAAATAAATAGATGGAGCCCTGCCAAGCAAACAATACAATGGCAGCTGCCGCTATTCCAAAACCAAAAGTCGAGGCGAGCACAATGGAGGTGATCCCATCTAACATCCCGTTTGTCAGAAGGTACGTATAATCTCCATGCAAAGCCGCTTCAACAGGACCCAATATTGACAGCGAGCCTATACAAAATAATAAGACCGCAGTGGATAACCCCTCCGCTAAATTGCTTTTCGAAAATTTGTTCACCAGCTTGTTGAATCGTAATTCCAGATTAATGACCTGGCCAAGCAAACCTCCAATAGCTAAACTCACGATGAAAAGAATGGGGTATTTACTATCAGGCAAATGCTGTGTAACGGCGTTGATTCCCAGCGCGACTGCAGCGAATCCCATTGCCTGCATTAAAATATCCTGGTATTCATCTTTAATGCCTTTTTTGAATATCCCCCCGATTATGCTTCCCGCAATGATCATCACTGTGTTAAAAATCGTTCCAAACATAAGCTTTCTCCTCCAATAATGATTCCTGCATAAAAAATAAACCCTCTAGTTAGTAGAGAGTCAAGGGAGATCAAAACATATTCATGAGATTATTTGATGGGCAAGAGGATTTCAGTCACATAATTGTCTAGGTTATTCGTAATGCCATAATCAATGAGCGTGATTTCGATAGAATCCCCTGCTACCTCATAATGATGCTCTTCCATATACGCCAGTAATGTTTTGTAGTAGGGTTCGGCTTCTAGGTGTGACCCTCTAAACCTAATTTGCAGATATTCTCTTGAAGGGAAAATGATTTCTGATGAAGTTTTTTCATTTTCATCTTCAAGAATCATAAATATACTGGAATATTTGTCAAACTGTCTTGCCTTCACATTTGCTGCTGAAATGGATAAACCGATTTTGCCTATAAATATATCTTCGTTCACATTCAGGTGAGTTCTCAATTCCGCTAACGAATGTTCGATATCATGGCCGAGAACATATTCATGCTGTAAATAAGCCACACGAATTGCGGGAAGTTTGATTTTTGAAATGTGATGTAACGGTGTGTGAACGGCATCTTCTATATGTGTGATGCGGCGGGAGATCTTTCGTTCAATGCGTTCCAATTCTTTTTTCTTGCGGTCAATTTCAGCTTGCTGGCTTTTTAGTAAATGAAGAAGGGTATTTGTATTTTGAGAGTTATAAAAATCAAGCAGCTTATGGATTGGCAGACCTAAGGCCCTCAAATACTTGATGGTATCCAGCCGCTCAAACTGTTGGGTGGAATAATATCGATAGTTCGTTTTCTCGTCTTTATATTCCGGCTTCAAAAGACCAATTTCATCATAATACCTAAGAGCAGAGATTTTCACATTGAATAACTTTGACACTTCCCCAATCGAAAAAAATTCCTTCATTCTAACAACCTTTCTGTCCCTATGATTGATATACATCCATATTATATAGTACAGCGAGTTCTAAAGGGAAAGTTTAACAGCATAAAGCAAAAGCTCCTTTTCAAAAGGAGCTTTTCATTCTTCGAAATAAGGATTCACATGGATGAGCACTTCTTCAACATCGGAAAACTGTCTTTTGATTTCATTTCGAATTTCGCGGGCAATGTCATGTCCCTGCTTAATTGTCAAATCATGATCCAAAGATAGACGGACATCAAGCAATTTATAGTGGCCGTGTTCTCTCGCGCGGATTCTATCGATTCGTTTTACCTGATCACATTGAAAAATAACAGCTTTATATTCCTCGATCAGCTTGGGGTCAACGCTCTTTTCCATAAGCACATCAACAGACGGCCTGATTAATTCCATAGAAATCTTAAAAATGAGGTAAGCAACGATTGCACTGGCTATTGCATCGGCGTACAACAGATAGGACCAGCCGCGTGTGTTTCCGATGATAGCCAATAGGACGCCGATAAAAGCGGCAAGGGAGGCAACGATATCGCCTTTATGATCGTATGCAATCGCTATAATCGCTTTGCTGTTCCATTTTTTCCCTTGCTTGATAGAATAACGATATAAGATTTCCTTAGCCACGTACGAAATAAGAGCCGCAAATAATGCGCTGTATTGGGGAACGCTTGGCCCTTTAACAAAGGACAAAATCGCTTCAATGAGGATATAAACGGATACGATCACTAAGATTATTCCTACAATCGCCTCACTAATGACTTCTGCTTTTCCGTGTCCAAAAGGATGGTCTTGATCGGGCGGTTTATTGGAAATGCCGATCACTGCCAAGACCGCAATCGAAGCAACGACATCTGCCGCAGAATGGATTCCGTCTGCAAAAACGGCTTCACTATCGCCTATCAGTCCAAAAAAGACCTTTCCTGCCATTAGGATCAGATTGGCGATCAATGCAATCAAAGCAACTTTTCTGCTGATTTGTTCTCTTTCACTTGCCATTTTTTCCTCCTATAAAACTGCACAAAAAAAATAGGAGTGCTCTTTAGACGCTCTCCGTATCCTTTTCTGTGTAATCACTTTGCTTATCATACCAATTCAATTTCGAGTGGGTCTATAGCAACGTTGTTTCCTGGTTACTAATAAATAAGGTAACAGAAAAAAAGTTGGAGCTGTGCTAAAAGCTCACACTGCAAACAAATGAGTTCTCATGTAACAAGGAGTGGCAATAATAATGCTGCCTTCAGCGGAAAAATTCCATCTGTTATAAAAAAACTATTGACATTAGATGATCTGTATTTTACTATTATCTCATATTCAAGATATTTTAATTCGAGATATTAAGTTAATAAGATCAACGATCAAGGTCCAATCGCAGTCAGTTCTTTTTTAAAAATTCAATGAGATTTTTTATAGAATAATATCTCGAATTCGAGATAAAAAGGAGTGTATCGTAATGGCTGAATTTACACAGTTAGTCAATGAAAGAAGATCTGCAAGCAATTTTCTTTCAGGTCATCCAATCACAAAAGAAGACCTCAATGAGATGTTTGAATTGGTTGCATTGGCACCATCGGCTTTTAATTTGCAGCATACAAAATATGTGACGGTTCTAGACCCGGATGTAAAAGAAAAGCTGAAACAGGCCGCAAACGGACAATATAAAGTGTTTAGCTCATCTGCGGTTCTTTTGGTATTAGGGGATAAACAGGCATATCAGCAAGCGGCTGACATCTATGAAGGATTAAAGGTGTTAGGGGTATTAAATAAGCAAGAGTATGACCATATGGTTCAAGACACCGTTTCGTTTTATGAAAACAGGGGAGAGCAATTTAAGAGAGATGAGGCGATAAGGAACGCTTCACTTTCTGCGATGATGTTTATGCTGAGTGCTAAAGAAAAAGGCTGGGACACCTGCCCGATGATCGGCTTTGATGCGGAAGCCGTAAAACAGATTTTGAACATAGATGACCAGTTTGAGGTTGTCATGATGATTACAATTGGGAAAGAAAAAACAGAGAGCAGAAGGCCGCGCGGCTACCGTAAGCCTGTGAATGAGTTTGTTGAGTATATGTAAAAGGAGCAGATAAAAATGGCTAAAAAAACAATGGGAATTCATCATATTACAGCGATTGTCGGCCATCCTCAAGAGAACACAGATTTCTATGCAGGAGTGCTTGGGCTTCGTTTGGTCAAGCAAACTGTCAATTTTGATGATCCAGGTACGTATCATCTTTATTTTGGAAATGAGGGCGGGGAGCCGGGAACAATCATCACTTTCTTTCCGTGGGCTGGAGCCAGCCAAGGCGTCATTGGAGACGGCCAAGTTGGCGTAACGTCATATGTCGTGCCGAAGGGGGCTATGGCATTTTGGGAAAAGAGACTAGAAAAGTTCAACATTCCATACACCAAAATCGAGCGCTTTGGAGAACAATATATTGAGTTTGATGATCCTCATGGCCTGCACTTAGAAATCGTGGAAAGAGAAGAAGGAGCGGCTAACACGTGGACCTTCGGAGATGTAACGCCTGATGTTGCCATTAAAGGTTTTGGGGGCGCAACTTTATTATCAGCGCAGCCTGACAAAACCGCGGAGCTATTGGAAAACATTATGGGGCTGGAACGAGTCGGCAGGGAAGGAGACTTCATTCGTTATCGTTCTGCCGGTGATATCGGAAATGTGATTGACCTTAAGTTAACGTCTATTGGCCGTGGTCAAATGGGAGCCGGCACGGTGCACCACATTGCTTGGCGGGCTAGTGATGACCAAGATCAATTAGATTGGCAAAGATATATTGCTTCTCACGGATACGGTGTAACGCCTGTTCGGGATAGACATTATTTTAATGCCATTTACTTCAGGGAACACGGGGAAATTCTGTTTGAAATCGCAACTGATCCACCGGGCTTTGCCCATGATGAATCACACGAAACAATGGGCGGAAAATTGATGCTGCCTGTGCAATATGAACCGCATCGGGCACAAATTGAACAAGGGCTGCTGCCGTTTGAAGTAAGAGAATTAGATTGATTTGACACATAAAAAAATAAAGAAACATATATTCAATTGATGATTGCTGGATGGTATTGCAGCAAAGAATCAGATGAAATCAAAGATGAGGAGAGATAAAAATGGAAGATGCAGGACTGTTGCTAATTCGGATTATGATTGGTGTGGTGTTTCTGTTTTATGGCACACAAAAATTATTCGGCTGGTTTGGGGGATACGGAATTAAAGGGACCGGACAATGGTTCGAATCAATTGGGGTAAAACCAGGTAACGCTGCGGCCGCTCTGTCAGGCCTTGGGGAGTTAGTAAGCGGAATTCTATTTATTTTAGGTGTGTTCCTCCCGCTTGGAGCTGCTATCATCACAATCATTATGCTAGGTGCGATCGTAAAAGTTCATGGAGCGAAAGGCTTTGCGAATGGCGCCGGCGGTTTTGAATATAACGTGGTGCTCATTGCCGTCTCCATAGGGGTTGCACTCATCGGTTCAGGAGCTTACGCTTTGCATTTTTAATACGAAAGTAAATCAGAACAGTTACTGTCATGCAGTAACTGTTCTTTTGTATTTACATTTTCGGCAAGCTTGCAGGTAATCTGAAAAGCAAAAAAGCGGAAATACTAAATATAAATCTGTATAGTGAATGGTATATATTAGCTTGGTCATGAAAGGCAGACCTATTTGAAGGAGTAAATGGATGAAAGAAATGACAGCATTACATTCATTAGATTCTATAGATCATTTTATCAAACAGCACCAATTCAGTTTTATCTATATATCAAGGCCTGGCTGTACAGTATGTCACGCAGTTCTGCCGCAGCTTAGAATAGTATTGGATCAGTTTCCAAACATCAAATTGGGGCATGTCAATGCTGACGATGTAGCAGAGGTTGCCGGCAGATTTTCAGTCTTTACTGTTCCCGTGCTTCTTTTGTTCATTAATGGGACTGAGTATTTGAGAGAAGCCCGCTTTGTTCATTTTGAACAGCTTGAACAAAAGCTGGATAGGGTTTATCGATTATATGAAGGCGAATAAAGGGTTTATACATTTATATTGGTCATCATGAATCCATCAGCATATTAGTAGTCCTCACTTTATCATATCCTCAGCACTCACACCATTGGGCTTTTCAGAAAAGAAGCATCATATCAAACGAGACAAACGATTAAAAAAGAACTCATATGAGTTCTTTTTTTGTGCATCATGTTATTCTTCACTAGGTGAAGAAGGGTTATCATTCTGCCCTTGATCACTTGTATCATTATCACAACTTGCTGAAATAATAATGGAATTAGAAGGAGAGTAATCTCCTAATGTGAAATTGACACCGTAGTTTTTGCTGTTCGCAGTATGGCTGTTTTGCAAGTTTTGTCCGATATCTGTATTGGCGTTTTGTGTCATCCCATTTATTGTGAGATTTGAGATGTTGATTTGAGATCGCATGCTTCAAGCTCCTTTCATTCAGAAGTAGATGTCATAGAGGACGCTGGCAGTCTATTCACTTCTATGATATTTCGTTTTAATTTCATTGCATCAACATAATGGTAAAAATAACAGTGCCTCTTTAAGCGAGTGAATGAGGATCTCTTTTGAAGATGATCGTACCAGCATTCAAACCTACAGCAGAATTAAAGCCGCCTGATCAAGAGGCGGCAGATCGTTATATGTCATCTATGAATTTGATGTATCGTTTTTCGTTTGCCTGAAGGATAAGATGGTCGTTTTTAATGATGAGTAGGAGCCTATAGCGGCGTAGCCATAAAACCAGCCCATAAACACGCCGGAAAAGAGGCTGTGTCGATGGCTTATGAAAACAGAAATGACAAGACCTATTATTAAGGCAACTGATGGCACAAATGTTTTGGGGATTTTCAATAATATTTTGAGGATTTGGGTTATCACTATGATGATTGGAATGGCTATCACAGCATCCCAAAAGTTTGTATGAATAATTGGAAAAGCCATATGGCACCTCATGAAGTGTTTATTTCTTAATTTTTACGCTAAAAGCTTGGAAAGCAGCTCTTGGATCGCATATGTTACATTTTGGGCTTGATTGGCGGAGTTTGTTTGGCTTAAAGTATTGGATTCAAAAACCAAACCTGTATTACTCCCACCGGAACCCTCTGTTGTTTTAGACACAGAGAACGGGCTGATGGAAACTGCAAATCCGTTATTAAAAACGCTGTTCCCGGATATCGAATGAATATAAACTGGGCATTTCATCATTCATCTCTCCTCTCCGTTATGACTGTTTATACAATATGGTGTGTGAGCAGCAGTTGCTTAAACAAAACGGCAAAAACTTTCAGTAAGAGACAAAAACCTGCAAAATGCCACAAGCGCCTTTTGTTAATGCAGCTTTTTAGGGACGTTTTTTTTGTTTTTTTTACCAACTTCATCAAAAATATTCTGATTGCCAGACTGGGCTTGTCCGTCCTTATTTATGAAATCCGGGTGAATGAGTTTTTTCAGATCCCTGACTGTTAAAGGCTTGGCGTCATCAGTCAATTCTATTCCTAATTGCCCGTTGGCCTCTAATGTCGCTATTTTAACATCTTGTATAGCCGTAACGCCGTGAAGCCTTAGCTGCATTTCAAGCTGGTCAGCTGTAAGTCTCATCTTCTTTAAGTTTTCGATATGAAGCTGTCCGTTTTCAATGACGATTTTTGCTTTTCCGGTTAACATCTTTTCAATGGTGTTCGATTTCATTTGGATCCATTCCATAACGATGAGTGTGCTTGTGAAAATTGCCGCTGCAATTAATGTTTTGAAGAGGCTGTACTCGATGATTGGCTGAACGATAATCGTTCCGATCGAAATCATGACAACCGTTTGAGTTGACGTCATTTGTGCGATTGATTTCCTTCCTGAAATTCTCAGCAAAATGACCCCGGCTACAATGAGAACAAGAGATTCCCAAGTGAACTTCATGCTACCACCTGACCAATGAGGAATTAGATTTGTCCTGGGATTGGCTTTCCTTCTGGCCAATCGCAATTTAATATATCCGAAAGGCAGCCGGTTCATTCTGCTCTGAACCGAACAATATTTTTGGGGTAGATGGGATATATTAAGCCCAACAATGATATCGGCAGGAGTTTTTTGGCCAACACAATCTGGGAAGCGGGGAGCGCCATAACATGATTGAACTAGAAGTTGTCATTAGAACGATTGCCAGCTTTGGATTGCTGTTAATCGCAGAACGGATTTTAGGCAAACAGACAATTTCTCAAATGACGATTTTTGATTTTATTGCGGCGATCACATTAGGGGCGATTGCTGCCGGATTAGCTTACAATACTTCAATAAAACCGCACAATATGGCCATTTCGTTTAGTATTTTTGTGCTAACCATTTTTCTTATTTCGTTCCTGTCGATAAAGAACAGGAAGCTGAGAAAATTTTTTGCCGGAGATCCTACAGTGCTGATTCAAAACGGAAAGATACTTGAATCGAATATGAGGAAAATGCGTTACACACTTGATTATTTAAATCAGCAATTACGTGAAAAAGAAATATTTAATATCGAAGAAGTACTTTTTGCAATCCTTGAAACGAATGGTCAGCTGACTGTGTTAAGAAAACCGCAATTCCGGCATGTAACCAAACAGGATTTAATGATTGCGGTAAACCAAGAACACAGGCTTCCGATAGAGCTTATTATGGACGGAGAAATCATTCAGAATAATTTACAGCAGAATCGATTGACAGAATCCTGGCTTTTGGAAGAATTGCGAAAAAGAGACATAAAGGTGAAAGAGACCGTATACGCAGTGCTGCTTGGTAATGGGGATATTTATGTGGATCAATATAAAGACCATATATCAGCCCCTGTGGATAAGGAATGAAAGGAACCATCTTAAAGCCCTTTTTGCAACGGGATGGTTTCGACTTGTCTTGGGTACGAAATGTGGAGAAGCCCGTTTAACAGCTGAATTTGTAATAAATGGGATTCGGTGGCTTCAGGAAGCTGAATGGTTCGCTCAATTTCTCCGTAATACCGTTCACGCAGCACCACCATTTCGTCTGGAAAAACAGGCGTGAGCGTTCCTTTGATTAACAGCTGGGTTTTAGATAATAAGCGGATTGTTAATTCTTCCTCATACACACCGGGCATTTCCACAATGATAAAATTATATTCTTCATCTTGATAAAAGTCGTAAACAAACGTAGAAGCTTCGGAATCAAAAAAATGTTCCGGGGCTTTATACTTGAGCACATTTGTCCAAAAGTCACTTTGTTTATATTCATTCGTAATCTCAAGCCACTTTCGAATTTTTTCGAAATCCATATGAGATTCTCCTTAAATTTGATTTGCAATCGGCGCAGAAGGGTTTCCGATTTGGTCTTGGTCACTAACGTCTGAATCAATATTTCCAGTGTTCAAAAGTGAAGACGTAGGCGAAAGATCCCCTAAGGAAAAGTTTGCTCCAAAATATTTGCTGTTCGCAGTATGGCTGTTGTGCACAGTCGGACCGACATCTATATTTCCGTTTTGCGTGACGCCGTTGATCTTAATATTTGCGATGTTAATTTGATATGGCATAGACGAAACCCCTTTAATCTAAAATTGGCGGTGGTGCAATCGGAGGAGCATTAACATTGGATGTATCAGAGTTGCCGATAGATGTCTGGTCATTTACATCAGGATCGTTTAAGAAGTTTTCCATAACCGATTCTGTAGGTGAGGTATCACCGAAAGAAGAATTGGTCCCTTGAGATTTTTGATTGTTGGTAGGGCTGTTATAAGCAGCTTCGCCTATTGTAATTGAACCATTGCCCGAAATACTGTTGATCTTCAAATAATATAGGTTGATTACTGTAGACGGCATCCCATCACACCCTTCCATCTTTCTGTACAGTACATTATGCGCCGCTGCACCCAATTGTTCCTTGCATTTGCTGGCAAAACTCTATCTGGTCCCGGAGTGATGCTCGTTAGAAAAAAAGAATAAAGTTTGTCACAGCCTGAATGTCAATCTATTCAGCAAATACTTATCAGTGAATGAAAAGCCATTGATATAGGAATCAATGAATTGATTGAGTTATTCGAAATACATGAGTTCCTTTAATAAAGGAAGCTGGCAAACAAGATCAGTTTGAAATCATTGACAAGGAAGCTAATGCCATGAAATAATACTCACGAGTAACATTACTTGTGAGTATTATTTTTGGGGGGTGGTCCTCTTTGGAAAGTAAAAAAGGACGTAAAGGAGAAGAAAGCCGAAAACGATTACTCAAAGCTGCCGCTAATGAATTTTCGATTCGGGGATTCCATGACACGAAGATAAGTGAGATTGTAAAAAAAGCTGGGTTCACACAGCCTTCATTTTATCTGTACTTTCAAAGCAAAGAAGCCATCTTTGAGGAGTTAATCACCGATTTTCACTCCCGAGTAAGAAAGCTGACAGAGTCACTTCTTCTGGAAAACGGATTACACACGGAGGATGTGTCAAAACGGGTGCTGTCTGCTGTGGAAACTGTTTTTCAATGTCTGGCTGAAGACAAGGATGTAACCAGGATCGGCTTTTTTCTCAACCCGGAAGCGAAACAAATGAAAAAAGACCTGGCGATGGTTTTGAAAGGAAACCTAGAAGCAGAACAGCGGCTTGGCTATTTTCACTCCGAGCTGGACATGGAAACGGTCGCTGAATGTTTGATCGGCATGATCGAACATTTAACGGATTCCTTTTTGTTAACCGGAATCAAAGATCCGGCAAGCCTCGCCGCAGAGGTTGTGAATCTTTTAATATACGGGATGCTTCCAAAAGGGAGTGACGTAAGATGATATCTACTATTTTGAAAGTCAGTTTGGCAGTTTTTATGCTTGTGGGAGGCATCATCAAGGTAAGCCGCGTTCCCTTTCAAGTTGAGCATTGGCGGCATTATCAATATCCATTATGGTTTCTGACTGTTACTGGCATTCTTGAAATAGCCGGGGCACTTGCTATGACAGCGGGAATTTGGAATCGGTATGCAGCGTTAGGAGCAGGTGTGCTGTTTGTCGTTCTCATGGCGGGAGCAATTCATGCGCATATTTTTCGAGCGCGGCAATCGGTCCTTATGACGATACCTGCGATGATCTGTTTGATTGTGTCTATCATGATAATCATGGTGTAACAAACCTATATGCAGGAGATCTCCTTCTCTTATTGAATAATAGAAAGTCCCAGGTATTAACCGGGTAATTGAAATAGAGCTCCATTTCTGCGTTATTCGTCCGGCATCAGCTGGGCTTTTTTTATAAAGGAGGAGTACAGAATGACATTAACTTTAGAAGCCATGACTTTGGAAGAATTCGAAGCCTTTCGCGGGATGTCCGTGCAAAATTATGCGAAACAAAACATAATGTCGGGAACTTGGACGGAAAAAGAGGCGCTTGAGAAATCGGAGCAGGCATATGAGAACATGATTCCGAACGGGCGAGACAGCAGCAATCATTATTTTTGGAACATCACAAATGTACAAGGGGAAAGAATGGGCTGGCTCTGGCTGTATGCTGATCCGTTTCATCCGCAAAAGGAAGCGTTTATCTATTCCTTTGGATTGTATGAAGCCTTTCGCGGAAAAGGGCTGGCTCAATTGGCGCTTCAAACGCTTGATGAAAGAGCAAGAAAGCTTGGTGCGGAAAGGCTGGCCCTTCATGTGTTTGCGCACAACGAGACAGCCGTCTATCTTTATCAGAAGATGGGTTATGCCATGACCAATATACGTATGCGGAAACAGCTAAGCTGAAAAGCCGCTACGTTACCCAAACACAGCATGCCTATCCGGAAGCGGTGATAGGGGTACTATAAGTCATCTTTTTGAAAATATAAAGAAAAAGGACAACAGCTGTTGTCCTTTTCAATGCCGCTTGAACTTTCCCCCTCAGCCTTTTTTGTCTTGATGATCCAGCGCTTTGATTTTTTTCGTAAGCTCATGGAAAGCCTGATCAAGCTCCTTATACCCTTTATCATTTGGCGTCATAAAACTGAGCTTTCCCAGCACTTCTTGTCTTTCTGTCTCAAGCTTTAACCGAAGCTCCTCCCGCTCATCATTTCTTTCTGAAGGAGTGTCGTTTAATTGCTTTTCGATGCCGTTGTTTGAGATGACGAGTTTACTGTTTGTTGTTTTTTCGAGAAAGTAGCGGTCATGTGAAACCGCCAGCAATGTGCCGCTGTATTGGGACAGTGTTTCTTCCAGCTGTTCGCGTGACGGCAGGTCGAGATGGTTTGTCGGCTCATCTAAAATCAGCACGTCTTTTTCCTCCAGAATATATGCCATCAGCTTGATCTTTACACGCTCACCCATACTCATATGCTTGATCGGTTCAGTCCATTGGACGGCTGTAAAACCTAAGTGCCTCATCAGATTTTGAACGTGCCCCCTTGCTTTGAATGTTTCATTCTCAAATAACTCTTCCGGTGTTTGTTCTAAAGGCAAATCAAACACCTCCTGCGTTAAATAGCCGATGTTTGCGGACGGCGACACCCATACGCTTCCTTCTGCTGTTTCCTGTCCAAGAATGATATTCAGCAATGTCGTTTTTCCGCTGCCATTGGGGCCTATGATCGCAACCTTTTCGCCGTGCTGAATTGTAAAGTTTGCGTTTTTAAAGAGAGTCCTTTCTCCAAAAGCCTTCGTTACATTCTGAACTTCCAAAAAACGTTTTCCTGTTTTGTGGGTTGTATCGATTGAAAAGCTGACTTTATATTCTGGGGTAACGGGTTCCGCCTTTGCTTTTTCCAGCTCTTTTTCCAGCCGCTTCCGCTTGGACTTTATTTGGGCATCCGTACGCTTCGCTTTTACCCGGTGATATTCTTTAAACCCCTCCTTTTTCGTCGATTGGGCGTGGGCTTTTTCCGACCAAGAAGCGAGCTCATTCATTTGTCCTTCAATTCGTTCAACCATTTTTTGCTGCTTTTCATATTCGCGCTGCTGGGTGAGTCTTCTCTTCTCCCGCAACTTCATATACCCGGAGTAATTCCCTTTGAATTCAACTAGCGTCTGATCCTCAAGAGACCATATTTTTGTGGCGGCTTCGTCTAAAAAATATCGATCGTGAGAAACGAGAATCACAGTGCCGTTATAATGTTTCAGCTGTTGGATGAGAAATTGCAAGCTTTTTTCATCAAGGTGGTTTGTCGGTTCATCTAACAGCAGCAGATCTGCCTCCTCTGAGAGTCCTTTCGCCAGCCGCGCTTTCAGTTTTTCACCGCCGCTTAACTGATGAAATTCACGAAGGGGCACATGCCATTTCTCCAGTAACTTCTTTTCGGCAGGTGTCTGATTGGCAAAGGAATACGCCGCGGTTTCCTGTTCGACCAAAGCCATTTTTATATCCGCACGAAGGATTTGTCCTTGTGCAGGGGCCAAGTCGTTGTGAATAAGGTGCAGCAGCGTAGATTTCCCAGCGCCGTTTTTGCCGATAATCCCAATGATATCTCCTTGCTGAACACTGGCATTTACGTTTTTAAAAACAGATAGATCCTTCACTTCGTAGCTCACGTTTGTTAATGTTATCATCTCTTTCATCCATATCCCTCGCTTTAAAGGGAGAATAAAAAAATCCTCCCAAATGTGTTGGAAGGATTAGCCGTGCCTGTGCATGATCAAATAAGCTATTCTTTATAAATAGCGGTGTCGTTTATATAGAAAATGGGCAGACTAATCCTATTTTTTCTGATTTGAAATATTGATTTCAAACGGTAAAAATAAGATTAGTTAATCATTGTCCACCCATCATCCCTTCTTGTTTTGATTACAAACACTATAGCATACCTTCAAATTCAAAAGCAAAGGTCATTTTCATCAAAAAAACTCCTGCTCTCATTTTTGAGGCAGGAGTTTCGAGTCTTATTGATGCTTCGCTTTTCTCACTTTATAAATCACAATCAGCAAAATAAACCAAACCGGTGTGACAAATAAGGAAACACGAGTATCCTGTGCCAGTGCCAGCACAACCAGAACAAACGCCAGGAACGCAAGAATCAGGTAATTTGTAAACGGATAAAGCGGAAGCTTAAACTTGTTTGTTTTCGCTAATTCAGGTCTTGTTTTACGGTATTTCAAATGGCAGATGACCGTAATCCCCCAAATATAGATAAAGCATACGGTTGAAATACTTGTGATCAGGGTGAATACGCCTTCTGGCATGATGTAGTTTAACGTAACACCGATTAAAATCACGATAGCTGAAAAGAATAAAGCGTTTCTAGGCACTTTACGCTGAGTCAGTTTCGCCATTGACTCCGGCGCATTGTGATCTTTCGCCAGGGAATAAACCATACGGCTTGTACTGAATACAGCGCTGTTGCATGCTGAAGCAGCGGATGTTAACACAACAAAGTTAATGATGCTTGCAGCCCCGACGATGCCAACCGCGACAAATACTTGTACGAATGGGCTTTCGCTAGGATTGATGACATCCCAAGGATAGATGCTCATAATCACGAGAAGAGCACCGATATAAAAAAGCAGCACACGGACAGGGATATTGTTAATCGCCTTAGGGATTACTTTTTCAGGATTTTCTGTTTCACCGGCCGTAAGCCCGACAAGCTCAATGCCGACAAAAGCAAATACAACCATCTGGAACGAGAGGATAAACCCGTGCATGCCATTCGGGAACAGGCCTCCATGGCTCCAAAGATTTGTGAAGCTGGACACTCCTGAGCTTGTGGAAAAGCCTTTGAAAATCATCACAAGGCCAATGACGATTAACGCCAAAATGGCAATGACTTTAATCAAAGCAAACCAAAATTCTAATTCTCCAAAAAGCTTGACTGTCGCCAGGTTCATAATCAGTAAAATAATAAGAGCGATTAAGCCGGGCACCCATTGCGGCACACTAGGGAGCCAATATTGAGTGTAAAGCCCGACGGCTGTCAGATCAGCCATCGCAATGGAAATCCAGCAGAACCAATATGTCCAGCCGGTGATAAAGGCTGCCATATCGCCTAGATAGTCTTGGACAAAATCCACAAAAGAGTGATAGTTCAAATTTGATAACAGCAGTTCACCCAGCGATCTCATAATTAAAAAGCAAATGATTCCTGTGATCATATAAGCAAATAAAATCGACGGTCCGGCAAAATGAATCGATTTGCCTGAGCCGAGAAATAAGCCTGTCCCAATGGCTCCGCCGATGGCGATAAGCTGGATATGCCTGTTTTTCAAGCCTCTCTGCAATGTTTGCTGATTTATATTGTCTTTCGTCATGTCGTCTGTCACTTTATGTGTTCCTCCATTAAAAATTGATTATTGAGTCAGCAATCTATTTTTAATGATTATTATAACACTAAAATTTCTATCTTTTTTACTATAAAGGGTATATGAAAGGAAATTTTAAAGTGATTTGGACTATTTAGCGAAAGAAAGCAGCTCCATGTAGGAGCCGCTTTCCTATGCCTGTTCAGTTTTTTGCATGTACAGGTAAAGCCCATAATCTGTCGGTGCGGATGCGTATCCTGCCTGCCGCAGCATTGCCGTGATATTGCCGCGGTGGTATGTTCCGTGATTGACAACGTGGGGAATCAGTTCGGAAACAGTTGTTTTCATGATTCCGCCTGAGGGATTTTGAATCTGGAGGGGCTGATTGAGCTGTTCTTTTTGCTGTAAAAATAGTGTGTAGCGCTCGGATAACTTCAGAAACAGGTCTTCAATTTCCTCCATTTCTTTTGCCTCTGTCTGTTCTTTTAGCTGTTCAGCTAACGCCAAAGCATCGCTCATCGTTTTGCCGGAAAACACTTCAATCCAGCCGAGATCAGAAAGGTAAACATGAGACAATACATGGGATATCGACGGAAACACACTTTGAATGTCTTGATGGTATACCTCTTTTGGAAGCTCTTTTAATCGGTTGAAGATTTGCTGATTGGCCCAGATGTTATATTGATACAATTTCAGTGCAAAATCTGACATGTCAATTTTCCCCTTTCAAGGTTATAACTCCTATTATACACGAACGAGTGTTCCAGGTGTTCATAAATAAAATATGTTGACAGATATAGTTTAGAGGAATAAACTAATTAACATTAATCATAAAGTTTAGCAGGGTAAACTATAATGAGGAGGGGAAGATGTTGAATGAACAAAAGCTATGTCAGGCGATAAACCTGTTTGTGGAAGTCCTGCTTGAAGGGACAGAGTTTGTGCATCGTGAAATCAATCAGGATGTCTTCAAGCATATCTCAAGGGAACAGGCAGACCTGCTGAAGATTTTAAAAGTCAAGGGCCCAACCTCTCCCGGCAGCCTGGCCATGTACCAAAATGTACATAAGAGCGCGATTTCTAACCGACTGAAAAAGCTGCTCGAAAAGGGATTGGTTCAATGGGACGACTGTCCGGCAAAAAGTGATAGGCGTTCTAAGCTTATTAACATTACACCCAGTGGTGAACACATACTAGAGGAATTAGATTCTGCCATCTTTAACGCGCTCAAAGAGCTGATCGATGATATAGATGAGGAACACGTAAATTCCATCATAGAGATATTCACTATTTTAAAAAGCAAATTTAAAGGAGGAGATTCTGCCGAATGAGAGCCATCATCAAATTCAAGTGGGCAATTGCAGCCATTATATTAGCGCTTACCGTCGTATTGAGTTTATTTTCTCCGAACTTAACGGAGCTGGCCAATCAAAAGGGGCAGGCCCAGCTTCCCGCTGATGCTGTTTCAGAAAGGGCAAACGCCATTTTAAAACAAGCGGGAGAAGACAATCATTCGATTAGTGTCGTCTTTACATTAGACCACGCTCTAAAGAAAGAAACAGAGGATCAGCTCCGGACAATGATCGATAAAATCAAAAAGATCGATGGTGTAGAAGAGGTAACATCTCCTCTGTCAGCGGAAAAAGAAGTCAAAGACCAGTTGATGTCGAAAGACAAGAAAACCGTTCTCATTCCTGTCACGATTACAGGTTCTGATAAAAAGGCGGAAAAAATCGCGGACGAGATTTATCAAATCGTTCCCGATGATTTGACGGCATATATTACGGGAGCTTCCCTTATTAATCAGGATTTCGCTCACAGCTCAGAGGAAGGGCTTAAGAAAACGGAAGTGATCACAGTCTGCCTGATCATCGGTTTACTGCTGATCGTGTTCCGATCTGTTGTGACGCCTTTTATACCGATTGTAGCAGTGGGTTTTTCTTATCTGATCAGTCAATCCATACTTGGCATCCTTGTATACTATGTTGATTTTCCTATCTCGACGTTTACGCAAACCTTCTTAGTCGCGATTCTGTTCGGCATTGGAACAGATTACTGTATTCTGCTGCTTACACGATTCCGTGAAGAATTGGCAAACGGGCATGACAAAAAAGAAGCGGCGCTTATCGCTTACCGCACAGGGGGAAAAACCTTATTCATCAGCGGATTCGCGGTATTAATCGGATTTTCCGCGTTAGGATTTGCGAAGTTTGCGATTTTCCAATCCGCCGTAGGAGTAGCGGTCGGTGTGGGAATCTTAATGATCATTCTCTATACACTGCTGCCATTATTTATGGTGACACTGGGTGAAAAATTATTCTGGCCATCAAAGAAAGTGCTGTCGCACAGTGACAACAAATTATGGGCGTTTCTTGGCAGACACTCCGTTGCGCGTCCGTTTCTGTTCATTGCCATCACGGTGGTGATTACGCTTCCGTTCATCTTGACCTATGATGACCAGATATCATTCGATTCAACTGCGGAAATCAGCAGTGATTATCAATCAATCAAAGCTCTCGAGGCCATCAAGGACGGATTCGGGGAAGGAAAAGCGTTCCCGATCAACGTTGTCGTAAAAGGAGACAAAGATCTCACAACAGCTGATACAATCCCTTATCTCGGGAATATCAGCAAAGCGATCGAGAAAGTCGATCATGTTGACTCTGTCATGACCATCACGCAGCCGACTGGTAAAAAAATCAAAGATTTATATATTGATAACCAGCTAGGGTCGGTTTCAGACGGGCTGGATAAGACGGTAAAAGGGATTGTCGATGTCCAAAACGGATTAACAGATATAGAAAACGGCCTGAATCAAATGGCAGGGCAAACCGGCTCGGCCTCAAATAGCGGCTCTGGCGGTTCACTGGGCGATGCCGCAGGTGGTTTGGGCAAAATCAATCAGCAGCTGCAGCTCGTGAGCAAACAGATTTCCCAAACCGGAAATACCGCACAGACCGTGCAGCAGCTTACGGCAATCAGCGGACAGCTTGGCCAGATTCAAACCGGCCTTGAACAAGCGAACCAGCAGCTCTCAGGCCAGCAGGCACAAGCCGGAACATTGACAGAAAGCCTGAAGAAGCTGTCAGAAGGCGTGAAGAGCGCAAATGAAGGCCTGACGAAAGTCTCTGACGGCATTACAGCTTCCAGTGATATGTTAGAGGACATGAGCAAAAGTCCAACTGTAAGAGATACAGGCATATTCATTCCTGGTCAAGTAATGAAGGACAAAAACTTTAAGAAGTCAATTGACCAATATTCCTTTGCAGACGGCAAAGGTGTTCAATTAAGCGTCGTTCTGGATTCAAATCCTTACTCAGAACAAGCCATTACGACAATCAACCAAATCAAAAAAGCTGTCGCAAACGAAGTTGACGGCACTCCTTTGGAGGATGCTCAGATCGTGTACGGCGGGGTCACGAGTATGAATGCGGACTTAAAAGAGCTGTCCACAACGGACTTCTCCAGAACGATGGTGATCATGATTATAGGCCTGTTTATCGTGTTAACCATTTTGTTCCGCTCCATGATCATGCCGATTTATATGATCGCGTCACTGCTGCTGACGTACTATACGTCCATATCTATCACAGAATTGATTTTTGTAAACGGCTTAGGAAACGCCGGCGTCAGCTGGGCAGTACCGTTCTTTAGCTTTGTCATCCTGATCGCGTTAGGGGTAGATTATTCGATCTTCTTGCTGGACCGATTTAAGGAAGAGGTGCACCTTGGCATTCAGCAAGGCGTTGTCAGGTCAATGAGCAAAATGGGATCTGTCATTATTACAGCTGCCATTATACTGGCCGGTACGTTCGCGGCGATGATGCCTTCAGGCGTCAATACGCTGATGCAGGTGGCAAGTGTTATCATTATCGGGCTCCTGCTATATGGCCTTGTCATTCTTCCGCTCTTCATTCCGGCAATCATTGCGACCTTCGGAGAAGGAAACTGGTGGCCGTTCGGCAGGAAGAAAATAAAAGAATAATAGAAAGAAGAGTGATGAGTGGTCATCACTCTTTTTTCATGACTAAACGACAAAATCAAATCAAGGGTTAACTTCAGACATGTTAACCAAAAGGTCAGGCGATCGAACGGCGGCTTTACTTAAAATTAAAGAGCCCGGAAAACATTCCTGGGCTCTTTGTTTTATTTCCATTCTGCAATTGTATCAATCGGCAGGCGGTAGGAAGCATAGCCTTCGTCTGCTGCTTTTCCGATAGAAAGCAGCATGACCGGTACATAACGTTCTTTATCCAATCCGAAGGTTTCCGCGATGTTTTCTTTATCGTATCCGCCGATCGGGTTTGTATCGTAGCCGTGCGCGCGTGCAGTCAGCATCAGCTGCATGGAAACGAGGCCTCCGTCAATCAGGATCGTTTCGCGGTTCACCTGTGCCGGAAGCTTTTCAAAATGAGCGGTCAGCGCGGCGATTTGTCTGTCTTTGACCTCCTGCGGCATATAACCGAGTTCAACGGCTTTAGAATAGATTTCTTCTAAGTAGTCATCATTGTTCATGTCTGCAAATACAGCGATGACAGCAGATGATGTTGTGACTTGTGTTTGGTTAAAGCTTGCGAGCGGTGCGAGCTTTTCTTTTCCTTCCGGGCTGTCAATGACAAGAAAACGCCATGGCTGCGCGTTAACAGAAGATGGCGCAGTTGTTGCTTCCTCTAAGATTTCAGTCATCTCTTCTTTGCTGATTTTCACTGTCGAATCATAGTTGCGAATCGAACGGCGGCCTTTCATAATTTCCATAAAATCGTTTGTTTTGATCATGTTGATACACTCCTCTTATGCTTCAATATTGTTTATGTTGTTCCGCATGCGCCCCAGCACATCAATGAGCAGGCGGCGCTCTTCTGCGCTTACATTTGCGAGCATTTCCTTCATGAAACGCTCCTTTTCTTTCTTAGAAGACTCGATTCGCTCTCTTCCCTGATCTGTAAGCCGAACAAGGGTGATGCGATTGTCCTCAGGCTTGCGCCGTCTTGACACCATGCCTTTAGCTTCCAGCTGTTTCAGATGTCTGGTAACGGCTGCGCTATCGATATTTACTTTCTTTTGAAGGTCGCTTTGACTGATCTCATCTGCATGATAAAGCAATGTCAGCAATTCCAAACGAGATTGGCTGATGCCCGTGCATGCCTCGAACTTCACACCAATCACCTTGTTCACGCCTTGCAGCTGATATAAAATCTCGGCTTCCTCTGAACAAAATGACGCCAAAACCCATCCCTTCTTCCTGTCAAAATTATTAATTGATATATCAATGATTGACACGTCAATTAATATACAACGATTGATTTCATCTTGCAAGTCATTTGCGTTTTTTAAAAAATTTCCAGTATATAAAACTCGCTAGGCTAGAGCTTAGCAAAAAAAGCTGGCCGTTTCTTCAGATGGCGCTGATCACGATGATTCCCCGGCCCATTCCCTTTTGAGGTGTTTGGAATATCGCTTTGCCGAGCCAGTAATCAAGCGGCTTTCATAGGTTGAAAGTTATGATACAATATACAAATGTTTCACAGCTTCAATCCATTATTGGAGCTGACATCCATTATATAAGGGATTAGGTTGAAGGGAAGGTTTGATAACATGCAGCACAATCCAACTGGAAAAGAACGCTTGGCACTGGCGTTTCTGCTCGGCATGCTTGCTATATTGGGCCCGCTTAATATAGATATGTATTTGCCAAGTTTTCCTGAAATCGCGGAAGATTTATCAGCGAGTGCTTCACTTGTTCAGTTAAGTTTAACAGCCTGTCTGGTCGGACTTACGATCGGCCAGCTGATTGTCGGGCCGGTCAGTGATGCGCAGGGAAGACGAAAACCGCTATTAATCTGTATTTTTTTATTTGCGTTATCCTCTCTGTTTTGTGCACTGTCGCCCAATATTACAACTTTAGTGGCTGCGCGTTTTTTACAGGGATTCACTGCTTCCGCAGGGCTTGTCCTGTCTCGCGCAATCGTCCGTGATGTGTTTACCGGAAGAGAGCTTTCTAAATTTTTCTCGCTGCTCATGGTGATTACCGCCGTGGCGCCGATGGTTGCGCCTATGACAGGCGGTGCCATTTTGCTTTTGCCGTTCGCAACGTGGCATACAATTTTTCATGTCCTAATGATCATTGGATTTTTGCTGGTTCTTCTGATTGCATTGAGGTTAAAAGAAACGCTTCCGCCGGAAAAACGGATTCCAAGCTCAATCGGAACATCCGTCAAAACGATGGGCAGCCTGCTGAAGGATCGGTCCTTTATGGGGTACGCGTTAACTGTCGGGTTTATTCACGGAGGAAGCTTTGCATATGTGTCCGGTACGCCTTTTGTATACCAGGATATCTACGGGGTGTCTCCGCAGGTATTTAGTATCCTTTTCGGCATTAACGGCCTGGCCATTATATCAGGCAGCTTTATCATCGGGCGCTTCGGCGGAATCATTCACGAAAAAAGCCTGCTTCGCATGGCGGTCATTACGGCTATGATTGCGACGGCTGTGCTATTAACCATGACCATCATTCACGGTCCTCTTGCCACATTAGTCATATCCATTTTCATTTACATGATTACGATCGGCATGGTTCTGACCAGCACGTTCACGCTGGCCATGGAAAAGCAGGGGCACCGCGCCGGAAGTGCAAGTGCACTGCTTGGAATGCTTCCGCTGCTCCTCGGTTCGATTGTGTCACCGCTTGTTGGCATTAATGAGACAACAGCCGTTCCGATGGGAGCGATTATGTTTGTGACAGCTGTCATCGGCTCACTGGCGTTTTTTGGATTGACGAAAGAACGAGTAGGGCAGAATTCATAAAAAAACCTGACATGACGTCAGGTTTTTTGTTTTATTTAGAATAACAACAGCAGACCCGCAATCGCCGGAGTCAAAAAGATGGCTGATTTCAAAACCACCTTTGGCATGAGGTTGGTGAATTTCGCGCCTACATAGGCACCGCACATTGTCCCGACTAGAACTTTGACAAGCAAAACGTAATCAACAAAACCTTCTGTAATATATCCGATGCCTCCACCTACAGCCAGAGGGATGATCACAAGCATCGTCGTTCCCACAGAATGGCGAATGGACAGATTCAGCATAATCATTAACCCGATTTGAATAAAAGGTGCCGACCCAATGCCGAATGTTCCGGAAAGTACACCTGCTGCAATTCCTAAGATAACCGCTCTCGTATACGTTGAAAGAGTGCTTTGATTCATTTGAGCCTTCTCTTTTAAAATAAATAATCTGATTAAAATAAGAATCGCTGATAAAAATAACATTCCAGCCGTCAAATAATGAAGCAAATCAGCCGGAATAAAAGATGTCAGCTTGGCGCCGAAAAATGAGCCAACCGCAGCAAAGCCTCCGACTATTAAGCCGATTTTCATTTGGATGTTGCCTTCACGATAGTGGCTGTATGCCCCTGATAAGCTGGTGAAAGCCATGCCGGCGAGAGAAGTGCCTAAAGCCGTATGGATCGGGATATGAAAAAGCAGCGTTAAAAGAGCAATGACAAAGCCCGCTCCACCGGCGCCAATAAAGCCTAAAATAATTCCGAGAAGAAACATAACAAGAATAATGAGCATATTTTTTCCTCCATTGAAAAGATGTAAAAATGTAATCGTGCGCTATTCTGGCGGAGGTATCGTGTCCTATTGACGAAAAAAACACGCCGGTTTTCTAGTTGCCAGTAGTCCGTCGACCGTCGTTCAGCAAACATATCGTACCTCAAATTCTGGGATCTGACAAGGCAGTTTGTTGCTTCCCATTACCATCTGTTATATGATTTTGATGAAGAAAAGCCCTTGAATATATTCAAAAGAGGTATTATATATGGACGATTTTAAATTAGATAAGCCGACTCCCTACTACCTGCAATTTTATAATCAGCTGAAAAAAATGATCTTTAACGGGACTTTTAAGCCTGGGGAACGGATAAACGAAACACAGCTGGCCAAAAGCTTTGGCGTCAGCCGCTCGCCGATAAGGGAAGCCATGCGATTGCTTGAGAAAGATGGTTTGTTAAAAGCGGATGACCGAAATGGATTTTCGATCACGTCATTAACGGCAAAAGATGTAGATGAGATTTATAAAATCAGAATTCCGCTGGAGCAGCTGGCAGTCGAATTGGTCATAGACGAAGCGGATGAAGAAGAGCTGACCATACTTGAAAAGCAGCTTGAAGAAACAGAGAAAGCGATTCACAACGGCACGGAAGATACGGAAATCATTCGTTTAAACCAAAAATTTCATGAGCTGCTTGTTGATTTCAGCCATAACCGACATTTGAAAAATTTGCTTGAGCATGTAAATGATCTGATTCACTTTTGCAGAATCCTTAATTATACCGGCGACCATCGTGCAGAAACGATACTACGTGAGCACCGCAGGATATTTAAAGAAGTGAAAAAGAAAAACAAAGAAGCAGCCAAACAGCATGTGCTGGCTCATTTCAATCATGACTGTGAGCATTTGAAGCATGTGCTTGAAGAAGGAAAAGAGAATTGATTGTATGATCCGGTACCAAGGGGGAGCAGAACCCTTGGTATTTTTTTATGCATTCACCACATATCTAAGCGGCCCCGTTAATAAGATTTTATGATGGTTTGACTAACGAATAATGGGGGTTAAACATGTTTATCCATATCGTCGGGCCTGGTGATTCTTTGTTTTCGATAGGCAGAAGATACGGTGCTTCTGTTGATCAAATACGGGGTGTGAATGGTTTAGATGAAACGAATATCGTGCCGGGGCAGGCTCTGCTTATCCCTCTTTATGTATATACAGTCCAGCCGGGAGACACGCTTACAGCCATTGCGGCAAAAGCGCTTGTTCCATTAGAGCGCCTGCGGGCAGCCAATCCGGGCATCAGCCCAAATGCTTTACAAGCGGGATCAAAAATAACGATTCCTTCGATCTCAAATTACATTGCGGGAACATTAAGTTTTTACGTGCTCCGAAATCCTGACCTTGATCGGGAGCTAATCAATGATTATGCGCCATACTCGTCTTCAATTTCGATTTTTGAATATCGTATTGCACCTAACGGCGATATTGCAAACCAATTAAATGATGCGGCTGCTATCGAGACAACTTGGCAAAGGCGAGTCACGCCGCTGGCAACAATAACGAACCTTACATCAGGAGGCTTCAGTACGGAAATTGTTCACCAAGTGCTGAACAATCCAACAGCGAGAACCAATCTGGTCAACAACATTTATAACTTAGTTTCTACAAGGGGCTATGGGGGTGTCACAATCGATTTTGAACAGGTGAGCGCCGCGGACCGCGATCTTTTCACTGGCTTTTTGCGCCAGCTGAGAGATCGCCTTCAGGCGGGAGGGTATGTGCTGACGATAGCTGTTCCGGCAAAAACAAGCGATAATATTCCATGGCTGAGAGGCTACGATTACGGAGGGATAGGATCGGTTGTCAATTATATGTTTATCATGGCTTATGATTGGCATCATGCGGGAAGTGAGCCGGGCCCTGTAGCGCCGATTACTGAAATAAGGAGAACCATTGAGTTTACGATTGCACAGGTGCCGAGCAGAAAAATCATTATCGGAGTCCCGCTCTACGGGTACGACTGGATCATCCCGTACCAGCCGGGTACAGTTGCTTCAGCGATTTCAAATCAAAACGCAATCGAAAGAGCGATGAGGTACCAAGCCCCGATACAATATTCTACCGAATATCAATCACCATTTTTCCGGTACAGTGATCAGCAGGGGCGCACGCATGAGGTATGGTTTGAGGATGTCAGAAGCATGAGCAGGAAGATGCAGATCGTCCGCGAATACAGACTGCAGGCTATTGGCGCTTGGCAGTTAACGCTGGGCTTTACACCGGGCCCATGGCTTCTGCGGAAATTTTTTACGATCAGAAAAGTGTAAAAAAAGACACCACAGCTGGGGTGTCTTTTTTTGATTACGTCCAGAGCAGCAGAATAGTTCATTCATTTGTCCCTTGCATGGGGGTGCGTTCCCATCTTACGATTAGTAGTAGTCTGATCAAACAAAGATTCAGAATACGATTTGAGAGGGAGTTGTCTACATGAAGACAGTATTGATTTTGAATTTTCCTGCGGAAGGCCATGTGAATCCTACCTTAGGCATTACAAAAGCGTTTTCCGATAAGGGATATGATGTCCATTATATCTCCACTGAAAAATATAAAAAACGTTTAGAAGCAGCGGGAGCAACTGTCCATCTTCACAGGGATCTGCTGAGAACAACACCTATTCATGTCGGTTCGCCCAATGGCATTCTTGAATTCGTCAAAATCCATATCAAAACGTCATTGGACATTTTACAGATTGTCAAAGATTTATCTGAAAGCATTCAATTTGATTTTGTTTATTATGATAAATTCGGCGCGGGGGAATTGGTGAGGGATTACTTAGATATTCCAGGAGTCTCTTCATCGGCGTCTTTCCTGTTTGGCGAGGAGCATCTGAAAATCCTGCCGCTGCATCCGGAGTCTGGAGCGCCGCTTGAATTGGATCAAGAGTGCGAAGACCTTTTGGCAAAAATGAAAGAAACGTACGGTGTTGCCCCGAAAAACCTGGTTCAATTCATGAACAATAAAGGGGAATTGAACGTAGTGTATACAAGCCGTTATTTTCAGCCGGAAAGTGATCGTTTCGGGGACGAGTGTCTGTTTATCGGCCCGAGCTTTCCAAAGAGAGCGGAAAAAACAGATTTCCCGATTGAACAGCTAAAAGATGAAAAGGTCATTTATATTTCAATGGGGACTGTACTGGATCATACAGAGGAATTCTTCAACCTTTGTATCGATGCATTTTCCGGCTTTAACGGAAAAGTCGTCATCGCTGCCGGAGAAAAAGCGGACTTGACGAAATTAAAGCAGGCACCGGAAAACTTTATCATTGCCCCGTATGTCCCTCAGCTGGAAGTGCTGGAGCAATCGGATGTTTTCATTACACACGGCGGAATGAACAGCGTAAACGAAGGGATTCATTTCAGCGTGCCACTAGTTGTCATGCCTCATGACAAGGACCAGCCGATGGTGGCGCAGCGTCTCTCTGAACTGCAAGCAGGCTATGTCATCTCTAAAGATGAAGTCAATGTCCAACTATTAAAACAGGCTGTAGATGAGGTTTTACACAACGATCAGTATACGGCGGGCATTAAAAAAATCAATCAAAGCTTCAAAGAGTGCATGGAGATGGAAGAAGTGATGGGGCGGATTGAGGAATTGATTCGCCAAAAAAACAGATAAGAAAAAGAACTCCCGTACCTTGTACGGGAGTTCTTCATTTAAAACTTGATTTTGATCTTTTGAGCATCACTGATTTTCTTATGGTTATGGTCAAAGACGTCGCTTGTCGTGATTTCGATCCACTTGATCTCTGCTTTCTTCTGATCTGCTTCTTTATCATGAGCATGGTCGCTTGATGCGTTTACAATAAAGCCTAGATTACCGGACTTTTCGGCGCCGCCTTCCAATTCGCCGTTTAACTCTTCAAGATAAATATCTTTGTTCCAATCAAAGGTTTCGCCTGTATTTGTTTTCATCAAGGCAATCGGCGCAACATTTACTTTTTTTGAAGAGGTGTTCTTAATATCAACGAAAACCTTAACGAAATCGAACTCTTCATCGTGTGTTAACTCATGAAAATAATCAATCATGCTGTAGTCCGGGCGCAAGTGGATCAGCTTCATCTCTTTTACCGTTAACTCCACGTCGCCAATCTTATAGGTTTTGTTCACTTGTTTGATATCTTTTAAGACAGCTTTTCCCTTATCATCCGAAAACGTTTGGCCGACCTTAAGCAATGACCGGTCATCAGTTACCTGGGAATTAGGCTGATAATCATCTGTACTATCCTTCTGGGATAAAGTGCTTTGCGGCTCGGCTTTTACTGTTTTCTCCCCGCCTGCATGCTGTTTTTCAGTACTGGCGTTTGATGAGCAGCCCGCAAGCATGATGGCAAAAACCAAAATTGAAAGAATTCTTCTCATGATGATTCCTCCATTAAAAAGAGATCCCGTTACTTCATACAAGCAACGGGACACCTTGTATTCTTTTACTTATCGTGAATCTTAATGTTGTATTGTAAAGCCTTGAAGACATTTTTGGCGATTTCTGTATTATCGATTTGGCCGGCAAATGTCTCACTAGACGGACCGTACGCATAGACGGGAACATCTTCACCGGTATGGCCGCTTGTTGTCCATCCAGTGTGAGAGCGTTTATTAAAAATGTTCTCGATGGCGTTATCGATATCCAGCACTTCCTTCGATTTGGCCGCTTCTTCAACCGATTGAATTTCGGATTTTGTTAAAGCCAATTTCTTTTGATCGATATATGTTTTTAACGTTTTTTCAACATTCGCGCCGTCAGCGATCTTTTCTGCCATAAAGTCAGGTGTGCGCTTGGCGGCTTTAATGGGTTCACTGAACCAATTGTAGATGCCGTCCGCACCGATGGAATATCCGCCGGTTGAGTGGTCAGCCGTTGCTACAACCAATGTGTGCTTGTCTTTTTTGGCGAAATCAATAGCCGCCTTATAAGCTTGTTCGAAGTCTTCCATCTCGCTCATGGCGCCGACGATATCATTGTCATGGCCCGCCCAGTCAATTTGGCTGCCTTCCACCATGAGGAAGAATCCGTCTTTATCCTTGTTTAACTTTTTAATCGCTGTGTTTGTCATATCTTTAAGTGAAGGAATATCCTTCGTCCGGTCAATCTTTTTAGGCAGGCCGCCGTCAGCGAATAGGCCGAGAACTTGGCTGTCTTTATTTTTCAGCATGTCTTTCCGGTTATCCACATAGCTGTATCCCGCTTTTTTGAATTCCTTGATCAAATTACGGTCCTTACGGTCAAAATTGCTCTTTCCTCCGCCTAGAAGAACATCAATTTTGTGCTTGCCGTTGACCATTTCATCAAAATAATCATCTGCAATTGAATTCATGTTTTTTCGGCTGTGGTCGTGGGACCCGAAAGAGGCCGGAGTGGCGTGTGTAATTTCTGAAGTAGCCACAAGTCCTGTTGCTTTTCCTTTTTCTTTCGCAGCTTCAAGCACCGTTTTGGCCTCTGACCCGTCGTTATCCACGGCTATAGCACTATTATATGTTTTAATTCCCGCAGACATAGCCGTTGCCGCCGCTGCAGAATCCGTTACATTTTGTTCTGGATCATCGGGGTAAGTTGTTTGCTGGCCGACAAGATACTGATCAAAAGCAGTAGGCTCCACAGCTTTTGTCTTTTTATTATCCTTTAAGTATCGATAAGCAGACGTATAAGACACACCCATACCATCACCAATCAGAACAATAACATTCTTAATTTCGTCTTGGTTCCCCTTTTTCTTTTCCTGGGCGCTGGCTTCAGGCACACTGCCGCCGGCTAAGCTGCTGAACGCAATCGATGATAGAACTGCGATAGGCAGTAATTTCTTCGGAAATTTTTTCAACTGGATAACCTCCTAAAATAGTTAAATCTCAATGACAACCCAATTATATTTTTAAACTGTTAAGCTGGTATTAATCGATTTTAAAGATTGGGTTTACAAGAGTCTGCTATCAAAAGAATGGTTCTTCTTTTATGAGAAGTTTTAGAAGGAAAGAGAGATAGCACTAAAGAATTAATTGGAGATACTGGCCGTGGGTAGGTAAACTGAAATCTGCTATAGTCGCATAGAACTTCTCTGAACGGCATCATTTATTTAGGAGGGAACAATATGGACGTTTTTTCTGAGTATTTAGCGGGGATTGATGACCCGCTCCACCGCGATAGAACCGATGAGGTATTGACTTGGATAAAAAATAAATATCCAAATTTACATACAGAAATAAAATGGAACCAACCGATGTTTACGGATCACGGTACATTTATTATTGGTTTTAGTGTTTCTAAAAAGCATTTAGCTGTCGCTCCTGAAAAAGTAACGATAGCGCACGTAAAGGATGATACGTATCCCCTGGAACGGTCCAGTTGATTACACGCTACTTGAGAAAATGATTGAGTTTAATATTCTGGATAAGGCGGACTGCTCCACTTTTTGGCGGAAATGAAAAAAGTAGAAAAGGCATAACATATTAGCTGTTTAAAATATGCTACGCCTTTTCATTTGTCTTTTTTTTAATTTTGATCATCTATTACTGCTTTTACTCAAACAAGGTCTTTTCATGAAGCGTAAGCTGACTCGCAGAATAATGATCACCTTGCTTCCATTTCACTTCAATGGTTATATCATGGCCTTCAAGCTCATGTTCATCTAACCGCTCTAAAAAAGAAACGGAATTTTCTTTTGCGCTTCCATCACGAAAAGTGCCACCGGAATAGTCACGCATTGGAATTTCTGTGTTAGAATTCAGCAGAACCTCATTATCCTTTTTTACAATCAGTGATTCCAAATAAGTGTCGGCTGTTTCATTTGTATCGCCGATCCAATAAAGTTCGCCGCTGTATTCATTCGGTGCATCTTCATTTTTTTTGAAAACAGCTTCCCAATTCTGATCTTTGCTTTCTCCCTGCCAATTCGGATACTCCAAACGCACATGATGAATCAGGCGATAGGAAAAAAAGATTAGGCAGAAAGCGATGAAGAGAAATGCCGTGAAAATGAGAGGGTATTTATAATGACTGGACATAAAAGACTCCTATTCGTTTAATCTATTACCTTCAATAAAAGAATTTCATCCCGAATCAAAATGCCGTTTTCAGCTATCACGGGAATCGCCGGCTTGAGCCGCCGCGCTTTTTCAACTGCGTTTGGAAACACTGCAGCGAATTGATAGCCTCTCTTTTGATAAAACGCCATCGCATGTACATTATCATTTGTTGTGATAAGCTTTATTCGCTGACAATGTGCATGCTTAGCTGTCGCTTCAACCTGCTGAAGTAAAGCTGTGCCGATTCCTTTATTTTCAATCATACTATCTAATGAAATAATTTCACAGTCTTTCCCATCTATTGTGTATGTAATGCAGCCAATGATTTCGCCGCTCTCATTTACGGCGGCAAATCCATCTATTTCATCACACCGAAAAATGCCGCTGGAAATCGCCATCTCGGGTGTACCCCAATGCTTGGCAAAAAAATCGGTCAACATCTGTTTCGCTATCTCATTGTTTGGGATGATGATCATCGTAACACTCCTCTATTGAAAGTATACGATCAATATATACAATAAAATGAACACTAAGAAAATAGATGTTGAGGTGACGGCATGGAAATCAACGATGTTATTTACGGACAGCACCATATAGACGGAGTGCTGGAAGAGCTTATCAAAAGCGCTCCGATGCAAAGATTAAAAGGAATCTATCAAGGCGGAGCAAGCTTTTTAGTCAATCGAAAGTGGAATGTGACCAGGTATGAGCACTCCATCGGCGTGATGCTCCTCATCAAAAAGCTTGGAGGAACGATAGAAGAGCAGATTGCAGGCCTGCTCCATGATGTATCACACACGGCTTTTTCGCATGTGGCCGACATTGTTTTTGAAACTCAAGCCGAAGACTATCATGAAAACATCTATCAACAAGTCATTGTTCACTCTGAAATCCCGGACATTTTACAAAAATACGGCTATCAAAGCGAAGAACTTTTATTTGACGATTCAAGATGGACGTTGCTCGAACAGCCTGCACCGGAGCTGTGTGCTGATCGGATAGACTATACGCTGCGTGATATGTACCGATATGGGCACATTAGTCTGCACGAAGCGCAAACCTTTTTGGATCATCTTATTGTGAGAAACGGAAAGATGTTTCCGGACGGTATCGAAGCCGCCGAATGGTTTGTCGGTGTGTATTACAAAGAAGTGATTGATTTCTTTTTAGATCCCGTGAATGTATATGGATATGAATATTTAGCGCGAGCGTTGAAAGCAGCGCTGCGGCATCATGTCATATCCGCAAAGGATCTGCTGAAAACGGATCAAGAGGTACTGAACATCCTGTGGTCATCAAAAAATGAAGAAGTTCTGAGCTTGCTTACATCCATTCATCCCAGCATACAAGTAATAGAAGATGACATCCAGTACGATTTCCATCAAAAGAAGAAAATGCGTCTTATCGACCCATCCATTTTTCACGATGACAAATGGATCAAATCCTCAGATGCTTCTGAACAGGTGAGGAAAATGGGTGAGGCCGCCTATCAAAAAGCAAAAAAAGGTGTGTATATCAAAATCTTAAATCAGTAATTGCCGCCTGACAGCGGCTTTTTTTATGTTTGGCTTTACAAGTTGAGGGGAATAGGACAAACTGCGGGAACGTTTTATGAGAACATCAGCGCATTTACATACCATTCGGGGGTATAGTATTATCGAGAGGGCATGTTATTTTTCATTGTCCGCGGGCAATAGTTACAGTAAAAAAATGAAGCAAAGGAGAATGAACATGAAAATCTCTAAAAATGCACTGGGAATTCTGATGTTATCTCTTGTTTTTGTTTTATCAGCATGCGGCAATAACAACAGTACGAAACAAAGCACACATGACAATCATTCAGACTCCTCAACACATGAAGAGATGGACCATTCCGGATCAGCTGACGTTCCAGAGGGATTACAGGAATCTAAAAATCCAAAATACAAAGTAGGCAGCCAGGTAATCATCAAGGCTTCCCATATGAAAGGCATGAAAGGTGCCGAAGCCACAGTGACAGGCGCCTACGATACAACGGCGTATGTTGTCTCTTATACTCCGACAAACGGGGGACAGCGCGTGGATCATCACAAATGGGTCATCCAAGAAGAAATCAAAGATGCCGGAGATAAAACGTTACAACCCGGAGATCAGGTGATTTTAGAGGCTTCTCATATGAAAGGCATGAAAGGAGCAACAGCTGAGATCGACTCCGCGGAAAAAACAACTGTATACATGGTTGACTATACATCGACAACAAGCGGCGAAAAAGTGAAAAACCACAAATGGGTCACCGAAGATGAGCTTTCAGCTAAATCATAAAAAAATCCTCCTTTTACAAGGAGGATTTTTTTGCTGTCTGAACAGGTCTTGTTAAAGAAATGAAAGCAAACAGGACAGCGATGATCACAATCGATCCGCCGCACCATGCCGTTGACACCACAGTACCCGTCTGATCCAAAACAACACCGCCAATGGCTGATCCAAGGGCGATTCCGACTTGGAGGGCAGATGTGTTAAAGCTTTGCTGAATGTCAGATGAATCTGGTGCAATTTCAATTAAATAGCTTTGCTGAGCGGGGGCGAGGCTCCAGCTCAGAAGACCCCAAATGACCATGACAGGCAAAAAGAAAATCATAGACGATGTAGACAGCGGCAGTAAGAACATAATGATGGCAAAGGAACCGGTTACCAGCAAAATGCTCTTAAAGGAACCAAGCCGGTCTGAAAGCGCTCCTCCGAAAGGGCCTCCGCATACAGCGGATATCCCGAAAAGGAAATAACAAATGCTGACCCAGAAAGAACTCAGATGAAGAGTTTCTTCTAAAAACGGAGCGAAGTAGGCGTATAGTGTATAATGCCCAGCCAATGTAAACATCGTGACGAGATGTGAACTCGCGATTTTCAGATTGCCAACCGTCTTGAGTTGTTCCCGGAAAGGAATCATTTTCTCTGCTGGTATTCTTTCAAAGAAGATTGAAATAATCAGCATGGAGACCAGCGCCAACAGGCCGATGCCAAGGAACAAAATCCGCCATCCGAAAGAATCGCTGATTAAGATACCGAGCGGCACGCCCAATGCGATCGCGGAGCTGAATCCCATAAAAATAATTCCGATTGCGCGGGCTCTGTATTCAGGCGCTACAATTTTCGGGGCAATCGTTAAAGAAAGTACAACAATCAGCCCTGTACTCATCGCCGCCAATACCCTGGATACCATCAGTGTTGCAAAATTAGGGCTGAAGTAGGCGACAAGATTGCTAAGGAAGAAAACAAATAAAGCAATTAAATATAAGCGCTTCCGCTCAACCTTCGCAGTCAATGCTAAAAGCAAAGGCCCAGATACTGCATATCCCAGCGCAAATACACTGATCAGCTGTCCGGCTGAAACAATGGAAATGTCTAAATCATTTGCGATCTGAGGAAGAATCCCTCCCACAATTAACTCAACCAATCCGACTGCAATCGTAGAAGCTGCAAGCAGGAAAACTTTGAAATTCATAACAAACTCCTTTACTTAAATGTTTTGATAAATAAAAAAAATCCTGATTACAAAAAATGTCATAAACAAATTTTGTAATCAGGATTTTACGGTTCCTGGTAGACACCCTCAAACCATATTATTGAGGTTATACAAGTGATAATAGCTATTTAATTGATTCGTTTCCGTTGATGAGTGTAACACATTATGAATGAATCTTCCATAGAAAAATTTACAAAACGATGAACCGGACAAAAATATGATTATATTTATTTTATAAAAGTATAGACATTTAAAATTAAATGACTATAATAATTCATGTAAGCGTTTCAATAACAGGGGGGATAGCAGTTGAAAAAAATATTACTTGCGTGCAGTTCAGGAATGTCTACCAGTTTATTGGTGACAAAAATGAAGGAATACGCACAGTCTATCGGTGAGGAAGCAGAGATTTGGGCTGTTGGCCAAGATAAGGCAAAAGAAGACATGAGAAAAGCGGATGCCGTTTTGATTGGTCCGCAAATGAGCTTTCTGAAAAGCGAACTCCAAAAAGAGGCGGATCAATACAACATTCGAGTTGAAGTCATTGACATGATGGCCTACGGAATGGCGGATGGGAAAAAAGCGTATGAGCAGGCATTGTCCTTAATGGTGAATCAATAATGGAACAGATGAAAATCACGAATTTAACAGACGAGCAAATCAGTTTTCAGCTAATCCTGCACAGCGGAAATGCCCGCAGCTGCATCATACAATCACTGCGCGCCTATAAAGAAGGGAACAAGGATGAGGCGGATGCCCTTATTGCCAAGGCGGATCAGGATTTATCCGCGGCCCATGACATTCACTTTCAAATGATACAGAAGGAATCCGGCGGAGAAGCAGCAGCTTTCTCATTGCTGCTTATGCATGCGGAGGATCACCTGATGTCAACATTATCCATGAAAGAATTAGTGAAAGAGATGCTTGATCTCTTTAAAACCAAGAATCTATAAATAATCGGGGTGGATAGGGTGTTCGAGAAAATCAGCCAATTCCTTGTTCCAATTGCAGGGAGGTTAAACAATAACCGTTATTTGCAAGTGCTGCGTGATGCATTTATGCTGGCTTTCCCGCTGACGATATTTGGGTCCATTTTTGTGGTGTTAACGAATTTGCCGTTTCTAAACAAAATCATGAACACCTCAATGCTTACATCGTTTCAGTCTCATTTCGGCATTGCCTCCACGGCGACTATGGGCATTATGTCTGTCTTTGTTGTGTTCGGGATAGGCTATTACCTGTCAAAAAGCTATCAGGTCGAAGCTGTATTTGGCGGAGCGATCGCTTTGGTTTCCTTTTTGCTCTTAACGCCATTTATCGTTCAGCCGGAAACAGGAGATGCCATTACAGGGGTTATCCCGGTCGACCGTCTCGGTGCAAAAGGGATGTTTCTTGGCATGATTACGGCATTTCTTTCTGGTGAAATCTACAGAAGAATCGTTCAGAAAAACCTGACAATCAAAATGCCAGCCGGCGTTCCGCCTGCTGTAGCAAAATCATTTGCCGCACTTATTCCGGCTTTTATCACATTGACCGTATTTTTGCTGATTAACGTAATGGTGACTCTGTTTTTCAAAACAAATATGCACGACGTCATTTATCACGCGATTCAGGCTCCGCTTGTCGGACTTGGAAGCGGTATCATTCCGACGCTGATTGCCGTGTTTTTCATTCAAATTCTTTGGTTTTTCGGCCTGCATGGACAGATCATTATCAACTCCGTAATGGACCCGATTTGGAATACGTTGCAGGTAGAAAACCTTTCTGCTTACACGGCGGGAAAAGAAATTCCTCATATTATTTCAAAACCGTTTATGGAGATTTATACAGTAGGGATGGGCGGAACGGGGATGACGCTTGCGATTGTGTTTACCATTCTCATCTTCATGAAAAGCAGGCAGATGAAGCAAGTATCAAAACTTGGCCTCGCTCCCGGTATTTTTAACGTAAACGAACCGATTATCTTCGGGCTTCCGATTGTCATGAATCCGATCATCATTGTGCCTTGGGTGCTGGCGCCGATGGTTGTTACGCTCGTCACCTATCTGGCCATGTCAGCGGGGCTCGTTCCGCCTCCGACTGGTGTGACGGTGCCGTGGACGGTTCCATTATTCATTAATGGCATCATGGCGACGAACTCGATCATGGGGGGCGTGATGCAGCTTATCAATCTGCTGATTGTCTTCGTGATTTGGTTTCCGTTCCTAAAAGCAATGGATAAATTAAATCTGGCAAAAGAAAAAGAACAGGCTGTGCAGGAAACAGCTGCTCAGCAAAATGATAACAGCATTAAAATGTGACATAAGGGGAGAGAGACTTGGCACAAACAGAACAATATCGTTTTCCGAAAGATTTTTGGTGGGGATCATCCGCTTCAGCAACACAAACGGAGGGTGCTGCCGATAGAGACGGAAAAGGGCAGAATATATGGGATTATTGGTTTGAGAAAGAACCGCATCGTTTTTTTGACCATGTCGGACCCGCAGCCACATCCCAATTTTACGACAATTATAAAGAAGATATCAGGCTGATGAAGGAGCTTGGCCACAACTCGTTCCGGATGTCGATTTCCTGGTCGCGTTTCATACCAGACGGAACAGGCGAGATCAACGATAAAGCCGTAAATTTCTATAATAATGTCATTGATGAGTTGATCGCTAACGGAATTGAACCTTTTGTCAATTTGTTTCATTTCGATATGCCGATGGCGCTTCAAAAAATCGGCGGCTGGGGAAACAGAGAGACGGTTGACGCTTATGAAAACTATGCAAGAACGTGTTTCCGTTTGTTTGGCGGCAGAGTGAAAAAATGGTTCACGCATAATGAACCAATCGTTCCCGTAGAAGGCGGCTACTTATATGATTTTCATTATCCAAACAAGGTCGACTTTAAAGAGGCTGTCCAGGTCGGATTTCATACGATGCTGTCAAGTGCCCGCGCGATTCAGGCTTACAGGGAGATGGAACAGGACGGAAAAATCGGCATCATTTTAAATTTGACCCCATCATACCCGAGAAGCAGCCATCCGGCGGATGTGAAAGCCGGGGAAATCGCAGACGCGTTTTTTAACAGATCCTTTTTAGACCCATCTGTCAAAGGCGAGTTTCCGAAAGAGCTGGTTGACATTTTGAAGAATGAAGGCTTTATGCCTGATTACAACCCTGAAGATCTTGACATCATCAAAATGAACACGGTTGACCTGTTGGGAGTGAATTATTACCAGCCGAGACGTGTGAAAGCAAAAGAACATCTTCCGAATCCCGACGCTCCTTTTTTGCCGGACAGGTATTTTGATTCTTACGTCATGCCGGGCCGCAAAATGAATCCGCATCGGGGCTGGGAGATTTATGAAAAAGGCATTTATGATATTTTGGTCAATTTAAAAGAAAACTACGGGAATATCGAGTGTTTTATCTCTGAAAACGGCATGGGAGTTGAAGGCGAAGAGCGCTTCAGAGATGAACAAGGCATGATTCAGGATGATTACCGGATTGAATTTATAAAAGAGCACCTTAAATGGATTCACCGCGCCATGCAGGAAGGATCGAACGTAAAGGGCTATCACTTATGGACGTTCATGGACAACTGGTCTTGGACAAATGCCTACAAAAACCGATACGGGTTTGTATCAGTCAATCTCGAGAAAGACGGAGAAAGAACCGTCAAAAAGAGCGGAAAATGGTTCAAAACGGTTGCTGAGCAAAACGGTTTCTAGATTTTCTTAAGGTCAAGATCTTCCGGCAATCATCATGATGAATAGAGATGACGAACAGCCGCAACATTGATGAAATAGGGAAAAGAACTTATGATATCCGTAAAAGCTTATGTGATATCAGACTCTAACAGCTGCCGGAGGATACCAATGAATAAATATGAAATCATTGCAAATGAAATGAGAAAAAGAATTAAAAATAACGTATATCCGATCGATCAGCCCATTCCTGATGAAGTATCTCTTGCAAAAGAATTTAACTCAAGCCGTATGACGATGAAGAGAGCCTTGGATAATTTAGTTGCCGAGGGTCTGCTGTTCAGAAAACGCGGCCATGGCACGTTTATTATTCAATCTGCAATACAGGATGACCATGTCCATGTAGTCAGCAATGAGATTCTCGGATTGACCAACTTGCTGAAAGATAAAAAAATCAAAAGCAAGGTCATTCAGTTTGAAGTGCAATTTCCCACTGAGGAAGTGGCCGCCCATTTGTCTATTGATCAGAAAACACCGGTTTATTATGTCGTTCGGCTGCGGATTGTAGAAGGTGAACCCTATGTACTGGAAAAAACATATATGCCGACGCATTTAATCCCAGGCATTAATGACGATGTCCTTCATGATTCGATCTACAATCATATTACAAATGTGCTGCAGCTCAAAATCGCCGGAACGCACCGGAAAATCAGAGCCTGCAAATCTGATCATATTGACCAGCAGCATCTGGGCTGCAAACAGGATGATCCAATTCTTGAAGTGGAACATGTGGGCTTCTTAGATACCGGGATTCCATTTGAATATTCCTTTTCACGTCATCGGCATGACAAGTTTGTTGTGACTTCTGTAAACATACGGCGCTGATTGCGGAGACAACAAGGAGGCCATCTGCATGCTTGGCGGTATTGAAGCAGGCGGCACAAAGTTTGTTTGTGCTGTCGGCAGAGAAGATGGAACGATCATTGACAGGATAGAATTCCCTACAAAGATGCCGGATGAAACGATAGAGAAAGTGATTCAATATTTTCGCCAATTTTCATTACAGGCAATCGGCATCGGCTCCTTTGGACCTGTTGATAACGATAAAACCAGTCAAACATACGGTACCATCACGGCCACGCCGAAAGCGGGCTGGAGACACTATCCCTTTTTGCAGACCGTTAAGAACGAAATGAAAATCCCAGTCGGATTTAGTACGGATGTCAACGCTGCAGCGCTGGGTGAATTTCTTTTCGGTGAAGCGAAGGGGCTCGACAGCTGCCTGTATATAACGATTGGCACTGGCATAGGCGCGGGGGCTATTGTAGAGGGGAGGCTCCTTCAGGGGCTATCACACCCAGAGATGGGCCATATTTATATCCGGAGGCACCCGGATGACGTATACCGAGGGAAGTGCCCTTATCATGGAGATTGCTTTGAAGGCTTAGCTTCAGGCCCCGCTATCGAAGCCCGCTGGGGAAAAAAAGCTGCTGATTTATCAGATCTAACCCAAGTCTGGGAACTGGAAGGGTACTATATTGCCCAAGCGCTGGCTCAGTATATTTTGATCCTTGCACCTAAAAAAATCATTCTTGGCGGCGGCGTCATGCAACAGAAACAAGTGTTTCCTTATATCTATCAATATGTACCGAAGATCATGAACAGCTACTTTGATTTTTCTGAATTATCGGAAAATATAAGTGATTATATAGTACCTCCACATTTAGGCAGTAATGCAGGAATCATCGGCACGCTGGTTTTAGCGCAACAGGCCTTGCAAGCAGAGTCAGCATCCGGGGAGGTGCGATCATGAAGCACCCTATATTTTTGGAACCTGTCTTTAAAGAAAGAATATGGGGGGGAACAAAGCTTTACGATGCTTTCGGCTACACAATACCCTCAGAAAAAACAGGTGAATGCTGGGCCGTTTCTGCACATGCTCATGGTCCGTCGGTTGTAAAAAGCGGTCCGCTGGCAGGAAAGACACTTGATCAAGTATGGCAAGATCATCCGGAGTTCTTCGGGTTTCCGGATAGTAAGGTGTTTCCGCTTTTGGTAAAGCTGCTTGATGCAAATATGGATCTCTCTGTGCAAGTCCATCCTGATGATGATTATGCAAAGCTGCACGAAAACGGTGATCTTGGTAAAACAGAGTGCTGGTATATAATAGATTGCAAAGATGACGCCGAACTGATTTTGGGACATCACGCAAGCACAAGGGAAGAGTTCAAACAGCGAATTGAAAGCGGTGATTGGAACGGGCTGCTGAGGAGAATCAAAATTAAGCCCGGAGATTTCTTTTATGTGCCAAGCGGTACACTCCATGCTTTATGTGAGGGAACCTTCGTCCTTGAAATCCAGCAAAACTCTGATACAACGTATCGCGTATACGATTATGACCGCTGTAATGATCAGGGCGAAAAAAGATCTCTTCATATAGAAAAAGCCATGGAAGTCATAGCGATACCGCATATTGATAAAGCGTATACACCTGAAGTGAAAGAAGCTGGTAACGCGGAGATCACTGTTTACGTGCAATCAGATTATTTCTCAGTGTACAAATGGAAGATTAGCGGCCGAGCTTCTTTTCCTTCTCATCAAACCTATTTGCTGGGGAGTGTTCTGAGCGGATCAGGACGAATCATCAATAATGGTATTCAGTATAAATGCACTGCAGGCTCACACTTTATTCTGCCTGCGCATTTTGGCGAATTTTCAATAGAAGGAAACTGTGAATTCATGATATCTCACCCTTAATGAATGGAGGAGTTGGATGTGGTTAAGAAATATATGATCTCTTTGCTCATTTTATTTTTGCTTGCGTCTGCTGTTTTAGCAAAACCAATTGAAGCGCATACTGTGTCTCCTGTAAATCCTAATGCACAGCAGACAACAAAAGCAGTGATGAATTGGCTTGCTCATCTGCCGAACCGTACGGAAAACAGAGTTCTTTCTGGCGCGTTCGGAGGTTACAGTCATGACACATTTTCTATGGCTGAGGCTGATAGAATCCGAAGCGCCGCCGGGCAATCGCCTGCTATATACGGCTGTGATTATGCCAGAGGGTGGCTAGAAACAGCAAATATTGAAGATTCAATAGATGTAAGCTGCAACAGCGATTTAATTTCGTATTGGAAAAATGGCGGAATTCCGCAAATCAGTTTGCACCTGGCGAACCCTGCTTTTCAGTCAGGGCATTTTAAAACAGCGATTACAAATGATCAGTATAAAAAAATACTAGACTCTTCAACAGTAGAAGGGAAGCGTCTAAATGCCATGCTCAGCAAAATTGCTGACGGACTTCAAGAGCTGAAGAACCAAGGTGTGCCTGTTCTGTTCAGGCCGCTGCATGAAATGAACGGTGAATGGTTTTGGTGGGGACTTACATCATATAATCAAAAGGATAATGAAAGAATCTCTCTATATAAACAGCTCTACAAGAAAATCTATCATTATATGACCGACACAAGAGGACTTGATCATTTGCTTTGGATTTACTCTCCCGATGCCAACCGAGAATTCAAAACCGATTTTTACCCTGGTGCGTCTTACGTGGATATTGTCGGACTAGATGCGTATTTCCAAGACGCCTATTCGATAAATGGATATGATCAGCTAACGGCGCTTAATAAACCATTTGCTTTTACAGAAGTGGGCCCGCAAACAGCAAACGGCAGCTTCGATTACAGCCTGTTCATCAATGCAATAAAACAAAAATATCCTAAAACCATTTACTTTCTCGCATGGAATGATGAATGGAGCCCAGCGGTAAACAAGGGTGCTTCAGCTTTATATCATGACAGCTGGACGCTCAATAAGGGAGAAATATGGAATGGCGATTCTTTAACGCCAATCGTTGAATGAATGATTTTCACAAATTAGAAGGTGCTCAAGAAGTTTCATTGAGCACCTTCCCGCCTTGATTAGGCATTCATATCGCCTAACCCCGGACTACCCTGCCGAAGGGTCTATGACTTGTAACTATCCGCCATTTCGGCTGGAGATCTCCCTTGATAGATTTCCCCGATTCTCGTTTCATCCAACTTGAAGGTAAACTGTGCATCATGGTAATTCAACATACTCTCTGCACTGTTAATATCATAATTTGGAACAGGGGAGAGCTTCGCCAACTCAACGCCCAATGTCTCGAGCGATTTCGCAAATGCATTCTGGTGAGCATTGTCGCGTACAATCAAAAAAGCAAGTGTTTCCCGAAACGTCTGATTAGAGCTCATTTCATAAATCCTTGTTTTTGGCAGTACGCCTGTCGACTCAAGAAGCAAGTTATCCAACAGGTCAGTAATTAAGTTTCCGTTGTTATACACCCATCTAATATTGTTTGTAAGTTGAGATAAAATATATACAAAACAAAGGCGTGAAAGAAGAAAATAAAAAACACAGGAAAAGTATTGACCAAATAAAACAGGCATGGTATATTATTAAACGTCGCTGATGAACAGCGTGAAACAAAACGAAAAACAAAAAAGTTTTTCTAAGGTGTTTACAAGAATTTTAAAATGTGTATAATAAGAAAAGTCGAATTGAAAAAGATTCGAAAAACATTTTTAAAAAAACTTCTTGACTTCAACAACGAATGATAGTATGATAGTTAAGTCGCTTGATAAGCGCCCGTAGCTCAATTGGATAGAGCGTTTGACTACGGATCAAAAGGTTAGGGGTTCGACTCCTCTCGGGCGCGCCAATATAAGATATCACGCGGGTGTAGTTTAGTGGTAAAACCTCAGCCTTCCAAGCTGATGTCGTGAGTTCGATTCTCATCACCCGCTCCATTATTGAATGATCTTTGAAAACTAAACAAGACAAAACGTACCTGTTAATTCAT